>NZ_JCAXEC010000016.1:0-80535 GCF_059758715.1 Sphingobacterium sp. GQ94
CTAATTTGATAAAATCATGATTCATAAAACCTTCTCTAGAATTACTAGGTTTTTCAATAAAAAATCAGAAATTTAGAACAGTAAGATGGAAAAATCATGGAAAACCTATTTGAAATCATTAAAATAAGCCAAGATGATGTGCTCGCTATTCAATCCCAGATCAACAAACCTCATAACCACAGTTATGAAGAACTAATCATTGGAGTCTTAGGAAAAATTGAACATTTTATAGATTTCAAATCAAATGTATACAGGGCACCATTTGCATGTTTTATCAGCAAAGGAAAGATTCATAAAGTTGTTCCCAGCGTCATTGAGGGCAAATGTGAATTATGGGTTATGAGGTTTAAAAGCGAATTTATTCCGGAGACTACATTCAATTTGTATGGATCCTTTCATAATAAAGCGAATCTTACGTTCAAAAACAGTAGATGCTTCAATCGTCTAGATCAAATTTCAAAAATGATTTATGAAGAAATGCAGCAGAAAAAGCCAGAGCTCTCTATCGTTCGGGAATTACTTAACGCGTTGTTCACCATGATTGAGGCGGAAAGAAAAACGCAACAACCAGATAGCCAACAACTATTCAGAAATCAAGACATCACGTTTAAAAATTTTTTAACCATTTTAGAAGACAACTATCATCGACCAGTTGGGGTGAGTTATTATGCAGAAAAATTATTTATGAGTGCTAGGAATCTCAACAGTATTACGCAAAGCATCTTACAGCAATCGGTGTCTGAAATTATTGAAACCAGGAAATTGATTGAAGCAAAAAACCTACTGATTACAACGAATAAAACTATATCTGAAATTGGATTCGAACTTGGGTATTCAGATAAAGCCTATTTTACAAGCGTTTTTAAAAAAAAAGCCGGGCAAACGCCGTCTGAATTTAGAGATGAAATGATTAATATAATTAGCTAGTTTTCCGAATTTTCATACCTTTTTACCAAATTATCATATCAGAGATTAAAAATTCTTCCTGACCTTTGTATTGTAAAAGAAAGGATATAAAAAAATGGCTAATAAAAACCAACGTTTAACAATCAGTTCTAAGTCAGAACAAATAGATGTATCTGGAAAATTGAGATCATTAAACAAATTTATTGATAGTTTGAATTCAACCTCCAGGATGCCTGTTTTATTTCTAGGTCACGGTAGTCCAATGAATGCAATACAGGACAATGAATTTGTCCAAGGCTTTAAGGCTATCAGCAAGGAAATAGAAAAACCTACGGCGATATTAGTAATATCAGCCCATTGGGAGACTAAAGGTACCTATGTAACAGCCATGGATAACCCAAGCACCATACACGATTTCGGGGGATTCCCTCAAGCATTATTTGATGTTCAATACCCAGCGCCGGGGTCACCTGTCTTAGCGGAAGCTGTTCAACAAATAATTAACAGTACAGAGGTCCATTTGGATGACAAATGGGGGCTGGATCATGGTTCGTGGTCCGTTGTGAAACATTTATACCCTAATGCGGATGTTCCTGTAATACAAATGAGTATTGATTATACACAATCTCCTGCCCAGCATTATGCTTTAGCAAAAGAGTTAGCAAGTCTGAGGAACAAAGGAGTTCTTATTATTGGTTCAGGCAATAACGTCCATAATTTAGGAATGGTATCATGGCAACATTTAGATGTTGTAGGTTATGCTTTTGATTGGGCGCAAATCGCCAATGAAAAAATGAAAACCTATATCAATGAATCAAATCATAAACCTTTAATTGAATATGAAAAACAAGGTAAAGAGTTCGCACTTGCAATTCCAACTCCTGAACATTATTTACCTATGATTTATGCTCTAGCTTTGCAGGAAAAAAATGAAAATTTGACAATATTTAATGATGCAGCTGTGGCTGGTGCCCTAACAATGACTTCTTTTAAAATTGGTTAAAAGAGTCTGTCATCTTCTTATTCCAAAATCGGAGGAGATATTAAACCCTCAATTTTTGTTGATTAATTCGAAATAATAATTATTCACCGAAACGGGTGAATCTAAAACGAGATTTTACCGATTATTTCTCAACATTTACCGAATTATTTTCATGCTACACCTAATCTATCTAGTCGCCGATTATGTTTTGATATACTTTTGAAGCATACAATTAAATAATCATACACTAAATAATTATAATCATGAAAACTTTAATCACATTAATCGCAACAGCAGTATTTACATTAATCGGCTCATTCGCATTTAGTTTAGAAAAATCAGACCCTGTAAAATTTTTAAAAGTCGAGACCATTGTAGATCATTACATTAACGCGACTACCCAAGGGGAAACTGAATTGTTGAATCATTTATTTTCAGAAGATTTTAAACAATCAAGTCCTAATAATGCGAACAGTAAATCTGTAAATAAACGACAATTAATTAACCATCTAAAATCTCTAAAGAATATAAAGACTCTGTGTGAAACTGAATATTCTTTCGTAGAAAAAAATGAAGATTGTAGTATAGTCAAAGTAGTTTCAACATATGAAAAATTTCAAAGAATCGATTATGTTACCCTTTGTAACTCGGAAAATGGTTGGAAAATTAGCAATGTAACCGTAGCCTATCCGGAAAAATAGTATCATAAAAATAGTCTGAAAAACAAGGGAGATCTAAAAAATGGGGGAAGGCTTCAACAAGTTTGCCTCTATTTTTTTTTAAAATTTTTAGGCTTTAAAGTAAAATTAACGTTTAAGGCCACACCGACTGATTGTAATTTAATCTTGGCATAACCTATATCAGTAACCGGCATTTTAAGGAATGGCTCTACACTTATACCAATTTTGGAATTTAATTTCCTTGTGTAACTTACCTTTAGGTTAACGATACTCAATAGATGTTTATTTTCATTTCTAATATCGATTGTCTTTGAATTAGTACTTGTTTGATCATCAAATTGAAATTGATATTTTTCTCTCATCATAATATAAGAGGACAATCCGGTACCAACGCTCAACTCATTCTTTCCCTTCTTTACTAAAGAATATTCAATATTCAAGGGAATATCCAAAACTCTACAATCAGCATAGACAGCCTGGGGATTAAGGATATTAGTGCCTTCAACTGGGTAATTATTACCATATCCCACCTTGAAAGATCTTAAATTATCCTTGCTCGAATATGTATTTGAATTAAAATCTGCCCCATAGGTCTTTTTAGTATATATTGCTCCAGTACTAATTTTTAATCTTCTTGTTAAATCAACCGAAATCAAAAAACCTAAATCACGACCAAATTCACCATTTTTAAAACTTCCAACTCCATTTAACGATGGTGCAGCATGAACACTCAATACGACATTCTTTCTTGATTGGTTACTTTCTGGCCTTTCGGAGTTAAATGATAGATTAGAAAGCATCAAACGTTCATCATAAATTAAATCAATCATTTCCTGTTTAGGTACTTGAATTGATTTTAACTTATTTAGCCTTCTATTGGTCAGAATTTTCGATAATAATCTAGAATCTAGGGTAATTTTGCTAGATTTTTCTAAACTCCTTAAATCTCTATTCTCGGTAAACAAATGTGTAAATGTTCTTTTAATATCCCCAGTTATAACTTCGTTTTTTAAATCTTCTGTTTGCTTAGGTTTTTCTGTATTTTGGTTCGGCCAGGGACCTAAAGAGTCAATTTTACCATTTTCCGTATTTAACCTGAGTTGCACACTTTCTAACTTTGTTTCATCAATTTTCACTTTCCAAAATAAAAAGCATACTAATAAAATTACTGCAGCACCTAATACTGCTCTCATTAAAATTACTTTCCTTTTTTCTTTCCTCCATGCTATTATTTTTTGCTCCAAAGACTCCCAATCGTGCCTATTATAGTAAAAAACTTTTTTATCAGAACTTAGTTTTTCCCGAAACAATTCATCTAATTTTTTAGTTTTTTTGCCCATCACATCCAGAAATTTCTGTGAAATAAATTATCAATGTCAAATTGGTTAATCGGTAATATATTCATATTTCCCATTCCAGAGTTTTTATTTTCCGAGTGCCGAATGCTCAACATATGTTTTAGTTTCTGTCTAGCTTTATGCAAATTCGATCTAGAACATCCCTCGGATATACCTAACATCTTCGCAATTTCCTCATGCGAATAAGAGTCAATGGCAAACAAATTAAATACGATCCTATAAGAGGGAGATAAATTTTGAACCATAGACAATAAATCATCATAATCCAACTTTTGTTCAATGTCAGCATCGACTTCAACCTCCGTCGCTTTATCCAATTCCATCAAGTGATTGTTTTTAACATTTGATCGATAATAATCAATGGATGCATTGTACATTATTTTACTAAGCCATGTTTTAAAAGATCTGTATTCGTCGTATTCTTCAATATGCGTTAGCACCTTGTAAAAGCCTTCATTTAGGACTTCAGCCGCTTCATATCGATTACTCACAAATCTCAAACATATACTCATAGCAAAGCTATAGAACTCTTGGTAAAGCAGTTGCTGGGAATTTCTATTTTGTTTTTTACAACCCTGAATTAGTTGCTTCAATCTTTCCTCGATCATTTAGAAATCAATACTGAATCATATAATTCTTCTATAACATATAGTTAGTCATTTTTGTTAGCACCTAATGAAAATGTACGAGTGATACTGAATCCCCACCTAAAACCCCCTTTTAACCAACTAGTACTTGTATTTGGTAAAAATTGATTTTCCAGTATTGCTGTAGCATTTGTAAAACCTACATTAAAAACATGTCCTCCCGTTTCTATTTCAACCCCGACACCTAATGGATTGTAGAATTTAAATTCCTTAATTGTTTCAAAATAATTTTTGCTATCCTTACTCCTAAAAGGATAGAAATAATCTATAACCAATGCCATCCTCTTAGTCACTTTCAGTCTTCCGCCTATCCCCAGAGCAAAAATATTATTCATATCCATAAATGATACATAATTTCGTCTTACATACGTTGGTAGTAAGGCCAATGAGAATCGGTCACTAAATTTTCGGGTTATGATTATTTGCCCCAAATAAGATAGGCGATCTCCAAATTGTTTAAAATTTGCATCCGAAGTTCCTACCTGAGATTTTTTCATCGCTGATAATACACTATTTCCATACAAAGTAACCGATACCGGAATGAAATCATCAGTAGTTTGATGAAATAATCTATATTTCATATTCAAATTAATCAATTGTTTATGATCTGTATTGACTCCATTAGCCGCCCCCTTTGTTCTACCCAATCCGACGCTTAATTTATCGGATATTCCATAATCAAATGCAATAAGTATGTCAGTTGAATTATCCAGCCCAAAAAAATTACTAACTCCCCCATTTTCCCCTGCCATATCGCCGAATCGATGACCAACTATAAGTAACAAGTCATGCTTATGTATGGTTTCATTGGTTTGGGCGTTTATAATCTGACTAGATTTAAAAGTCGAGATCACGGGTAAGTGTTCTTTTTCTGAAACAGAATCTTGAAACAATTTACTTAAATTATCTTGCGCAATTAGGGGGCCTAACTGGATTAAAACAAGGAACACAAAAATAATAGCTTTCATAATAATCTTATTTATTCATGATCACATATTCAACAAATACACTTACCTGAACTACCTCGGCGATATTTCGAAACACTACACTTGGTATTTTTATTTGATGGTCCGCAATTCTTACATTGAAAATTGATCGACCTACAATGGTCCCACCTACTTTTTCAAAAGTGCCTTTGACAGTATATTCTTTACTTACATCATGTATTTTCAGGACTCCTTTAATAATCACAGTTTGAATTCCATCTTTAGCAAAGTCGAATCCATTTTCCAAGGTGCCTTTAAACTCTGCATAGGGGTATTTGTCACTTTCCAAATAGTTTTCATTAAAATGCTCTTGCATTAATGCTTTTTTAAAAAGAAACGAACGTATCCCCACTTTAAAATAAACATCTCCCGTATGTATATTCAAAGCCGACTTTCCTTGATTACTTTTAGCTTTAATATTTTCTAAGGGAGCCTCAGAAAAAAAAGTAAATTCGGATTTTTTTGATATAAAAACTTGCGCAACCAAAGTATGGCTCAATGTCATTATAAAAAAGTAAATCAGTATACCTTTCATTTTCGTTAATTTAGCTGTTAACCTTTGGGGCCACAATTCTGCACCCATATGTTTAAAGAATCCCGCATGGATTTTGATAAAGGAGCATTTCCTAATGGCATATCAGCTTGATCTTGAATAACACGAAAATAAAATACATCTCCTATATAGGGTTTTAATCCTTCATAAGTGGTAAAATTTCCTGGACCAGAACTGTTACCTCCCTTATGACAACTCTCGGTGCAATATTTTGAAATGACGCTCTTAACATAATTAGTATAGGTTACGTTTTTATCAGGAAATTTCGGTTCACAATTGTTTTGCGTATCATCAGGTTCAAATTCAGGAGCCATTTTAGTACACCCCATATAGACTATAAGGCCTAATAGAAGCATCAGTATAACCACTTTCATATTTAATAACCATTACCAGGAGTATTATCGCCTGAAGAACCTGACTTAGTTAAAGTAGCAATCACTTCACCCCCAGGGTAATTTACCGTATGAATTTGAGAGTAAATTTTCCCAGCAGCTAAATCTACTGCCTGTTCAGCTGTTAATGTAGCCTTAGCTGAAAATGTTCCGTCCACCATAGCAGAAAAACCTTCAATAGGAATGATAACTGGTCCATTATTATGAAAGTGCATTCCCACAGGTACACTGCCTAATCCTTCCCAGGTAAGCTTGAAGGTCAATTCCCGAGTGGTTGTATTATAGCTTGCAGTTGTTTTACCCGTAGCTGATGTGGTAACTTGTGCATTTGATTTAACAAAATTACCTGAATAGTTTACCATATTCGATGGTTCAGGGTCAGAATCATCTTTTCCGCAAGAAAAGATCGATACGCAGACAAACATAATAGCCAAAAGCATAATAAAACGGTTACCTTTTAGCAATTCTCTTTTTGTTTTCATAACATTTAATTTAAATGGGTCTATACTACAAATACGGAGTGAAAACGAAAAACGTTGCCTCTGCTTAAAAAAAAAATTAAAAATAAACCAAGATTAAATGATAGGATTAACCGAGAAAAATACTTAATTTCAAGGTTGATAAAACCCTTTAGCAATGAAAAAAATACATTATTACTTATCGGCATTAGCCTTATTTTCTTCACATTATGCACTTGCTCAACAAAACCCCGTATTCCCTGGTTGGTATGCTGATCCAGAAGGAATAGTTTATAACAATGAATATTGGATATTTCCAACTTACTCCGCTCCTTATGAGGAACAAATTTTCTTTGATGCCTTTTCATCAAAGGACCTTGTGACCTGGAAAAAACACGAAAAAATATTAGATAATAAAGAGGTTAAGTGGGCCAATAAGGCTATGTGGGCCCCAAGCGTTATCCAAAAAGATGGTAAATATTATTTTTTCTTTGGGGCAAATGACGTACATGAAGGCGAAATTGGTGGCATCGGTGTTGCAGTGGCGGATAAACCTGAAGGGCCATACAAAGACCATCTAGGCAAGCCATTGATTAATAAAATTGTAAATGGCGCCCAACCAATTGATCAATTTGTGTTTAAAGATAAAGACGGACAATATTATATGTTTTATGGGGGATGGAAGCATTGCAATGTGGTTCGACTAAGTGATGATTTTAAAAGCTTGGTTCCGTTTGAAGATGGTTCAATCTATAAGGAAGTCACTCCAGAGAACTATGTTGAAGGACCCTTTATGTTTATTCGCAATAATAAGTATTATTTTATGTGGTCAGAAGGCGGATGGGGAGGACCAAATTATAAAGTTGCTTACGCTATTTCTGATTCCCCTTTTGGACCATTCGAACGCATTGGTACTATCCTTGAACAGGATCCAAAAATAGCTACAGGCGCTGGTCATCATTCAGTGATAAAGGTTCCTAATAAAGATAAATATTTTATAGTCTATCATCGTAGACCCCTTGGAAAAACAGGTGCTAATGAAAGAGAGACTTCTGTAGATGAAATGAATTTTGACGAAAATGGATTTATTAAACCTGTTAAGATGACTTTTGAGGGGGTTAACCATCCATTAAAATAAATAATCGTTCAATATAAATCGTTAATACATTTGAATTTTAGCGATTTATATTGAATTAAATTTGCCCAGTTCTAGGCTATTATTTTTAATCGAGGATTTTTTGATACAGAATAGTATTAATAAACTTCGATTGTGGTATTATCTTCTATTGGATGAGAAGTACATATGAGGCATTGTCCTTTTTCCACCTCTGAATCCGTCAAAATCTCATTATAATCCATACGAACCGAACCACTGGTTACCTGAGAAATACATGTACTGCACATTCCCGACTTACAAGAATAGGGTAATTTAATTTTATTTTCCAATCCCACCTCCAGCACGGTTTTATTGTAAGGAATTCTTAATGGGTACTCTATACCTTGGAATTTAAGTAGAACATCATAAGTACTGGTATCAACAGGAACCTCCTCTTTCTCATCATCATCCTCTTCTTCTTCTGGAAAATGGAAGGTTTCTTTTTTAATTGAATCATCAGGAATTCCCATTCCTAATAAAGTAAATCGACATAAATCCATGTAAAACAATGGTCCACAGGTATAAAATATCCCATCATTTAAGTTTTTCACATGATTGTTGACCAATTCGATGATATATTCCCTGTTTAACCTAGCCTTTAACAAGTTTTTTCGATCAGACCATATGAATTCAATATATAAACGGTCGGGGTATTTTCTTTGCCACTCTAATAAATCCTCATAGAATATCGTTTGTTCTTTTGAACTATTGCTGTACACTAAGACTACCTTACTTTTAGTCTCTGCGCTTAATACCGTTTTTAATATTGAATATAGTGGGGTAATGCCCACACCAGCACCAAATAAAAAGATTGTTTTTGTGCTATCAAAAGAAGGTTCGTAGCAAAATATACCTTGCGGTTCAAGCACCTGAATTTCATCCCCTACCTGAGTTTTATGATGAAGAAGTCTTGAAATCTCTCCATTATCAACACGTTTCACCGTAATTTCATAAGGTTCTGCTAAGACCGGTGAACTAGAAAATGAGTAAGATCTTCTGACTTCTCTTTCGCCAAAAAGAAAAGTAAGAGTTAAAAATTGTCCTGCCTTATAAATTGGAAATTTTTTTGAAAGATCCTCAAATCGTATAGAAATATTTTGGTTAGGTTGGTGAATTATTTCTGAAATTTTGAATGTGAACATAGTGTTAAAGATAGTATGATTTGATTATATTTTCAAATAGATAACCTCTATTGGCAATAACAAACTTATGTTGTTCTATAAATTACCAGGGAATCAAAACAACTACTTTCAGGTTATTGTGAAAAAAAAGAAAAAAAAACGACCAAGTAAAATCATGGATTTTCTTGGTCGTTTCTTAATCTGGATTAACTAGTAGACTCTTTCATCTCCCTTCCAGATTATAGTTTATTTATTTTTTATAAAATTATAATTTACGTTTTACTTCTACTTGTTCAAATGCTTCCACAATGTCACCGACCTGAATATCATTGAATCGATCGATGTTTAATCCACATTCATAACCCATTGACACTTCTTTAACATCATCTTTAAATCGTTTTAATGAAGCTAATTTTCCGGTTAGAATAACAACTCCGTCTCTAATTATACGGATATCATTGTTTCTATTTATTTTACCTTCACGAACCATACATCCAGCAATTGTACCAACTTTGGATATTTTGAAAACCTCACGAATTTCAACTTCCGCAACTATTTTCTCTTCCAATTTAGGTGCCAGCATACCTTCCATCGCAGACCTTATTTCTTCAATAGCATCATAGATGATTGAGTACAGACGAATATCTATCTGCTCATTTTCCGCCAATTTACGAGCATTCTGGGTTGGTCTAACTTGGAAACCAATGATGATTGCATCAGAAGCAGAAGCAAGTAATACATCGGATTCAGAGATAGCACCTACTGACTTATGGATAATGTTAACTTGGATTTCATCCGTAGAAAGTTTCAATAATGAATCAGATAACGCCTCGATAGATCCATCCACATCACCTTTGACAATAATGTTTAGTTCTTTAAAGTTTCCGATAGCCAAACGACGACCAATTTCATCCAAAGTAATGTGTTTAGTAGCACGCATTCCTTGTTCACGTTGCAATTGTAGACGCTTATTGGCAACCAATCTAGCTTCTGATTCGCTTTCCATCACGTAGAGCTTATCACCAGCAGTTGGCGCACCTGACATACCTAAAATTTGAACAGGAACTGATGGTCCTGCCTCCTTCACGCGTTCCCCTCTTTCATTCGTTAAAGCTTTTACTTTACCTGAGTGTGAACCGGCTAAAATTGGATCACCAACACGTAATGTACCACTCTGAACCAGAACAGTTGTAACGATACCTCTCCCTTTATCTAGAGCTGCTTCAATTACTGAACCAACCGCACGTTTACCTGGATCGGCTTTTAGTTCAAGCATTTCTGCTTCTAGCAACACCTTTTCTAATAATAATTCAACATTTTCACCTGTCTTGGCAGAAATTTCTTGGGCTTGGTATTTACCGCCCCAATCTTCGACCAAAATATTCATGGCTGACAATTGTTCGCGAATACGATCTGGATTAGCTCCTGGTTTATCGACCTTAGTAAAGGCAAATATAATAGGTACATTCGCAGCCATAGCATGATTAATTGCTTCTTTTGTTTGAGGCATCACAGCGTCATCAGCAGCGATAACGATGATAGCTATATCCGTTACTTGTGCACCACGGGCACGCATAGCGGTAAAGGCTTCGTGACCTGGTGTATCTAAGAACGTTAATTTACGCCCATCTTCTAATTTCACGGCATACGCTCCAATATGCTGAGTGATCCCCCCAGCTTCTCCTTTAGTTACATTTGCTTTACGAATAAAATCTAATAAGGACGTTTTACCATGATCGACGTGTCCCATTACAGTAACAATTGGTGCTCGAGATATTAATCTGGATTCGTTGTCCTCTTCTTCAAGTTCTGCAATTTCTTCATCTTCTGGTTTGATAAATTCAATTTTATAACCAAATTCATCCGCGACAATAGCAAGAGTTTCAGCATCTAAACGTTGATTAATTGACACAAACATGCCCAAACTCATACAAGTAGCAATTACCTGAGTGACAGGAACATCCATTAAATTTGCCAATTCATTTGCTGTAACAAATTCCGTTACGCGTAATATTTTGGACATCATTTCTTGCTCCATAGCTGCATCTTCAGCAGTTTGTGCTACATCATCACGTTTCTGACGACGTAATTTAGCGCGTTGAGCAAATTTACCAGACTTACCAGCTCCACTCAAACGGGCTAAAGTAGCCTTAATTTGATCTTGGATTTCCTTTTCTGTTGGCTCTTCTTTAGGAGCATCTGGTTTTCTGTGTCTATCGTTACGCCCTTTACCGTGCGCATTATTCGAATGAGGATGTGCCCCCCTATTCGGCGTATTTGGACGATTATTATTTCCCGGGTGAGCAGGACGATTGCCAGTATCCGGTCTATTTGGAGTATTGGCATTGCCAGCATTACCCGCATCTGCCGTACCCGTTGGATTATTTGGCTTATTCGTACGCTTACGTTTGCGTTTATTATCGTGTTGATTTGCATTCCCTGCATTCGATGATGAGGATGCAACAGGTTTATGAGGTTTTGCTACAGGCAACTGTATTTTTCCTACTACCTTTGGACCACTTAGGGTTGCTGAACGAGCACGGATTACAGAATCCTGAGGTTCAGGTTTCACAACCGGTGTTTCAGGCTGTTTTACTGGTTCTGGTTTTTTTTCAA
The DNA here is from genome assembly GCF_059758715.1 of Sphingobacterium sp. GQ94. Classification (NCBI taxonomy): domain Bacteria; kingdom Pseudomonadati; phylum Bacteroidota; class Sphingobacteriia; order Sphingobacteriales; family Sphingobacteriaceae; genus Sphingobacterium; species Sphingobacterium sp. GQ94. The sequence continues at coordinate 11,856 of NZ_JCAXEC010000016.1, forward strand.
CCACTGGCTGTTGTTTTTCTTCTTTTACAGGAGTTTCAACCTTTACTGGGTTTACCTTGTCAACTGGAGCAGGTATTACTGGAGCCTTTGGAGCTTCAGTTTTCTTGACTTCAACTGGTTTTTTAGTTTCCACCTTCACAGGCTCAACTGGTTTAACTTCAGCAATTGGTTGTTTTACAGGTTCTACAATTTCTTTTTTTGCCTCAGGTTTAGCTTGTTCTTGAACAACTTCCTTTTTTGGCTCTTCTTTTGGAGCGGCTGGTTTACCTTTTTTGAAACTATCCAAATCGATTTTTCCAACTACTTTTAGAGCAGAATGCGATTCTTGCTCTTTTTTTAATTCTTCTACAACAGGTTCTTTCTCTATTGAAGTATTCTTAATTAAAATCTCTTTTACTTCTAAAGGACTCTCTTGTTCATCGGTAGATTCAGGATTGGTTTGAGTATTGCTCGTAGCCGGGCCCTCATCACGGCGAATCTTGCCAATAACAATTTGTTTAGCTTCATCCTTCACAATTTTATCACCCTGAAATTCTTTCAAAAGAACACCATACATCTCTGGACTAAGCTTTGTACTTGGTTTAGAATCCACATCGAATCCTTTCTTCACCAAATGATCTACAGCTGTACCAATACCAATGTTGAGCTCTTTTGCCGCTTTAAGCAAGTTTATACTTTTACCTTCTGTCATCTACTATCTATAAAATGAGTTTCTTTTACAAAAATATGTTTTTTTACATGGATTTAACAAATTTTTACAAATTGTTAACCCTGGAATCCGAATTAATCATTATTCGAATTCAGCTTGTAATACGCGAACGATTTCTCGTATTGTATCTTCTTCTAAATCGGTTCGTCGAACTAATTCCTCTTCAGTTAAGGACAATACTGATTTTGCTGTATCTAAACCAACGCGTTTGAATTCGTCGATAATCCAGCTTTCAATTTCGTCTGCAAATTCCTCGATGTCTACATCCTCCTCTTCTTCGGCATTTTCACGGTAAACATCAATTTCATAGCCTGTCAATTTTCCTGCTAATTTAATATTGTGTCCGCCACGACCAATTGCTAAGGAAACTTGATCCGGTTTTAAATAAACCGCAGCTGTCTTATTTTCCTCATCAAGCTTGATAGAGGTAATACGTGCAGGACTTAAGGCACGAGTAATGTATAAAGAATGATTTGTTGTAAAGTTAATCACATCAATATTTTCATTACGCAATTCACGAACAATACCATGAATACGCGAGCCTTTCATACCGACACAGGCCCCAACTGGATCAATACGATCATCATAAGATTCCACAGCAACTTTTGCCCGTTCTCCTGGTTCACGAACTATTTTCTTAATCGTGATTAAGCCGTCAAAAATTTCAGGAACTTCAAGTTCGAACAAACGTTGTAAAAATTCTGGCGCAGTACGAGAAATAATAATCTTTGGATTATTATTCATCATATCAACCTTATGAACTACAGCACGAATATTATCTCCTTTTTTGAAATAATCCGCTGGAATTTGTTCAGTTTTTGGAAGAATAAGTTCGTTTCCGTCCTCATCTAATACCAAAATCTCTTTTTTCCAAATCTGATAGACTTCGCCTATAACTAGTTCCCCTTCACGGTCTTTATATTTTTTAAAGACTTCGTCCTTTTCAAGTTCTAAGATTTTAGACACTAAAGTTTGACGAGCCGCTAATATAGCTCGACGACCGAAACTCTCTAAAGTAATTTGTTCAATGTAATCGTCTCCTACCTCTAAATCGGGATCATATGTATGAGCCTCCTTTAATTCAATTTCTAGATCATCATCCTCAGAAAATCCATCTTCCATCACAACTCGCGTGCGCCAAATCTCCAAATCTCCATTATCTGGGTTAACAATTACGTCTACATTCTCATCCGTTCCGAAACGTTTACGAATCATGCTACGGAATACTTCTTCTAAAACTGTGATGACCGTTGGACGATCTATGTTCTTGAAATCTTTAAACTCCTGAAAAGAGTCAATCAAGTTAATATTAGTACTCATTTTTATTTAAATGAAATTAACACCTTTGTTTCCTTTATTTGATCGAGAGGGATATCCAATTGTTGCAAAACGACCTTTTTCCCTTTTTCTTTTATTTTTTCTTCAATACTTATAGTAGTAGCGTTTGAGGTCAACAATTTTCCTTCGCGTTTATTTCCGTCATTCAATTTGACGTGAACATCCCTACCTATATTCTTTTGATATTGTCTTTCTAAAAAAAGTGGAGAATCAACTCCTGGTGAGGATACCTCTAATCTATACGCTTGTTCAATAGCATTCTCCTCCTCTAAATGAAAACCTACATGGCGACTAACTTGAACACAATCCTCAATTGCAATTCCATGATCTCCATCTAATAAAATCTCAAGAACACCATTTTTTAAAAACTTCACGCTAACAATGAATAAATCACTTCTGTCAGCTATTTTCTCCTCTATCAATTCGATTACTCGATTCTCAATCTGCATAATTTTAATTAATGAATTAAAAAAGGGGGCATGCGATGCCCCCTTCCTTTCAGATATTACAAAGATACAAAATCCTTTATTAAAATCAAAACAACAATTTAGTATTGCTAAAATGGATTACCCTTTCTCAACAACAGAATTAATCGTTTTTTGCATTTGCGCCATCATAGATGATAAACCTTCCAAAGTTGGTTCTATACCAGCTTGGGGAAGTTCAGTACTTAGAAATGCCTTGGCCTCCCAAACTTCCAAAATTTCTGATGATTCAACCCAATATGGGTCATAAGTTTTATTATCAGACATTAATTTTAACCCCTTTCCTTCATTGTATTTATGAGCAACGCGCTTATAAACGATCCCCTCGTTTAAGGAAATTATAATGTAAGTATGTCCTGATTTTATATTATGCCAATTTTCAACATATTCTGATATGATAAAAGAACCAGAAGGAAGCGGCAACATTGAATCTCCTTTAATCTCGAAAGCTCTATAGGTTCCCTGGTTAAATAAAGGTAAAGATATTTTAGGAAGGTCTTTTACAAACTCAGGATCCCCATACCCATTTAAATAACCTGCACTTGCCTTCACAGGAACGAACTCTATATTCTCGTTGTTTTCAGAATCAACTGTTATAGTCAGCACTCTTAAATTAGACGAATTGCCTTTAGGAGTTGGCTTCCATTTTTCGTCAATTTCATCATTGGCCAATTCATCCATAGAGAGCTCATAGAACTCAGCTATTTTTTTTAGTAGAGAATACTTTGGTTCAGCTCGATTCTCTTCATACGCACCAACTGAAGCACGCTTTATTTCAAGGAGATCAGCAAATTTTTGTTGAGTTAATCTCTTTTTTTTTCGGAGAAACTTAAGATTTGATGCAATATTTGACATGAATTTTTAAAATTTATTTTTTTAAAACTAATTTTATTAGTAACATTGTGCCAATAAAGTTAGTATAATATTTTAATATAACCAAATATTTTAGTTTACATCAGCGTATGAGCACTTATTACACCTATATTACAACGGACCCAAACAGAAGATTCCTAGAATCGGGAGTTACCGGAGATTTATCTGTATTGAAAAATGATTTAAACTTATCCATACAAAACGGGAGATCTCCCCAGACTTATTTAAATCGAATTGTTTTAATTGAGAGGTTCAATAATTTGATAGATGCACAAAAAAGACAAATGGAATTATCTAGTTATGGTCGAATTGTTCGGGAACGTATAATTCGTCAAAAAAATCCAAATTGGTTAAGTCTTAGTCCGAAGACAGCATTTGGTATTACAAAAAAGGTCGCTGTCTACGCCTAAGCAGTAAACAACGACCTCAACAACCTTACCTACACTAAATCTATTTGCATGTATGGATTAGACTACCAGCCTGGAGCAAAGTTTAATCCGAAGGTTCCAAATTTTTCCCGCGTGGGATTATTCAGTTGAATTGCATAATATGGTTCTAATATCATGGCACCAAATAAATTAATGCGCATAGACACCCCTGCACTAAAAACAGGCATCGTAACGTTCGGATCGTAAATTTCATAGGTTGCACCATTAATTGATTCAACAATCTTATCCTCTTCTTTCTTATCCCATTTTATTGTGCTGTTATTACTCCAAGCTAATCCCCCATCGATAAAAAAGTTCAAATCTGAGAATAAAAATCCTGATGGCAATAAAGCCAATTTCTCTGGTCCGGTAAAAGGAATACGGACTTCGAGGTTTCCTACCACCATTTTAGAGCCTGATAGATCGGAATAACCAATTTTACTATTAGGTCCGAAAGAATTATTTTCAAATCCTCTGACCATATAAGGATAACCTATATAAATATTATATAATTGATCACTTCCTTCTCCTATACGCATATAAGAATATAACCTGGCAGCGATGGTAATAGGTTTAACGCGATGATATTTTCTCAAATCAACGTTCACGGCCGTAAATTTATAGGTTCCAAAATATTGCTCAGCTCCTAGCCTATATCTAAACCCTTGCAATGGAGCGGCAATTCCAAAAACAGCATTATCTCCTACAAAACCGGCATTCACTTGCATCAAATTAAATGGATCCAGAGACACGCCTCCAAGGGCATTTCCAGCCTCATCATTTGGCACTCTTTCTCTAGTGCTATAGTAGTTGTAATAACTTTGAGTAAATCGGTCTACACGGTATGAATTATAAGAAATTGCTCCTCCAGTCTCGAAACGATGATGTCTATTAAATGGATAAGCTACAAATGCATCTGCCTGGGTTTGAAATGAACGAATCAGATATTGATCTATAACTGGTTCAAGTCCAGAACCTAAATCTCGCTCGGCAAAATCATAAAAACCAAATCGATATGGAATATGTGAAATTGATCCACCCCAATTCCATCGGCTTTTTTGATTAATATAGGCTACCTGGCCTCCAAAATCGTAAATTTCGCCGTTGATATTTAAGGCTGCAAAAATTTGATTATATCCTAGAATATCGGAAAACATTCCTTGTATACCTGAATTTATCCCAGCTCCATATCGAGAACCAACTGACATTCCAACACCGCTATTCGCTAAATAGTCAAGTTTAAATTTTGGCTTATATGGAATGTCTTTAATTTTAGAATCTGAAATTCTTCCATAAGCGTTAAAATTTCGCAAATTAGTGTTTACAACATTAACTCCTCTGCTCTGTGCTGGTGGGAGCATTGCAGCTTCGAAATCAACAACCCCTGGATCAACCGGCACATTTTCAAAATCTGTACTCTTAGCCTTATATACAGTGTAGGCATTATCCTTATAATACGAATAAACGATATCATCATTTGCCGAGACACTAAGTGCAGGAGAATATTCTGTAATGCCACTTATGCCTGTAAAATAATCTGTCATCCTTTCTACTTGCCCGGTTTCCAGAATATATTTATACATGTTTCGGAAACCATCGTTATTAGAAAGGAAAAAGATCTCTTTACCGCTAGAAGAAAATTGAGGGTTTAAATTATTTGCACCCTCAAAAACAGTTATATTTTTTAATTCTTTAGAATCTATATCGATAATTGCTAGGCTCATCGGGATATCAACTGACTTTGAGGCAGATTCTAAAGTGATACGATCTGTACTAAAAACAATTGATTTACCGTCTCTTGAAAAACTAGGCTGAAAATCTGAATATTTATCATTCGTTAATTGAACAAGTTCTTTCGTCTGAAGATTGTAAGTATAAATATCGCTTCTTCCGTTTTTTAATCCAGAAAAGGCAACCTGATCCGTAATTGGGGACCAGGTAATATTTGTGAACTCCTTAATCTCGCCCATTTCCTGAACAGATAAAGATTTTCCTGTCTCAACATCAACAATCATTAATTTATTCTTCCCTTCACTAAAGATGGAAAAGGCAAACTTCTTACTATCTGAAGAAAATGTACCTGCTGATTCAATAAAGCTAAATTCATCAATATCACCGTTCGTTAATCTGCTTCCTAACTTACGGATTACACTACCAGTCTGTGCGTCTGCCAAAAATAAATCGATGCTAAACAAGTCTAGTTCTGAAAGAAAGGCGATATACTTACCATCAGGAGAAATAGCTGGCGAAACATTCATCCTTCCTGCATTCTTCTGAGAAAGCAACAACTTACCAATCGGATTTGAGGTCGTATCCTTTCCCATACTACGGTATGAATTTTCCATACTATTCTTCCATAAAGTAGACATAGTTTGTGCATCGTAACCAAACACACGTTTTACAGCGTCCTCATATCCATATTTAGCCGTTTCAATAAACAAAGGCATTATAACCGTATCTCCATAGGTTGCACCAATATACGACCAAAACGCTTGACCGTATCGGTATGGGAAATATTTATTGGACTGCTCAGTCATCTGTCTTAACGTAGGTAGATCGTTTCTAGCATATGCATCTCGCATCCACATGGAAGTAAAGGCATCTTTTTTACCAATAGAAAAATACTCAGCCATTCCCTCAACCATCCACAATGGAATATTACCTATGCTTTCTAAACGAGTAGAATCTCCTCCTTCTAGCAAAACTCTATATTGAAAAGCATGGACCATTTCATGCCCTAACACATGCCTGGTTTGTTGATTAATTTGCATAACTGGCATAACCACCCTTTGCTTAAATGCTTCGGTCACCCCCCCTGTTCCTACGCCAATTTCTCCAGAGATTGCAGTAGTCTGTTGAAATTCAGGATGATTGTTATAAAGAATGATAGGGTTCTTTCGTAAAAAAGTATCCTGAAAAACTTGCTGATGTAACTCATACCAAACTTCTGTTTCTTTTGCAAACCAATTCATCATTGAATCATTCTGCAAGTAATAATAAATATTAAAGTGCGGAGTATCATACACTTTGAAGTCTAGTTTTTTATACCTCATTTTATTTTGACCAAAATACTGAGCTTGCCCCTTATTAGGCAATAATGACAAGCTTAAGATCAAAATGAAGTTAACACAAAGAATCTTTCTTAGTAAGGTGTTTTTAAATTTCATAATTTATAAATAATTAGTGAAACACCAACTTCACACTAGGTGATAAATTGGTTTCAATTTTTCGTGTAATTTCTTCTCATGATCAAGAAAGTAAAGACATTACATCTACTTCACTGCTGATCTCGCTGTTATTTTACGAGATTTTCAAGTTTACTTCTTATACTTTTAAAATTAACTAATTCAAATAAATTAATTCTAATTAATCAGTTCTGTTTCTTCATTTTGTTGACTCGGTTCTGCGATTTCAGGAAGAACAAGGTTAGGTATATCCAATTGATCAACAGGATTTATTGAATCCACAGAGTCTGTTCTAGCCCGAATACGAGGGCCTGGGCAATTAAATTCTTTGGTAATTTCTACTTTTGACTCCGGAAATTTTCCCAAAGTAACACCTAACTCAGGATGCTTATACAGTTCTTCCATAAACATCGCATAGATTGGCAAGGCCGTTTTAGAACCTTCGCCGGTAGCCGAGGTTTTAAAATGAATACTTTGCTCATCGCAACCTACCCATACACCTGTTACTAAATCCTTTGTAATTCCCATATACCATCCATCAACATAGTCAGAAGATGTCCCAGTTTTTCCTCCAATTTGATTTTCTTGCTCAAACAAATCCCATTCCCACAAAGCTTGAGAAGTCCCTCCCGACTCTTCAATAGTTCCTCTTAACATATACCCCATTAACCAAGCATTTTCTGGTGAAATCGCTTGTTTGGTTTCAGTTTTAAACTCTTTTAATACTTTCCCATCTTTATTCTCTATCCTAGAAACTAGCACTGGAGAGGTCCGCTTGCCTTCATTCATAAAAGTGCTATATCCACGAACCATCTCTAAAACTGAAACATCATTTGAGCCTAAACCAACAGAAGGTACAGATTCAAGTTTACTGTCAATTCCACATTTCTGTGCCATCTGAACTACTTTATCCCATCCTACATCCTGCGTAATTTGCGCCGTTACAGAATTTAAAGAACGAGCCATCGCGTGTCTTAGCGACAATTCACTATAAGAAAATTTCCAATCTGCATTTTTGGGTTCCCAAACTTCTTGCTCACCTTTATTATTAACAAATTCTATTTTAATTGGTTTGTCCTCGTATTTAACACATGGACTCATACCTGACTCCAAAGCAGCTGCATAGGCAAACGGTTTGAAAGTAGAACCAGCCTGTCTTTTAGCTTGATTGACATGATCAAACTTAAAATAATTATGGTTAATTCCACCAACCCATACTTTAATCTGCCCGTTGTAGGGATTCATAGCCATCATTCCTGTATTTAACATACTGATATAATGTTGTAAAGAATCCATCGTGGAGTATTCCACCTCTTGCATACCATCCCATGTAAATACAGACATTGTTTTTTTCTTCCGAAGTTCTTCAAAAACTGCGGTTTCATCATTGAATTTTTTCATTAATGAACTAAAGATTGGCAATTGCCTGGCATGATCTTCCAAAAAATTTGGAATTACATTACCTTCATTATCTCTCCAGGGTAATTCACCTTCCCAAGAACGTTCAAGTCTGCCTTGAAGATCTTTCATTTTTAGGGCAACCTTTTCTTCTGCAATTTTTTGCATTCTAGAATCTATCGTTGTATAGATCTTAAGTCCACTAGTGTAAATATCTATTTGATTCTCCTCAGACCACTCTTCCAACCATTTCTCAACAGCGGTACGTAAGTATGAATCATTTGAACTTCTAATATCTTGATTGTTTAAATTCAAGGCCAAAGGCTTCTTGCTCCAGCTTAACATTTCTGCTCTTTCAATATAGCCCTCCTTTTGCATTTGACTTAGTACTACGTTACGTCTTTGCAAAGAATTTTTAGGATTTCGAATTGGACTAAAAAGAGTCGTTCCTTTGAGCATCCCTATAAGCACTGCAGCCTCACTAATATTTAAATCATCAGGCGATTTATCAAAATAACGTCTGGATGCTGATTTTATGCCGTACGCGTTATTACTAAAGGAAACCGTATTAAGATACATAGTTAATATCTCCTGTTTAGTGTATTTATTCTCTAACTTGAAAGCAGTCATCCATTCCTTGTATTTGGTAACCACCAATCCCAAACCCGGAATCCTGCCAAGGAATCCTTGAGAGTCTTTGTAGCGTGTACGGTAAAGGTTTTTAGCTAATTGCTGGGTAATTGTGCTGCCTCCCCTTTCACTCCCACCAATGGTCGAAATAATTCCTGAAAATAAACCAATAACGTCAACTCCTTGATGCTTAAAAAAGCGGACATCTTCGGTCGCAATTAATGCATTAATGAGATTTGGAGAAATACTATCATAAGAAACAGGATCTCGATCTTCCTTAAAATACTTTCCAATCAATACCGAATCAGCTGTATAAAGTTCGGATGAAATATTAAGTTCTGGCAACAAAATCTCTCCCCTAGTTGGTGAGGAACCAAATAGACCCAGAAAATTAATTTGGACCGCACAAGTGAATAAAACAATGAAATATATAACTATCAGTGATATACGCAAAAATTTGTTTCGGACACGTTTAAACATGCAGTAAATATGAAGAAAACTTTGGTAAAAACTATATCGAATCAAGCAAAAATCATACTGGAATTAAAAATTAACGAATTTTAACAATTGTCACTTATCGTTCTTTTTACCATTGGCTATCAAGCATCCGCCCTATCAAAAACTGTACCCAAATCGACTATTATATCCCAAAAACTTATTTTAATTAAATAATAATCGTTATTTTTACCTAACTTATTATAGGGAATATGTTAAAACAAACACTACAACAGAAATTATTACAAAAACTTTCACCTCAACAAATACAGTTCATAAAACTGCTACAGGTTCCAACTGTATCCTTAGATACTCGTATTAAAGAGGAGCTTGAAGAAAACCCTGCCCTTGAAGACGGAAGTTTAACCAACATGAATGATCCTGTTGAAGAATACCCAGACAAAGATCCGGACGAGGACTTCGGATCAGAGGATACTAGTTTCGATGAAGAGTTTAGTGTAGATGAATATATTCAAGAAGACGATTTCCGTGATTACGGGGGGAGTTACGATCACGATGATGAAGACAATAAAAAAGAAATTCCAATTGCAATTCAAGACTCCTTTTTTGAGAATCTCCAGAATCAATTAGATTTACTGGCCTTGAGCGATAAAGACTTTCTTATTGGACAGCAAATTATTGGATCCCTGGATGATGATGGCTATTTGCGACGTCCAATTCCTTCACTAATTGACGATCTCGCTTTTTCTCAAAATGCGATTGTTGATGAAAAAGAAGTCGTAGATATGTTAAAAGTCATTCAAGAGTTTGACCCTGCAGGAATTGGAGCCAGAAATCTGCAAGAATGTTTGACTATCCAATTAAAAAAGAAAGATCAAGAGAATTTGATTATTCAGAAGGCGATGGTAGTTGTCGTAAATTATTTGGACGAGTTCACGAAAAAACATTATGACAAGATCGAAAAACAGCTTGGAGTCTCCTCTGAGGAGCTAAAGGAAATTGTCAATGAAATTTTAAAGTTAAACCCAAAACCAGGGGATTCAGGAGCAACTGCAGGAAAACAATTACATATCATTCCTGATTTCCATATCAGCAATAATGACAGCGTTCTTCATCTAACTTTAAATGGGCGGAATGCACCCGAATTAAGAGTTTCTAGATCTTATCAAGAAATGTTCGAGCATTATGAAAAAACGGAAAAAAACGACAAAAAAATGCGTGAGGCCGTTCAATTTGTCAAACAAAAACTTGATTCAGCAAAATGGTTTATTGACGCAATCAAACAACGCCAGCAAACACTTTTAAAAACCATGAATGCAATAATGGAGTATCAATACGATTATTTCCTTACCGGAGATGACAGAATGTTAAGACCTATGATACTTAAAGATATTGCAGACAAAATCGAGATGGACATTTCCACCGTATCTAGGGTTGCTAATTCAAAATATGTACAAACAGAATTTGGGACTTTTTTGCTAAAGTCTTTTTTCTCTGAAGCAATTCAAACCGAATCAGGAGAAGAGGTATCTAATAAAGAGGTAAAGAAAATATTAGAAGAATGCATTAACAATGAAGATAAAAGGAAACCCCTAGCAGATGAAAAACTGACTGATATTCTAAAAGAAAAGGGCTACTCCATCGCAAGAAGAACCGTAGCAAAATATAGGGAAGCTATGAATATTCCGGTAGCGAGGTTGCGAAAAGAATTGTAAAATTTGGATTTTTAATTTTAATCTACTAGTTTTGTAGAGTATTCAGAATTGCTTAAGAGCAATACCAACCGAGTGACGTCACCGCGGTGGTAAATCAATACGGGTCTCATACCAAAATAAAACGTTTTTATACGGTTAAATCACCCCAATCTGAGTGCAATAATGATTAAACACTTAAACATTCATTGTATGTCAAACAAAAATCATCTACAACAACATTTACTTGAGAAATTCCTTAAGTATTCCAATAATGAGCTCGTTATCTTAAACAATGAACTCGTTAATTCAAATTGGGGTTCAAATAAATCAATATTTCGGACAGCATTGATTAGTACACTCTCTAAACGCGGTGTAGATCTTTCGGCAATTTTATCAACCGAAGATGGATTCACCCAGATTCATCAGGTTCCTGTAAAGCTTGAGGAAAATAAGCTCATTCCTTTATGTTAATACTTAACGATAATTTGCCTCATTAACAGACAAAGCATATAGCGAGAAGGTGCCTAACCAGTGAGTTCCCATGTAATCATCTTGTTGATTCAGGTTCCCTATAGAATATTTAAAATGTGCATTAGCAATGTTTTTTAAATGGTCTAAAGCAGGGTCAATTGAGGATATACCCCAAAGACAAGCAGATCGACTATAATTTAAACCATCTAGGTGAACCAATTTACCATCTGCCCTATCTTTCACTATCGCCGGATCCAATGTAAAATTTTCATCAAAAAGATTCGGCATAAATCCTTTTAACCAAACCATATAATCAGACTTGTTCATAATCCTACTCATCAATAAGGCCTCCTCTAAGCAAGGGGATAAAAAATCATATCCGCTTGGTTCATAAGCCAAATTGCAATTACTATCCGCTTCAAAAAACCGCAGGGAATTTTCGTGAATAGCGTCAATGAATGATTGGTCAGCTACCTGGTTTGCATAATCCAATGAGAGTGTCAGACTAAATGCAGTATTATCATGCTGACCAGACCTAATGGGGTAAACCAGTTTAGGAAGGTATTCTTTATAACGTTCTACGAGTAGATTAACCAATGGCTGCAATGTTGCCTCCCATCGTTTTGCATCTTGGTCTTCCCATACATGAAGCTCTTGTTGCAATTTAAATAACCAAGCCCAGCCATAGGTTCTCTCAAAGCCTAAGTTGTTCTTATCTTCAAAAAAAGCCTGTTCAATAGCAACATTTTCGCTTGTGATATGCTCATTTAATATCGCTCTAACTTTTCCGTCTATGTCAAGCTCAGGAAATTGTTTCATGAGTTTTATGATTGACCAGTAACCGTGAACAGAAGAATGCCAATCAAAACAGCCATAAAACAATGGTCTAAGATCTTTTGGTCTCTTTAAGTCATCACTACTCCCTAAAACCTGGCCTAATTTATTTGGGTATTCTATTTCCAAACAGTGCGTTGGAAGTGCAAAAATTTGTTTAGCCAATGTTGAAGTCAATACAATGTTCTCTTTAACAAAGTTTTCTTGTTTTATTTTTTTTTGACCACAGGAAATGAAAAGTAGGACAAAAAACATACATGAAGAATAACTAATTTTAATCATCCGAATAAATTTGGCAATGTATTTGAACTAATATGGATATTAGAATTAGTAAAAATAGTATTTAAAACATAAATAAACCAAATCATGAATTTCACCGATTTAATTTCAGGTAGCGTTGGCTCACAGGCTGCCGATGGCATATCACAAAAACTAGGAGTAGATAAAAATCAAACTCAATGGGTTATGTCTGCCGCCATCCCCTTGATGATGTCTGCAATCAATTACAATGCTCAAAATAAACCTGAAAAAGCCGAGGGGCTACAACAGGCATTATCTAGTCAACACTCAGGTGGAATATTCGATAATTTGGGAGCCTTGTTTAACAATGGCCCAACAGAAGATGATGATAAAATAGTGAACCATATTTTTGGTAAAAATACAGAATCAGTAAAGGAAACACTATCTCAAAAATCAGGTATTGACATTGGCAAAATTGGTGGTATTCTTGCATTAATTGCACCGCTGGTTATGGGCTATTTAGGTAAACAAAACAAAGATTCACAAGCTTCTTCTGGTGGAATTGGAGATTTACTAGGCAATATTCTTGGTGGAGGTTCCAATCAAAGTAGTACTTCAGGAGGTATTGGTGATTTGATAGGCAGCGTTTTAGGTGGATCAAAATCTACTGATGCCTCACAAACAGGCCAACCAAATATTTTAAGTGGTTTGGGTGATTTAGCGGGTGAGTTTTTTAATCAAAAAAATGACAGTAATACCAAAGGAGGTATTTTAGACAACTTAGCTGGGATGTTCAACAAATAAAAGATCGTTTAATCCCTGGGTTTCAAAAGACCAAAAAATGTGATCAAAAGTAAATTGATCACATTTTTTTCTACAATGACTGCACCAATATATTAAGTAAGATTTGATTAATGATCATCTCTACCTAGAACGGCATTCCATAAATTTCGATGATTACCTTAGGCAAGCCTTTGTGGCTTAGACTTGGGACAGTTTGATGCTAAATATTATCTTTACACATGCAAACAAAAACATCTTTTAAAAACGATTATAGTGAAGGTGCAGCCTCAAGAGTTTTAGAATTACTTCTAAACAGCAATGACCAACAAGAACCCGGATATGGTGAGGACACCCTGAGTATAAAAGCAAAAAATTTAATCAGGAATTCCATCGGTAACCAAGAAGCTGAGATTTATTTTGTTTCAGGTGGTACCATGGCGAATGTACTTATCATTAGTCATTTGTTAAAACCCTACGAGTCTGTTATCGCCGCTGATTCAAGTCATATTCAAGTGCATGAAACGGGTGCAATTGAGCATTGTGGGCACAAAATAAACCTGGTCAAAAACAACAGTGGCAAAATCGATGTTCAGGGAATAAGCAAAATTATTGAGCTCCATTCAGATCAACATATGGTTAAGCCTGCAATGGTTTATATTTCACAAACAACTGAATTAGGGAGTATTTATAGTAAAAAAGAATTAACTGACATATCGACCTATTGTAAAAAAAATGGACTTTTATTATTCATAGATGGCGCCAGATTAGGAGTTTCACTGACTGCAAAAAGCAATGATTTAACATTAATAAATATCGCGAATCTCTGTGATGTATTTTATATTGGTGCCACTAAAAATGGGGGGTTACTTGGAGAAGCTATTGTATTCCCGACACCTCAATATGCAAATGGCTTTCCCTATTACCTAAAACAGAAGGGGGCTTTAATGGCAAAAGGACGTATTTTAGGGGCTCAATTTTGCGCTCTGTTTGAAGATCAGTTATATTTTGACTTAGCAAATAATGCCAATCTAAAAGCAAGTCAGATCGCCGTTGCTATTTCTAAGCTAGGATATAAATTTTTGACTCCTGTCGTTAGTAATCAAATTTTTGCCATATTGCCGATCACTTTAATAAACAAACTTTTAAACCACTTTGAGTTTTATATTTGGGAAAAATTAAACCATGATATGGCTGTGGTTAGACTTGTTACTTCATGGGCAACAAACGATCATGATACCGAGCGATTCATAACACTTTTAAATGAAACTAATTGACTACTATTGTATTCAACCTATTAATTTGTTAATTTAGATGTTAGCCAAAATATATTACGATGAAAACGGAAGAATTTTTGATCTTGGTTGACCAAGAGGATAACCCTATCGGGCAGATGGAAAAGCATTTGGCTCATCAGTTAAATAAAAAACATCGTGCTTTTTCAGTATTTCTTTTAGACAAGGATGGAAATATGATTTTACAAAAAAGAGCTGAGAACAAGTACCATAGCGCTGGGCTTTGGACCAATGCTTGTTGTGGACATCCTAGACCAGGTGAGGAAACAAAGGAAGCCGCGATCCGCCGATCTATTGAAGAACTTGGCATTCAAATTGAAATTCAAGAGATTTTTAGTTTAAGCTACGAGGAATATCTTAAAAATGGTATTTGGGAAAACGAATTTGACCATGTTTTTTTAGGAACTCACATTGAAGGAGCATTAAAACCTAATCCACTGGAAATTAGTGAGCTAAAAACGATGTCACTATCTGAAATTGAACAAGATATCAAAAATAATCCCGAGGCATACACCTATTGGTTTAAGTTAATTATCCCAAGAATAAAAACCTATCTTTAACGCTCGGATAAAGCTTGATCGATTTTCTGCAGATTCCTACACCAATAAAGCTTATTGTTTCCACCATTGAAACACGCTAGTCCCCAAAAGCTCATTTATTAATAACCACCCAATTCCTAGTCTATTTATGTCCTGAACTTTCAAAGAATACTATATCGTCTCAAAAAACCATCTTTAAAATTTAAATCGGAATGAATAACTTCATTATATTGACCGGAGGACCTGGGGTCGGAAAAACATCTCTACTTAATTTCTTAAATAAAGTTGGATTTAAAACCGTTCCTGAAGATGCGCGTGAAATCATCAAAGAGCAAATCGCTATGGATGGACAAGGTTTACCATGGATGGATAAAATGGTATTTTCAAATCTCATGATAGAAAGATCTTTAAGCAGCTATAAAAGTGCCGTACACTTAAATTCAAACCACACTTGTTTTTTCGATAGAGGAATTCTTGATGCAGTAGCTTATGCGGAGATGGAAAATATCGTTTACCCTACTTATTGGGAAGCCTACGCAATGAAATATAGATACAATCCATTGGTATTTTTGTTACCTCCTTGGAAGGATATTTATGTGAATGATTCACAAAGGAAACAATCCTGGGAAAAATCAGTGGAGACCTATAATTGGATAAAAACTACCTATAAAAAATTCAATTATCAAATTATAGAAATACCATTAGAGAGTATAGAAAAAAGAACTTCTTTTATTCTAGAAGTTTTAAGCCAATAATTAATTATGAGATATCGCTATCCAATTAACCGCAATGATGCTGAACTAGTAGCTACAACTACAAAAAGAGCTATGAAATGGAAGAAATGCTTATAAAAAAAAGCCATATTTTTTAGGCAATCGTTTGATTGACTGGAAAATTTTGCCATTTTAAATCCAATGCATATCTTCATTGAACCAATAAAAATATATTATGTTCAAACTACATATTGCAAAGATTTTATTTCTTTTAGGTATCTCCCTTTCCATGTTACCAACGGCGTGCTCCAAGCAGCTTAATCTACCTGATAATTCTCTTAAAATAGTTGACATTAATGACAGCATTTACCTGATACCTTTTTCTGGAAATTCTTTTATTACTAGTGTACAAGTAGACCAAACTGCAGAAATTACACGAAATAATGGTCTTAAACATTGGACGAATAACAAAACTATAATTAGTACATACTTCAAGGTCTCTAAAGCTGGAAAATTAAAAATAGCCCTTCGGGCTAAAGGATTCTCCCAAAATCACTCTAAAATTAAACTTACCATAGATAAGCAAAGCAAAGAACTCATAGTAAAGGGCGATCTTATCAATGATTATCAAGTAGGAGTTTTCGATGTAAATTCAGGATATGTTAAGGTTGATATTCAAGGCATTGAAAAATCAGGAGACTATTTTGCGGATGTATCTGATTTAGTCATATCAGGTGCCCCAGCAAATGAAGGTTTATTATACAGCAATGATGAATCTTTTTATTATTGGGCGCGTAGAGGACCGTCTTGTCATATGGCTTTTACGATTCCCACCAATGAAGACATAAACTATTATTATTCAGAACTTCAAATTCCTGAAGGCGAAGACAATATTGGATCTTATTTTATGGCGAATGGTTTTGCGGAAGGGTATTTTGGAATACAGGTGAATTCTAAGACAGAAAGAAGAATATTGTTTTCAGTTTGGAGCCCATTTAAAACAGACGACCCTTCTTCTATACCAGATGATCAAAAAATCAAATTGAATAAAAAAGGAGTCAATGTGAACACAGGAGAATTTGGAAATGAGGGATCTGGTGGACAAAGCTTCCTTCGTTTCAACTGGAAAGCAGGAAATAAATATAAATTTTTATTGAAAGGTGAACCTGACAACAAGGGCAACACAGATTACACAGCGTGGTTTTTTGCCCCTGAAGAAAATAAATGGATGCTAATTGCCAGTTTTAAAAGGCCCCAAACAAATACCTATCTAAAACATTTCCATAGCTTTTTAGAAAATTTTAACCCCAATAATGGTCACTTAGGACGGAAGGCTAATTATTTAAACCAATGGGTAAGAAGTAATTCAAATAAATGGTATAAAATTCAAAAAGGCAAGTTTACTGTAGATGCTACTTATTCAAATAAGCAACGTAACGATGCTATTGGGGGGACAAATGATCTAGGCTTTTTCTTAAGAAATGGAGGTTTTTTTAATGAGGAGGTTACTCCAGGAAGCGAATTCAATTTCGAAAACAAATCCAATGAACCAGAAATTGATTTTTCAAAGCTTCCTTAACAGACCATTGGATAATTCAGCAACGATAGCCTTATTCTGATGAAGCCCTCAAAAATTATTAGCTAGCCAACAAGTGGTTAATTGTTTTTGTTGCCAATAATAAACCTTTATATTTACGGGATGATACATGTTTGCTGTGCCCTTATTGAAAAGAACAATCAAATTCTCATTTGTCAAAGATCACCAAACATGAATTTGCCCTTGAAATGGGAATTTCCTGGTGGAAAACTGGAAGAAGGAGAAACATTACAAGAATGTTTGATTCGAGAGGTCAAGGAGGAAATTAATTTTGACGTTGAAATTATTGAAGAATTAAGCAAAGTGGAATATCATTATCCCGATTTTTCGTTGACATTATATCCTTATGTATGTACTCATAAAAGTGGTAAACTTTTAGTTTTAGAACACGAACAAGTTCTTTGGGTGGAAAAAACAGATTTGTTTCGCTTTGACTGGGCCAATGCAGATTTAGCAATCGTTGAAGAATACATTCGAACCAGAAGGGGATAATTAAATGGATTGCAAACAATAATACGATATTCTACCTGTTGGACTTGTGCTTAGGTACTCTACGTATTAATTCTAAAAATCTATTCAAAATTTTCTGTTGCTGATTTTTATCAGCTGACAGTATAAAATGCTTCCCTTTGCTCTTCGTGAAGGAAGTTTTACCTTGATGATCAAGATGGATCGTTCCTTTTCTAGAAAGGGTAAAGTAATTCTTTGAATTGCCTTCTACAGCATATAATACTGATGTTAAATCCCACGTAGGTCGATCATATGGCATTTTATGATAGGATTTGTATGCAATTACCATAGGATGCGGAGCAAGGGAAGTAAAATCATTTTGAATGCTATTTCCTGGATATTCTATTGATTGTCCTAATTCAAAAGGACTAACGACAATTTTCGTAGGCCATTTTTCAAATAATATTTTCGCTGAATTTACATCCTTTGCAATATTATATTCCACAAATCGCTTACTTGTATCTGAATTCAAGTTACCGGCCATTATGCTTAAAAATTTAACTTTTTTTGCCACCAGAGCTTCCCCACTTAATTTGCTGTATTGATCGGGTTTGCTATTTAATAATCGGGCTAAATTAGTCGAAAAACCGACAGAAACGATTGTCACCGACTCATCTTTTTGCTGGCTTAGAATCTTTCTATACATCTCAACAGAATTGATTGTGTTTTCATCTTTCACCTTGGATTGAAAGGGACGCACACCTTGATGAACAAAATTGAGAGTGAGCTCAGCGTAATTCTTAGCATCACCTTCAGAATTGGCACCATTTTTTACGGTACCTAATGGAATATCAGAATAGCCGTACCAAGTGTTTAACATGTTAAGGAAAGGTATACTATTCTTATTGTTTTTGTTATTACTGATAGCGAGCAACTGAATTAAACCTTCGTCTTGATATTTGTACAACATATCTAACGCCAATGCATCATCAATATCGTTACCCATATCTGTTTCAAAAATAATAGGAATCTTCTTTTCTATCCCTTCTTGAGCAAAGCCGATTATCGGTAAAATTAAATTCAGCATTAGGATATATTTCCCAAGATTTTGGACAGAAAAATGCATACAATTTGGTTTAGGTGTTAAAAGGTTGATTATTCAACATCCAAAATAACAAAAATAAATCATTTATTTATGTTCTTCAAGTCATTCAGTTTTATAAACTTAAACCAACTGTCTTAATGCGAGTTCGTATGCCCTAAAAGAAATGTTAGTTTTATTTTGTTCCGAGATATCACATATATTTTTTAAGTTCTTATAAATAACTTCAGATACATCATTAAAAATAGCGCGATCATTAATTTCGATATTTGGATTCATCAGATAAGCAAAAACCCTGGCCATACCACAATTAGCAATAAAATCAGGGATTACTGCTACATTTTGATCCGCGTATTCCATGACTGGACCATAAAATATTTCTTTGTCCGAGAAAGGAACATTTGCTCCTGATGAAATGACTTCCAATCCATGATCGATCATTTCCATAATCTGATCTTTGGTTAATAACCTTGAGCCAGCAGCAGGAATAAAAATTTCAGCCCCGGTACTCCAAACATCTTGGTTAATTTGATCAAAAGGGATTATCTTTTCATGGTATAAGCTATTTGCTTTTCTATTCATAAACAAAGCTTTGATTTCACTTAATGAGAAACCATTTGGTTGTATTAACCCACCTTTCCGGTCTATGATTCCAACAATGTTCACGCCTAGTTTACTCAAATAAAAAGCAGCTGATGCAGCTACATTGCCCCATCCTTGAATAATGGCTCGTTTTCCCTCAATAAATGATGAAGTAAGATGGTAATAGTGTTTAACTGCCTCACTAACCCCAAAACCCGTTATCATATCAGCAACCCTAAGTTGTTTTTTTAAATCTGGGCTGTAGTTTATGTCGTCTAAAACTTTCGATACACCAACACGCAACTGTCCAATTTGGTGGATACGGCTATTCTCTCGAATATCATAGTGTCCGTTCAGCACACCTTCTTGTGGATGCCACAAACCATATTTCTCAGTGATCGGAATAACCTCATTAATTTCATCAACATTAAGGTCCCCTCCAGTTCCGTAATAGTTTTTTAACAATGGGGTAACCACCTTAAACCAACGCTCCAGAACTTCCTGTTTCCTTGGATCAAACGGATCAAAGTTTATACCTGATTTCGCTCCTCCTATTCCAGGACCTGAAACGGTAAATTTAATCTCCATTGTTTTAGCTAAAGACACCACGTCATTTCGGTCCAGTCCTTTTTGCATCCTTATACCTCCTCCAGCAGCGCCCCCACGTAAAGAATTGATAACTAGCCAACCCTGAGCATCCGTTTTTGAATCCCTCCATTCAAAAACGATTTCAGGAGTTTTATTTTCAAAAGCTGCCAATAATTCTTTCAACATATTTTGTGACTTTTAATTATGATCAACTACAAATTTCCACGAATGGCCTGCTCCCTTTCAATCGCCTCAAACAGAGCTTTAAAATTTCCTGCACCGAAGCTTTGAGCACCTTTACGTTGAATAATCTCAAAAAATAAAGTTGGTCTATCTTGAACAGGTTTAGTGAAAATCTGTAATAGGTAACCTTCTTCGTCTCGGTCAACTAGGATTCCCAGCTGCTGCAGTACGCTAATTTCTTCATCAATCTCTCCCACACGATCTCCCAGCATTCGGTAATAAGAATCTGGTGGTGCACTTAAAAAATCTATACCATTTTTTTTCAATAGCTTAACTGTTCTTACGATGTCATTGGAAGCCATTGCCACATGTTGAACACCCTCTCCTTCATAAAAATCGAGATACTCTTCGATTTGTGATTTCTTTTTCCCTTGAGCAGGCTCATTAATCGGGAATTTCACATAGCCATTTCCATTGCTCATAACTTTGCTCATTAAAGCAGAATATTCTGTATTGATTTGTTTATCATCAAATGATAGAATATTTACAAATCCCATTATCTGTTCATACCATTTAACAATTTCATTCATTCGATTCCAACCAACATTTCCGACACAATGGTCTACATACAATAGACCTGACTCCTCCGGATTGTAATCACTTTTGCAAACTTTATACCCTGGTAAAAAGACTCCTGTATAATTTTTTCGCTCCACAAACACATGAACGGTTTCCCCATAAGTATAAATTCCAGCAGTTTTTACCTGCCCATATTGATCTTCACTAATTCTTACTTCTTGGTAAGGTTTCGCGCCACGCTTGATGGTCTGTTGAAAGGACTTTTCAGCATCATCAACCCAAAGTGCCAGTATTTTTATTCCATCACCATGCTTTAATACATGATTTGAAATTTCGTGATTTGAACGAAGTGCTGAAGTCAATACAATACGGATTTTATTCTGTCTCAACACATAGGATGCTCGGTCATGTATCCCTGTTTCAGGGCCAGCATACGCTTCGAATTGAAATCCAAAAGCTGTCTTATAAAAATGAGCAGCCTGCTTAGCATTACCTACATAAAATTCAATATAATCTGTCCCATTGATCGGTAAAAAATCTTGTGCTTTAGCAATTTTTTGTGCAAATGTTGGTGTCATAATTTTTTAAGATTTATTGATTAGCTAACCAAGATTTAAAATAATCAGGGTCCTCAATTTCCAATGCCTCCTGAGTAAGCATTAAGGGTTGAAAAGGATCAATCATAATAGCCAATTCATCCGTTTTTTGCGCTCCAATGCCCTCTTCTACTGTTCCAGGGTGCGGTCCATGTGGAATACCTCCAGGATGCAGGGTAATTTGGCCCTTTTCAACAGACTTACGACTCATAAAATCACCATCCACGTAATAAAGAAGTTCATCTGAATCCACATTACTATGGTTATAAGGCACTGCAATTGCCTGTGGATGATAATCATATAATCTTGGACAGAAACTACACAATACAAATGAATTTGTTTGAAAAGTTTGATGAACAGGTGGAGGCTGATGAAGCTTCCCAGTTATAGGCATAAAATCATGTATAGATAAGATCCAAGGGTAGTGATAACCATCCCAACCAACAAAATCAAATGGATGGTTTCCGTAGATATATGGATAAATCAAACCTTGTTTTTTAATTTTAATCTCAAATTCGCCCTGTTGATCAATACATTGTAGATTTCCAGGTCTTCCAATATCACGTTCACAAAAAGGGGAATGCTCCATTAATTGTCCAAATTCATTTCTATGCCGATCAGGTGTTTTAATTGGGTCGAAAGATTCTACAATAAAGAGCCTATTGTCTTGGGTGTCAAAATGAATTTGATAAATTATTCCTCGAGGTATAATAACATAATCTCCATATTTAAAATTTAGTTCGCCATATCCGGTTTTTAAAACTCCCGAACCTTGGTGAATAAAGATTATTTCATCGGCTTGACTATTTTTATAAAAATAATCAAGCATTGATTCTCTTGGAGCGGCTAAAGAAATATGTAGATTTTGATTTACCAAAACTGGAGTTCTACTTTTTAAATAATCATCCTTTGGTTTAATCTTAAATCCTTTAAGACTGGTATGCTTCAAATGCTTTTCTCTTGCAATTTTTGGGCTTACATCATAAGGTTCTTTAATTGCTTTAACCACAGTGGGTGGATAACAATGATACACGAGTGAATACATATTTGAAAAGCCATGAGTTGATACTAATTCTTCAGAATATAACTCACCATTAGGTTTTCTAAAGATAGTATGGCGTTTTGGAGGAATTTCCCCCATTCGATGATAAATTGGCATAAAAAAAGTTTATGAGTGGATATAAAAAGCGACATCTAAGGGTTTAGACACACTTCTAAATACAGAAAAAAGAGAAGGTAGTTAATATTGGGCAAATACCAAATCAGCAATCAGCGCCTTTGTTAAAGACATCATACCTCTAGAAAGGTTGATTGTTTGATTGGAATAAATATTCATAATTGGTGTTTGTTAATAATTCAAACATAAAATTTATAAATCATATATTTACTCAAATGTTAGAAAATAAATCTGATTTAATGATCTTTAATTCCAGAACAACAGCTTATCAAATACGCAAAATGAACTAGTTTGTTTAATGTGGACAACATGCACAAAAAATCATTCATACGACCATTGAGCTTGATTTTTTCTTAAAAAAGTAAATGACTTATAAATCATTTACTTCATTACTATTTGTTCCCTTTCAACGAAATTTAAGGGAATCTAATTTTGAATCTAGTATATGAAGATTGTAACATACTTACATCGTAACAAAGAACAGCTTGGATTCTTTGTTAACGATAAAGTCTACTCAAGTAGCTTTATTTCCAACGAATTTCCCGATACCTTACAGGAAATACTGGAATTAGATAAAGCGAAAAAAAAACAATTGCAAAATATTTTAAGAGAATTCGAAATAAAAGCAATTCATTTAAATAGTGGTTTGGATATAAATAATCTAGATTTATGTTCACCGTTACCTCATCCGAATTCTTTTCGAGATGCATATGCTTTCCGTAAACATGTAGAAACTTCAAGAATGAACCGCGGCTTACAAATGATTCCTGAATTTGATGAATTTCCCGTATTTTATTTCTCCAATCATCGTTCGATTGTTGGACCAGGCCCCGTTTTGTGCATGAAAAGTCATTTCAATAAACTTGATTTTGAATTAGAAGTAGCTGTCATCATCGATAAAAAAGGTAAAAATATAAAGGCTGATCAAGCTGACGAATATATCGGAGGGTTTGCAATTCTAAATGATTTTAGTACCAGGGAAGAACAAATGAAAGAAATGAAACTCAACCTAGGTCCTGCAAAAGGGAAAGACTTTGCAAGTGCAATAGGTCCTTATTACGTGAGCAAGGATGAATTGTTACCCTATTTAATCAAAACTTCAGATGGTCATATTGGAAATGCTTATAATTTAGAAATGAAATGTTCGGTGAATGGAAGTCTCGTTTCGGTAGGCAATTTATCCGATATGCATTGGACCTTTGCTGAAATCATTGAAAGAGCCTCCTATGGCGTCAACTTATATCCTGGAGATATTATTGGATCTGGGACTGTTGGAACCGGATGCTTTTTAGAATTAAACGGAACTGCAAAGCGGAAAAACCCGAAATCTAAGGAACAATGGTTAGAACCTGGTGATATAATTGAAATGGAAGTTACTGGATTAGGAACTCTAACCAACCAAGTTTTATTGGAAAACAATTAATAAAAAAAACAATGCAGTTTAACCAAACAAAGACTTTTGATCAACTAAATCATGGAAATATTTTTGACACATTGATCAAGTATGCAATAGCTCCTCGTCCTATTTGTTTTGCAAGTACAATTAATAAAAATGGAGTTGTAAACCTAAGTCCATTTAGTTATTTTAATTTTGTCTCTCATACACCTGCTATTTGTGTATTCTCCCCTTTAACTAGGGTAAGAGATGGAAGTAAGAAACATACCTTGGAAAATATTAGAGAGGTACCTGAGGTAGTCATCAATATTGTTAATTATAATATTGTCCAACAACAATCTTTAGCAAGCACTGAGTTTCCCAAAGGAGTAAATGAATTTGAGAAAACAGGCTTGACACCTATTCCTTCTGAAAAGATCAAACCCCCTCGCGTTAAAGAATCGCCAATTCAATTGGAATGTAAAGTGATTGACATTATTGAATTTGGAAAATCAGGAGGAGCTGGAAATCTGGTTATATCGGAGATACTATGTATGCATGTTCAAAGTCATTTATTAGATAATAATAATCAGATCAATCAAGCCGAACTAGACTTGGTTGCGCGGTTGGGGGATGATTGGTATTGCAGGGTCACTGAAGACAATCTATTTCAAGTACCTAAACCAATACGAAAAATTGGTATTGGCGTTGATCAGCTTCCAGCTGCTATCCGTACTTCAAGCATTTTGAGTGGAAACCATTTAGGTATGTTAGCCAATATTGAATTAATACCTAAAAAATCGGATTATATTTTGCAAGACAGTCACGTGTCAAATACATTAGCAATGTGGAAAAATGAAAAAACACAACTCAAAAATGAATTGCACCGGTATGCTGGAAAATTGTTGGATGAGGGTGATTTAGATCGAGCTTGGCAAGTTTTGCTTCAAGACTAAAAATAAAATCTTAAAATATATGAGAAAAGCAACAACTAATTTTAAGTTGACTGCAAGTTTATTATTTTCGTGATGTTATAAACTTCTTAATGTTCATTTTGTTAGACTTAAAGAATCCTGTGTATAGGAATCAAGAATTAGTAATAAATTATGGAGCAGAACCTAAGAATCTTCGATCTAGCCTTTAGGCAAATAGATCTTTATCCAGAACTCGCTATATTCTGTGAAAAAATTGATGAACATTGGACGCCAATTTTAACCAAAACTTTTTTAGAACAAGTAAACACTGTTTCAAAAGGATTAATAGAACTTGGCGTTAAACCAAATGAAAAAGTTGGACTTATAGCAGAAAGCAGTGTTGAATGGCATATTATCGATTTTGCTATTCAACAAATTGGAGCAGTCGTTGTAGCCATATACCCCAACATTACTGATACTGATTATCAATTCATTTTTAATGATTCTGAGATAAAATTATGTATTGTTCATAATAAAAATTTATATAATCGGCTAGTTAATCTAAAAGATTATATTTATACTTTGCAATTCATTTTCTGCATAGCAAATGCAGAAGGGGTTCGAAATTGGGATGAAATTAAGGCCATTGGTACCCACATCTCTCAGGATAAGGTTGATCAACGAAGAGATCAAATTCGACCAAACGACCTTGCAACTTTAATCTATACTTCAGGTACCACAGGTAAACCCAAAGGAGTAATGCTTACGCATCATAATATCATATCGAATGTTGAGGCCGCAAGGGAAATTACTCCCTGTAAAGCGTATGACCGCGGACTTACTTTTTTACCCCCTTGTCATGCATATGAAAGAATGGTTATCTATACATATATATCATTGGGAATAACAACTTATATTGCAGAATCATTAGAAAAAATTGGTCAAAACATAGTAGAAGTGAAGCCACATATCATGACGGCAGTACCTCGAATCCTTGAAAAGGTTTATGAAAAAATCATGAAAAAAGGGCTGGAACTCTCTGGGCTTAAACGTAAAATATTTGAATGGTCCGTGAAAATTGCTGAAAATTATGACCCAAATGACAATCGAAGGTCACTTACCTATAATTTAAAACTTGCCTTAGCAAAAAAATTGGTTCTCGATAAATGGTACGAAGCCTTAGGTGGTCATCTTCAAACTGTAGCTTCGGGTAGTGCATCGTTGCACAGTAAGCTAACACGCGTTTTCTTAGCTGCTGGTATTCCGTTATACGAAGGCTATGGCATGACAGAAGCGTCTCCTTTGATCAGTGTAAATCATTACCAAAAAGGAATACAGATTGGAACTGTTGGTCTTGCTGTCAAGAACATGGAAATAAAGCTAGCAGAAGACGGAGAAATTTTGGTCAGGGGTCCTAATGTAATGGTAGGGTATTATAAAAACAAGGAGGAAACCGATAGAACAATCATCGATGGCTGGTTACATACAGGAGATATTGGAGAATGGGTCGATAATCATTTTTTAAAAATAATAGATCGTAAGAAGGAAATGTTTAAGATTTCTGGAGGAAAATATGTCACACCGCAACCTATCGAGAAGAAATTACTAGAATCTAATTTTATTGAACAAGCCATGGTCATTGGTGATGGACAAAAGTTTCCATCTGCTTATATTGTTCCCAATTTCGCGCAAATACAGAATTGGATCAATTTTGAGGCCCCGGAACTTAAAAACCTAAAAAAAGAAGATTTAATTAAAAATAGTAAGGTAATTCAAAAGATTACGAAAGAGGTTCAATTGGCCAATCAGCATTTTGGCAATTGGGAACAAATAAAAAAACCTATTATTTTAAGCGCTGAATTTACGATTGAGGGGGGTGAACTAACGCCTACACTTAAAATGAAAAGAAAGGTTATTTTAGAGAAATATAAAAATGAATTTCAGGACCTCTATAACAATGATTAGTTTTAGTAAAAAAGGGGAACAAGGATCAACATCAACCCGTTTCAATTATAATACAGATATAGATGAATACATATTTTTTATTCTTAAAATGTAAACATTGAGGCAGATAATTTGAATGAGAATGAAAATTCAAGTCAAAATATTTCTTTTCGTGAAGCATTCGTGTTTTCACTGATGCCTTTGTACATTATTCAGATTTAGCGCCTAACCAATAGTGGGTGTTTGCCACGATAATTTCCTTAGAACTCTACCGTTAAAAATAAGGCATAAAAAAGGGAACAATCTGGCAATTGTCCCCTTAATATTAACCAATTATAACTTAAATTGTTTGTAATCTATTTATAATCAACATTTTGTAAGGGCTGTTTTTAACTTCCCTAAAGTATTCATAAATACACTACCAATAATCCTTTGAGTATTCAATTATAATTATTGGATTATCTCTTGTTCAATCTAAAGACAAATCCTAAATTAAAACCACTAAAATTATTAAATGATGCTTGGGCTTTTACACCTTTAGTAATATTCAAAGCAATCCACCCCCCTAGTAATGCTTTATTTTCAAATTCTCCAGGTTGATATTCATATTCCCTTTTTATTCCAACATTAGCACCTACTGAAAAATTAGAGAATCTATATCCTGGTTTTAAATAAGCACCATAGGTTTCACCGCTTTTTTCAAAAGAGAAAGTACCCCCTGCTCCTAATATTATACCTTGTGTATAGTTATTGTTATACTTTAAAATACTTAATTCATATTCTGCTGAAACTGGTGTTCCTTCTGAAATACCAATATGTAATCCTATACCATGATCATAGTAGGTTTGACCTATTGAAGGTATCGCTAAACCTACGAAAAGAATTATTGATAATATTAATTTTTTCATATAATTTTATTTAACTATTGCCATTCCTGTTGCTTCATAACCATCGTTTAAAAACGTAATAGGATCAACAATTTTTCTAATCTTTAAATTTATTATTGCATTTCCTCCTAATTTCTTAGCTTCATCATAAAGCTTTTTCACAGCATCCCTTGGATCCATTAATACCTGATTATCTCTAAGGTTTTTAGCCGATGCGTATACATAGGTTCCATCCTTTCCACCGGATTGGACATAGGAACTTACAGAGCCAACAGGAGTATAGTCAAAACTAACCGAGTTAGCTTCTGTTATAAAGAACCCAGCTCTTATAAATTCTGTAAAATCTACTCCAACAGAAATAACCTTTGCCTCTCTAACTGTAATAGGAATTTGAGTCACACATGATGTTATTAAAATCCCACCGAATAACATCATTATAAAATTTAGTTTGTTCATAACAATAATTGGAATTGGTTTGCTTGAGTATATTAATTTTTTATTACCATCTCACGCTGATAAACGCGCTTGATTTCTTTTAGATAAATTGGTTTGACAGGATTGAAATCCTCATTCTGTGATCTAAGGTAAATAAAATCTCCTTCGATCTTTTCAAATTCTTTTAATATGATTCCTTCTACAGTTTGAAACACATATACCCTACCCTTTACTAAGTGAGATAACTTTTCAATAGTTGTACCTACAAAGTATTCCCCAGGAACATATTCTGATAGCATGCTTATCCCTTCAATCTCAAAAGCAAAACATTCTTGGCCAATAAAAGGAAAGTATACCTTCTCAATATGTTGTTCTAATAATACGCTATCGCCATATCCTTCTAGAAATCCACCTTGAGCTTTAATTGGAACTATCCACATGTTAGGAGTACCATCACCTAAAAACCTTGCTGGCTTAACATTTGACTTACTTAGGTCATCACCCCAAATTTCCTCTTCACTTACTCCAAAAGCATTTACAATTCTATTTACACTTTCCCTAGTTAAGTTCTTACTATTAAAAAGGCTATAGTAGGCAGTTGTACTAATCCCTAGCATTTCCTTTGCTTTTCCAACTGTTAAGCGTTCATCTTTTGGTTTTTTCTTATCTGCACTAATCTTTTCTTCCAACCACTTTTGAAATTTTTCTCCTTGATAATCAGATGATTGGATATACCATTTAAATATAGTATATTTTCTTAATTAACAAAAAAGCCCTACACCGGGAGATGCAGGACTTCTAACTAACCAATTATAAACCTAAATTATGAAAAGACATTTTATACATACGTCTATTTCCGTATTTGTCACCTGCCGTTGGGATTCTAATATTCCGAGCTGTCAACTGAGTTAACCCAATAGTATGCGGTTGTCTTTCCAACTGTCTTTTAAATTAAGGAGCAGTAGCGACACCACTCCTTATGGTTGTAAATTTAGCTTAACACAAAAATGAACACAAATTTGTAATCTTAATTCAACAAGACGAATATACTAAATTTTTTATATATTCAATGGAAATAATTTAATTTTACTAAAAATATTATCTCTTTTTAAAGGTTTAACTTTATCCTGATACAGGTGGTTTATTACCTTCCTTTGGACCTTATCAATGAATATCCAACTTGGCTTAATATATGGCCGTGTAGAGCTTAATACTCCATCTATATGGTTCAATGACAGCGACACATGATTAGGATCCACCAATAGATCATTTATAGCAATGTTTGAAAAGCGATGCCTTGCATGGTATGTTCCGAGCGATTCAATTCCCAATTGATCACCGATTACTACAAGCTTTGTTTTTACAGCATGGTAAAAGTTTTCGTAACTGGTGTAATTCTTTCTTCTTAAAAAGTGTTGGATCCTCTCGATGTACTCTCTCGCTTCATCAGGTATATATACACTTATAAATGCTTCATCTACCCTCCTGTCCTGAGTTTTGGAGCGATTGTATTCCATTCTCTCTGATTCTGGTGTTATGGAAAGTATATTATCCCAGATATCCTTTAGGTTTATTCCAAGCATCATAAATATTAACATGAAACAATCCTGACCTATATGTTTGTTTGTTTTATTAATCTTTGGATCAATATCTCTTATTTTCCGGATCATTTCAATACTTAAGCTTTTATCCTTAGGCTTGCTTCTCTTTAATCGAATGCGTCCAGCGAATGGATCGTGTGGTATTTTTATGTCTCCAATAGCATCGTTGTTATATTTTCGCTTCATTTCCTTGAACATCTTCTTAAATAATTGCATATAGATGTTTACCGTTGATTTTAACAGCTCCTTATCCTTGGAATGGAGAAGATACATTTCAAACCTGGTTACAAAGTAATCTGTAATATCTAATGGGGTTAATACATTCTGATTATGGAATTTCCTTATCGATGAAACTATGGCTTTGTAGGTAACTACTGAACTTCGGCTCTTTAATCTTACTACTTCTTCAATATAAGAATCAACGAAGGAAAAAAAATCATACACTTCATTTCTCTTCATCAGGTAATCTCTAAGGTTTTCGCATGTCATCAACTGAAGACGTACTCCTAGCTCACTGATTATCTTGCGATATCCTCTAAGCTCCTCCGATAAGTAGTGGGTGATGTAATGTTCCTTTAATTCTTTGGTATCTTTCTCGATGCTTTCCGGACCTACATAGTTCGATGTAGAAATGAATAAAACCTTATCATGATATAACCGATAAGCTACCCTCCAAGTACCATCTGATCGTTTGCTATCAAAAGCAATGATCGGTTTAATTGTTGCCATAATTATTTCCCTAAAATATCCCTAAAGTTTTGCGCTTTTATGCACCTATCAAATCGAGTGCATTTGTTGAAAAAAGATTACAAAATTTGGTTTATTCAGGAAAAAATGCGTTTTACTTCTGTCTGGCAACATTTTCAAACGCATTTTCATTAACCAATTATAAACTTAAATTATGAGATGACAAAGATAAAAATATAAAGTGTTAATACCAATAATTTTTGCGTTTTTTTGCATGATTTATTTATCTGTCGACTTCACCAAGCACAATATCAATTGAACCTAAAATGGCTATTAGGTCTGCAATTAACACTCCTTTACCTAATTCAGGTAATACTGAGAGATTATTAAAGCTTGGTCCTCTTGCTTTAACCCTTCTTGGAATATCCGTTTTTTCTTCCGTTACAAAATAAAACCCTAATTCGCCTTTTGGATTTTCAGCACGTACATAATAATCTTGCGCTTTTAGATTTACTTTTTTTGGTACTAACGCACGCGGATCAAAATCTGGAGTCCTTTTAAAGTCCAACATCAATCTTTCCAGACATTGTTCGATTATTTTAATAGACTCTTTTACCTCGTCAACCCTAACCTTGTAACGATCCCAACAATCACCAATTGACCCCATCTCTCCTTTACCTATTGGAATTTCGAAATCAAGTTCAGGATATACGGAATAACCATCAACTCTTCTCAAATCCCATTTAATACCCGAGGCGCGCAACATGGGGCCACTACAACCAAAATTGATCGCCACATCTGCAGGCAACGTTCCTATATTTGCTGTACGTTGTATGAAAATTTGGTTGTTAGACAACAGGTCATCCAATTCTACTAGTTTAGGCTTGAAGTAATGTACAAATTCCAAACACCGCTCTTCAAAATTGACTGGAATATCATAAAATAATCCCCCAATCCAAATATAATTATATAGCATCCTAGAACCAGAGACCCATTCCAACATGTTCATAATGTGCTCTCTATCCCTGAAGCACCACATAAATGGAGTAAAAGCACCTATATCAATCCCATAGGTTCCAATAGCAATCAAATGTGAGGCAATCCTATTTAATTCACAAACCAATACGCGGATGTATTCGACTCTTTTGGGAATCTTATCCTCCAAGCCTAACATTCTCTCAACACCCATTACAAAAGCATGGCTATTATTCATTGATGCCAAGTAATCCAAACGATCAGTAAAAGGGATCGTTTTAGTATAATTCATGGACTCGGCATGTTTATCAAAACACCTATGCAGGTAACCTAGATGCGGAATTATATCTTTCACAATCTCTCCATCTGTAATCAATTCCAACCTAAGAACTCCATGGGTCGATGGGTGTTGAGGTCCCATATTGATCACCATTTCTTGAGAAGATACTGCACTAATTCGGTCTTGGTAATTTAGTAAACCTTGATTATATCGTTGATTCATGGGTTTATTTTATAGGAATATTATGATACGTTTCAGGATCTTGATAATCTTTTCTTAATGGGTAACCCTGCCAATCATCAGGCATTAGAATTCTTCGTAAATCTGGATGATTAACAAAGAATATTCCCATTAAATCAAAAATTTCCCGTTCATGCCAGTCTGCTGTTCTCCAAATATCAGCCAACGAAGGTATTTCCGGCAGGGTCTGCAAATCCCTACCAGCAAGGAGTTTTACCTTAAGGGTCAATTGCTTCTGATATGGAATAGAACTTAAATGGTAAACAACCTCAAAATAATCTGCTGGAAAATAATCAACGGCTGTAATATTGGATAAAAAATCATAATATAGCCCGTCCGTATCACGCAAATATTTACAAACCCGAACCAGATACTCTGGATTGATATAGATTGCACTTTGAAGTCCAATCTCTTGTAATTCAACAATTGCTTGTTGATCTATATTTTCTTCTATTTGTTCTTTTATTTTTGCAATCATAAGTTAAGGGGCAATTCTTTTAATTAACCAATCTTCTTTTTCAAATTCATACACAATCCTATCGTGTAACCTACTGCTTCTACCTTGCCAAAATTCGAACCGGTAAGGTTTTAATAAAAAACCACCCCAAAAATCCGGTCTTGGAATTTGAGGTTGATTCTGATATTTTGCTTCAACTGCTAACACTTTTTTTTCAAGTGCAGTTCTATTTTCTATGTCTTGACTTTGGGGCGATGCAATCGCTCCAATTTGACTATTTCTAGGTCTTGAAGCGAAATATTCATCGGAATCCTCACTCGAGAGTTGCTCCACAGAAGCCTCAATCCTGACTTGTCTTTGAAGTTCTGGCCAAAAGAAAAGTACACTTACAAACGGATTGGATAAAATTTCCTGTCCTTTCTTACTTTGATAATTCGTAAAAAAACTTAAACCGTCTGTTTTAATATCCTTAAGCAGAACAACACGTGAAGATGGATGCCCCTGGTTAGAAACAGAGGATAAAATCATAGCTGTAGGCTCAAGAACCTCACTCGTTAGTGCCTCTTGAAACCATTTAGAAAATTGATCAATAGGATTCTCCAAAACCTCTGATTTGCTCAACTTGCTTCTTTGGTAATCTTCCCGGATGGCTGCAATTTCTTTTCGTTCAATAGACATGCTTGAGAGTTATTTCCTACAAACTTAACCAAATATCCATTTTATATAGAAAAGGTTTTTAAAATTATTACTATTTTACAGTGTAATTAATAACATAAATACATATTTTTGGTTTACTTCAGCTCTTAGTTAATATGTTTAATGAATTTAAACCTCATCGTGGAAGCTTATTATTGTCCGAACCTTTTATTTTGGATCAAAACTTTTCACGCTCTGTAATCTTGCTTTGTGAGCATGATGAAAATGAAGGCACGATTGGTTTAATTCTGAACCACCGCTCCTTGTTAATGTTATCAGACATCGTTTCTGATGTGACCAATACTGGGATTCCTGTATATTTTGGCGGTCCTGTGGAAGGCGATGCATTATTTTTTGTTCACAAAGCTTTTGATAAATTACAGAGTGGAACACACTTGGTTGATGATTTATATTGGGGAGGAGATTTTATTCGACTTAAACAGCTGTTAAATGACAAATCAATTTCTAACGAAGATGTTAAGATTTTCTTAGGTTATTCGGGGTGGAGCCAGAGTCAACTTAATTCAGAAATAACACAAAACACTTGGGCTGTACATAACTCTTTCAACATTGATCTAGCTTTTATCAACGATGGTGAAGACTTATGGAAGGAAGCTTTAATTAGCATGGGACCAAAATATGCGCATGTTGCAAACTTCCCTAAACGACCAGAATTTAATTAAGGTATAATTAAAATTAAATATTTAAATCTAACTCTAAACATATATTTTCATGAAAAAAAGATTTTCAAATGTTTTTTGTTTTGCGGCTGTTACTGCGTTTATTTCATGTACTGGAGTAAATTCTAATGGTCAAAACACAAAAGATTCAACTACAAACGCACAGGACACCACTAAGTATCCAGCTGTGGAAACGAACAAGGCAAACGCTGAATACAGCCCTGCATTTGAGGGACAAACCCGAATCGCCGGAGTAAAAACAAGCACTCCATTTGAAGGAAAAGTAATCCTAGAGGGGTTGAAGTCACCATGGGGTATTGCTTGTTTACCT
Organism: Sphingobacterium sp. GQ94; assembly: GCF_059758715.1. Lineage (NCBI taxonomy): Bacteria > Pseudomonadati > Bacteroidota > Sphingobacteriia > Sphingobacteriales > Sphingobacteriaceae > Sphingobacterium > Sphingobacterium sp. GQ94. The sequence goes on from NZ_JCAXEC010000016.1 coordinate 46,280, forward strand.
GATGGTCGTCTCTTAGTCACAGAAAGAGAAGGCACTCTACGGATCGTAGATCCTGTCAAAGCAAGTATTAGCGACGCCGTAACAGGAATTCCTAAGGTAGATTCGGAAGGTCAAGGTGGGCTTTTGGGAATTACACTTGATCCGGATTTTCAAAACAATAGAATGATTTATTGGGTATTCTCAGAACCTGTTTCCGGTGGTAACCATACTGCGGTCGCCAAAGGTAAATTATCGCAGGATGAGAAATCTATTGAAAATGCACAAGTGATTTATCAAGCATTACCTACTTATGATGGAAAATTACATTATGGAGGGCGTATCATTTTTGATAAGCAAGGAAATTTATTTGTATCCACTGGTGAACGTTCTGATTTAGAAACTCGCCCACAAGCTCAGGATTTAAAATCTGCTCTTGGAAAAATCCTACACATTACCAAAGAAGGTAAAGCAGTTGCTGGAAATCCATTCGAAAATCAATCAGATGCTCGTGCCGAAATTTACAGCTATGGGCATAGAAACGTACAAGGTCTCGCAATTAATCCCGTAACTGGTGACCTTTGGAACACAGAATTTGGCCCTAGAGGGGGAGATGAACTTAATTTAGTTAAACCCGGGAATAATTATGGTTGGCCTATTATAACCTACGGAATAGAATATAAGGGTGACCCTGTAGGCAATCCTCCAATCCAACAAAAAGAAGGTTTAGAGCAACCGGTATATTATTGGGATCCTGTTTTATCTCCTAGTGGCATGACTTTTTACACTGGTTCAAATATTCCTGAATGGGAGAATAATTTGTTCATTGCAGGCTTAAGTAGTACCCACATTGCTAGAATTGTCATAAAAGACAACAAAGTTGTTGGTGAGGAAAGATTGCTTGTAAAAGAAGGTCAACGATTTAGAGATGTTGTACAAGGAAAAGATGGAGCCCTTTATACTGTAACTGACGCAGGTAAACTCTATAAGATCGACAAAACTCAATAAACTTTTCGCATTAAAAATGCGAATATTAAGGTATAATGATTAGTACAAATCTAATTATTATACCTTTTTTATTAAAGGTAGATTATCAGAAGGTGATAGGTTTATGTTTTAGAAGTGCTTCCTAAATGCACAAGTTGTATGTAATAATAATTCCATTAAATTGAATTTGATCAAGGTCTTGCGAAATATTCTGGATGTCTAGAGCAGGATTGACTTTTTTACCCATCTTGTTATGAAAAAATAATATCATCCGTTCATTATAATGTTATTCTATCTTGATACCTTTGTGAATAATTCATTTCAAAATGAGAACATTGTTTTCGAGGTTTTCGATTCCCCTCTTTTTAATCTTACCTCTATTAATTAGCTCGTGTAACACAACCTTTCTGCATGTTCAGAAAAGTGAAAACCAGATGCTTTTGATTGATTCCAATCTAGTTGAAGATCCTGAAATCGCCAGTTACATTCTTCCTTTTAAAGAACAGCTAAATGCATCAATGAATGAGGTAATTGGATACGCTCCAAAAACAATGTTGCATAATCGCAATTTACCAGAAACCGTACTTAGCAATTTTTTTGCAGATGCCTTATTAGCTGTCGGTCGTAAAATTGATGCACAAGTTTCCTTTTCAATGGCCACAAAAGATGGTATTCGTTCGAGTATTAACAAAGGCGAAATCACTGTCGGCTCTATCTTTGCCTTAATGCCCTTCGATAATTTAATTACCATTTTGGAACTTAAAGGATCAGATGTGATGAAATTGGCCCATTTTATTGCCCAAAGCGACGGACAACCCGTAGGAAATATTCAGATGCTAATTGACGACAAAAAATTGGTTGAGTTTAAAATTAACAATCAAACAATAAATCCAGAAAAAACATACAAAATGGTTACTTATGATTTTATTGCAAATGGCGGTGATCATGTAAAGGGATTAGAAAAACCAATCAATACAACTACTTCTAATGAAAAAGTACGAGAAGCATTGATTGATTATATCCAAAGTTTAACAAAAGCAGGCAAAAAAATAGAATCAAAACTAGATGGACGAATTAAAATCATTCAATAGGAGAAATTTCTTGAAAGGTCTGATGGTTATGGGCGCTACTAGCACATTGTCTGGTACGCCATTGATAGGCATTAGCAAAGCTAGAGAAATAAAAATTACAATTTTACACACCAATGATGTTCATAGTCAAATTGATCCATTTCCAATGGATGGTGGTGCGTTTCAAGGTCTGGGGGGTGTTGCAAGGAGAAGTACTCTTTTGACAAAAATTAGAGAGACTGAGAAAAATGTTTTATTGTTTGATGCCGGCGATATTTTCCAAGGAACTCCATATTTCAACGTTTTTGATGGAGAAATAGAACTGGAATTGATGTCAAAATTAGGTTACGATGCAGGAACTTTTGGAAATCATGAATTTGATAATGGATTAAACGGTCTGCTAAAACATTTCGATAAGGCTAATTTTCCTTTTGTTTCTTCTAATTATGACTTTTCAGACACCATCATGGCGGGTAAAACAAAAGAATATCTCCTATTCAATCGTGATCATATCAAAATTGGCGTCTTTGGTCTTGGTCTTAATTTATCTGGTATGGTAGATCCTAAAAATTACAAAGATGTAAAAATTTCAGATCCGATCGAAACGGCAAATAGAATGACAAATAAGCTCAAAAAAGAACTCAAATGTGACTTGATTATTTGTCTTTCTCATCTTGGTTATCGCTATGAAAATGAGCAAGTTTCTGATTTAATATTGGCAAAAAAATCCAAGGATATTGATTTGATTATAGGAGGACACACTCATACTTTTTTAAAAGAAGCCACTCGGGTTACAAATTTAGATGGTAAAACAACCCTCGTGAACCAGACCGGAAAGTCTGGGATTAATTTAGGCCGAATTGACTTTTATTTAGACAAAAGCAACGGGCACACAAGGACAATTAGTCATACTTATTTGATAGATAAATTTATAGATAATATGAACGTATAAATCAAATTATATATTTAGATTAACCTCCAATTTGGATCAAATAAGAAACATTGAGATCATTATTTAAATTTTATATTAATTCCTACCGAGGGTTATCTCCGGCGGCATGGTTACTTGCTTTAGTCATGCTAATCAATCGAACTGGTGCAATGGTTATCCCATTTTTGGGAATGTACATGGCCTCTGAGCTCGAATTCAGTAAAACACAGATAGGCTTAGTATTAGGATGTTACGGCTTAGGTTCGGTATGCGGATCTTGGTTTGGCGGTTGGTTAACTGATAAATTTGGCAATTTCAAAGTTCAAGCCTGGAGCTTAATATCAGTTATTCCATTATTCATCATTTTGCCTGAATTCAAAAGCTTTGAAGGATTAGGCATTATGATTTTCGTTCTAACCTTAGTTTCGGATACTTTTAGACCAGCAAACTCAGTTTCAGTGGCTCGATATGCAAAACCTGAGAATATAACCAAGGCCTATTCTTTAAACAGAATGGCCATTAATCTTGGTTTTTCTATTGGCCCAGCCATGGGGGGATTCCTCGCTCAATTTTCTTACGACTGGATTTTCTATGGTAATGCAATTGCGGCAGCATCTGCATCAATGGTGTTCATCTACTTCTTCAAAAACAGAAAACCCAGGACTGATAACATACAAATAAATTCTAAACCGCAAGAATTAAGTCAAATTCCCAGAAGGAATGCATACAAGGATGGATTGTTTATTATTTTCAACATATTATGCTGTTTATTCTCTATGGCTTTTTTTCAAATAATGGTAACATTGCCATTGTTTTACAAGGATGTCCATGGGCTTCAATCAGACCAAATTGGATTAATTCTAGGGTTCAGTGGGTTTGTCATCGTTCTATTCGAAATGGTATTGGTCCATTCGGTGGAACATAAATTATCAGTTAGGCAGATTTTATTTGGGGGAACCCTCCTTGTTGGCCTCTCCTACTGGATCTTAAACATTGATCTTGGGATTGCCTGGCTTTATCTTGCGATGTTTATCCTTTCAACAGGTGAAATGCTAACCTTGCCGTTTACGGCGACCGTGGCCATCAATAGATCAAGCAAAAGTACGCAGGGAGCTTATATGGGGTTCAATTCTTTAGCCTTTGCTGCAGCCAATATTTTCTCCCCATTTTTAGGGACCTACGCTGCAGAAAATTATGGATATAACGTATTATGGACGATTAATGGGATTGTGTTAATATTTACAAGTATTGGATTTTATTGGATCATTGGTAAAATGAAAAAAAACTAACCCACATTTCTTTCGTAGGGTACTCGGGTAACAATGGACCTACCTAAAGTAATTTCATCTACGTATTCCAGTTCTCCACCAAAAGAAATCCCTCTTGCAATGGTGCTTATCTGTATGTTAAATTCTTTAAGCTTACGGTAAAGGTAGAAAATTGTTGTATCCCCTTCCATGGTTGCACTTAGTGCTAAAATTATTTCAGTCACATGAGCATTCCTAACCCGATCTATTAATCCTTCAATTTTTAAATCAGATGGTCCAACCCCTTCCATCGGTGAAATCAAACCACCCAATACATGATAGAGACCATTAAATTGATCTGTATTTTCAATCGCCATGACATCTCTGGTATCCTCTACCACACAAACTACTCCTTTATCTCTTTTAACTGAGTTACAAATTTCACAAAGTTCATGATCTGAGATGTTAAAACAAGTACGGCAATACTTAATATCGCTTTTTAGTTTATCAAGTGCTTGGGTAAAACGATTCACATCAGCATCTGATTGTTTCAAAAGATGCAAAACTAAACGCAAAGCAGTCTTCTTCCCTACACCTGGTAGTTGACCAAATTCCTCTACGGCTTGCTCTAATAATTTTGATGAAAAATTCATTTTTCAAAAATACAAAAATAATAAACTAAAATTAATGACTAAATCTAAGAAATACCGATATATTTAGGACGTAATGGTTATCTATTCGCATTAAAAAGATTTCAAAATTCAGATAATCCTAGTTCCCTTTTGTCTTGTAAGACCTATAATGCAATATGTGCAGCTCGCAAAAGAATGACTCAATCTCGTTTATTTCTAATGTTTCAAATCCGTTCATATTAAAACAAAACACTTGTGGTAGCTTAAAGTGCATGACCATATCCTTGATGACTAAATCATCAGTACAAAAAACATCGGCAATTGGCCTTAAGTTTTAAGATAAAATCTTATATTACATTATTGAAACGCAGTAAAAATACACTGTAATGAGATTAAATTGAATCAAATGGTAAAAGAGGATCAAATCAGAAATTCATTTGCTAATAAAAATTGGCAAGAAATAAAAGTAAAAGATTCATGGCAAATCTTTAAAATCATGGCCGAATTTGTGGATGGTTTTGAAAAATTAGCCAAAATTGGACCTTGTGTTTCCATATTTGGATCAGCAAGAACTCCTGATGAACATAAATACTATCAAATGACGGTGGAAATTGCTCGACTTCTGGCGGATCGTGGGTATGGAGTTATTTCAGGCGGAGGCCCAGGTATAATGGAAGCAGCAAACAAGGGAGCGTATAATGCAGGAGGTAAATCGGTTGGACTTAATATCGAACTTCCTCATGAACAGTTCCACAATAAATACATTGATCGAGATAAACTTCTTGAATTCAATTATTTTTTTGTTCGTAAGGTCATGTTTATGAAATACTCACAAGGTTATATTGTAATGCCTGGTGGTTTTGGCACTATGGATGAGCTCTTTGAGGCGATCACCCTTATCCAGACAGGAAAAATTGCTCGATTCCCTATAGTATTAGTCGGGACGGCATATTGGTCTGGGTTAATTGACTGGATTAAATCCACGATGCTAGAAAACCATTACATCAGTTCAGAGGATCTAAACCTTTATCGATTAGTAGATACTGCTGAAGAAGCTGCAGAGCACATATTCCGCTTCTACGATAAATATTTATTGAAACCAAATTTCTAAAAATTAAATTGGATAAAATCTTAACATAGAAAAAGCCGGTAAATTTACCGGCTTTTTCTATGTATTAAATTCCTATAATAAGAGCTTAGTTAAATATATAACGAATTCCTATTTGCCCTTGCCATCTTGAAGCAAGGTCTGAAGTTGAATACGGTTTATTATCTGTTGGAGCTTTAAAGGTATAACCATCACTATTAAAACTTATAAGCGATAAAGCTTGATTACTCACATAATAATTTCTTCCCCAATCTTTATTCAAAAGATTTCCAACATTAAAAATATCAAATGTTAATTGAAGCCGATTTTTAGTTCCTTCAATCATCGTTCCAAGATCTTGAGTGATTCGAAGATCAAATTGATGTTGCCAAGGCATGAATGAACCATTTCTTTCAACATATTGACCTTTTCTTGACCTTAAATATTCGTCTGAATCAATGTACGCATTAAGTGCTTCCCATTGTTGAGCAGCGGTCGAGGTAACATCGCCAGCACCATTTTTAATATCTACTAACTTAATGTCACCGGCAGAACTTGGTACAAATAACAGATCATTTCCAAAAGCACCGTCTTTATTTAAATCGCCGTTATATAAATATGTAAAAGGTTGTCCTGAGTTACCTGCATAGAACAAATTGATTCCCGTCGAAAAAAGTGCATCTTCACCATAAGAAACAGTATACCCTACATTTCCAATAATACGGTGTTTAATATTAAAAATAGAGTTCGATAACCCTGGGTTATTAGGATTATTAACAATTTGAACATATTCCCAGTTGGAAAGTGCAGTACTACTTGCTCCATCATTCACAGATTTAGCTCCACCATTAGTGTAGGCAACCATAGCATTAAAACCATTCGTGAAAGATTTCTGTAATTGCGCTGTTAAGCTATAAGTATATCCTTCATTTGAATTGTCCATTAAAATTACGTTTGTGAAATCTCCAGAATTCACACGATCCCCGGCATAACTTGGTCGAGTATCTGCCCCGCCAGTTAATGCTGAGGGTATAGATGAGGTAGATTCTTTAATGTTAAGATCAGAATAAACGATGTTGTTTAATGTTTTTGAATAGATCCCTTCTAAAGTTCCTATAATTCCATAAGGTAATTTAAAGTCACCAGCCAAATTAAAGCGAGCAACCTGTGGAATTTTGAAATCTTCATTCACTAGGTTAACCTCTGCTCGTTTTGACCCTGTAGCCATATTCTTTTGGTTTTCAACATTTGGATCAAAACCATTTCCGTTATTGATTGCATCTTTTTTTGCATCCACTGTTCCAAATAACATACCGCTATTTGAAAACTGATTAGACAACCAAACAAATGGAACACGACCAGTGAAGATACCAGCCCCCCCACGGAGTATGATAGAACGATCTCCCATTACATCATAATTAAATCCTAAACGTGGAGCCCACAATAATTTACCACTTGGCGTACGGTCTGTTCTATAGCCAGGGAATGATGCTTCAACTTTTTCATTTCTCAATGGCTTATCACTAATAACAGGAACGTCAACACGGATTCCATAGGTTAGTTTTAAATTATCAACAACCTCAGATTCGCCTTGTGCATAAAAACCCAATTGAGCTGCACTAAACTCTGCAGATGGACGATCGTTTCCTTCAATCAATGAATAAGTCGCACGTACACGATCTGGTTTATTTGCCAAGTAATCTTCAACACTTCTAAAGTCCCAACGACCATTTAAATTATTGATAAACAAATTTCTAAAACTAAAAAACTCGTTGTGTGTACCAAAAGTGAAAGTATGTTTTCCCACATACCATTTAAAGTTATTGGTGAATTCGAAAATATTTTGATCTAATTCATTTGCAACTGAACTCCTTTGAGAACCAAATTCTGTCGAGTTTGATGATTTGCCATCAATATTTGTAATGTTGATTTGAGGGAATAAAGAACCCGCAATATCCCGACTATCTCTTATGGCTGAATACCCTACAATTAAATTATTTGAAAAACGGTTGTTGAAGTTGCTTCTTAATTCAGCAACTGTGACATGCTGTTTGTTCGAAAATTGATACGCATTATTACCAAATCTAAAGAAGGATGAGCTTCTGCTAATATTATCATCAAATGCATCAATGTAGTTGTATCTAACGGATAATGAATGCTTCTCATTGATATTCCAATCTAACTTCGTGAAGATTTTGTTGTTTTGAGTTTCTACATCAGTTGGACCATACGATCCAACATCGTAACCATATTCACTTAAGGTATGATCAGCAATAAGCTGTGCGGTCTCTAGACTTATGGCTGAGCCTGGTTCACCGGCATTATTAGCTAGTGGAGCAGATCTTCTTCCCATTTCACCATTGATAAAGAAAAATAATTTATCCTTAACAATAGGTCCTCCTACTCTAAAACCAAATTGATTATCTGAAAACTGACTTGATTTTTCACGGTTGAAAATGCTTTTGCCTATTGTATTTTCATTTCTAAAGAATGTATAAATAGATCCTTCGACTGTGTTTGTTCCTGAACGTGTTACCGCATTAACCCCACCACCTGTAAAGTTACCTTGGGTTACATCATAAGGTGCTAATACGACTTGGATTTGTTGAATTGCGTCAAGTGAAATTGGTTGAGTGCTTGCCTGCCCCCCTGGGGTACCAGAACCCGCTAAACCAAAAACATCGTTGTTTACAGCACCGTCAATAGTGATGTTGTTGTAGCGATTATTTGCCCCACCAAATGAGTTACTTCCGGTTGCCTGTGGGGTTAAACGAGTGAAATCCTGTAAACTTCGGCTTAAGGTTGGCATAGATTCCAATTGCTGTTTACCAATAATCGTTGATGCTCCAGTTTTGTCTTCTCCAGATCTTCTTCCAATTACTGTAATCTCATCAATTGAAGTCCCCTCTGACTCTCCAAAAATGGGATTTAAAACAAATGCTTGTCCTAGCTGTATATATACATCCTGATACACAATTGGATCTTGACCTACGTATGTTACTTCAATTCGATAAGGTCCTCCAACACGCATGTTAGCAAGGTTAAAGCGACCCGCATCATTTGCTGAACCCGAATAAACAGTTCCCGATGGTGTGTGGGTAGCTTTAATAGTAGCGCCTGAAGTTGCAGCTCCTGAGGATTGCGTTACAACTCCTGTCATACTACTAGTGGTTACTTGCGCTTGAATGGTTCCATAACTCGCAAGTACTAAAGCAAAGAAAAGTAGAGATTTCTTCATATAGTTTGTTATTATTTTCACGCAAAAGTATAAAGTCTAAATGACTTTAGACACTGTTAACATAAACTTAATATACTCACAACCACTAATTTGCATTATTCCATATTTTTTAACTAAGTAAAATAGCTAAACCAAGAAGTTTTTATAAAATTTAGCGCTATATGTTTGAAATTATATCAACGAATTCATAAAATCATTGATATTTTAACAAATTTTAACATTATCAAAATTGTGGAAAAGTTTTTTTATTTGGGACAGCAATTGTCATCAATTTAAATTCAAAATAGCAATTCCCAATCAGGTCAGCATCAGGCAGGTTATCAACCAAACCTTTCGGTTAATCGAGATAAGCGTAGGTGATCCCATCTCCACCTCGATCAGCGTGTTCATCCTCAAAACGGGTAATCTGACTATATTTTCTCAGATAATCCCTAATAAATCTTCTTAGAATGCCGTCTCCCTTTCCATGTATAATCTTCAATGATGGGTAACCAATCATGACAGCGCGGTCCAGAACCGTTTCAAGCTTTTGCAGAGCATCTTCAGTTCGTAAACCCCGAACATCCACCTCAGGATGAAAATCCGCGATACTCTCAGACGCAATTGATTTAAACCTTTTTGTCGCCTTATTTTTTTCTTTCCCTCTTAGTTTTTCTACCTTGTTCTTTTTCACTACAGTTCGAAGATCTCCTAAAGCAAGTATTAGATTATTTTTAGCAACTTCTATAACTTGGGCTTCATTTCCTGTATCAATGATCCGTACCCAGTCACCAATTTCCAAAGATTCCGATTGATTTACAGGTAGCTGTACTTTCTTTTGATCAATTTTCTCTTTTTCTCTTAAACCCTCCGTTGCATTCTGTAAACCTGCCCGAAGATCTTTGGTTTTTTGTTTATCAGCGTGGCTAGCTTTTATTTCAGATATTGTATTCTCAACTAATCTGTTGGCTTTTTTTATTATCTCCCGCGCCTCTTCTTTAGCTAGCTTTAGAAGTTCCTTCTTATTTTCCTCTAGATAAGCTTTCAATTCATTCACCTCTTTCTGCTGAGATAAAAGTTCCTTCTCTCTAAGATTAATAGCTGTTTTGGTGTCATAGACTTGCTTTTTCTCTCTTTCCAAACCTACCAATAAAGTATCTACTTTCTTTTGTTGCACTCCAATCTTCTGTTTAGCTAATTGAAGAACGTCTTTAGGGAGTCCTATATTTTGCGCGATCTCAAACGCATATGAACTACCTGGTTTTCCGACTTGCAAAATATATTGAGGCTTCATTGCCTGATTATCAAAAAGCATCGACGCATTTTGGATGCCGTCGGCATGAGTGGCAAACAATTTTAAATTGGAATAATGGGTTGTAATTACTCCTCGAATCATTTTTTTATTTAAAACCTCTAAGACGGCTTCTGCAATTGGACCACCAAATTGAGGATCAGTTCCTGTTCCAAACTCGTCAATTAAGACCAAGGTTCTGGCATTCGAAAATTGGGTAAAATATTTCATTTTAGCTAAATGCGCACTATATGTACTCAAATCACTATCAATTGATTGATCATCCCCAATATCAGCAAATATTTGCTTAAATATACCTAGTTTAGAATGAGAGTCACAGGGAATTAATAATCCTGATTGGAACATAAGCTGTAATAGTCCTACCGTTTTCATGCAAACAGATTTCCCACCGGCGTTTGGACCCGAGACCAATAAAACTCGATCTATTTCATCAATTCGAAGATTTAAAGGTACAACAGAATGATCTCGTTGCTGAGCTGCACTCAACAGCAATAAAGGATGTCTTGCATTAACCAAAAAAATTTCACCTTGCTTTGAAAGCTCTGGCATGTTTGCCTCAATATCAATAGCGAATAAAGCCTTTGATCGAACATAATCTAATTTGGTAAGCAAACCATGATACGAAAAAAGCAAAGGTACATGAGGTCTCAATTCCGTTGTTAAGTTAACGAGTATTCGAATAACCTCTCTGTTTCTTTCAAATTCCAGATCTCTTATCCTATTATTGAGTTGAAAAACTTCTTCAGGTTCAATAAATGCAGTCTGTCCGGTAGCTGACTCATCATGAATCAACCCTTTAACTTTGCGTTTATTCTCAGCCAAAATCGGTATACAGAGGCGTCCTTCACGGATTGTAAGATTACCATCAGCAGTCCAACCACTTTGTTGGGCCCTTTTAAAAACCTCATCAAGTTTTTTGCGAGCTTCTTGTTCCGATTTTAAAATATTTTGACTCAGTGTCAATAATAATTTAGAAGCATTATCCTTCATTCGTCCACGATCATCCAGAACATTTTCAATGCTTCTGATGATATTTTTTTCTATTGGCAAATGCTCAAAAAGTAGTTCTAGACTTGGATATTGTAATTCCCTATCTTTAAAATACTTAATAACCGCATATACTGTCCTTAGTGACAAAAGAATCCTATAAAACTCTTCCTCAAACAAAAAAGATCCTTCAACTTTGGTCTTTTCAATTATAGATTTTAAGGGGTAAATGTGATCTATTGGAAGTGGTGAATCATGTTCCAAGAGTTTTTTAAACTCATTCGTCTGACGTAAAAAACGGTCAATTAATTCTGGCTTTATTTGTGGTTGAATCCTATCGACTAATTCTCTTGCTGGTTCACTTAAGCATTTCGCTTTTATAAGCTCCTTAATTTCTGTAAACCCTAATTTATCTACAGCGTTCTCTGGATATATCATTATTGTACTATCATTGGTCTATCCTTTGGTTTAAGAACTGGTTTCTTCCTCAATCTTGGTGGATTAACATGTTCTTTTACCGGTTGGATTGTGTCTGAATTATCAACTGTTGTGTCAACTTCTTTTGTTTGTTTTGTATTCTCAACTGGTTGCATTTTTATTTTCTGACTGCTGGTATCTAAATTAACAGGTATCTTTAAAATATTTCTATCCCACAAATGTTCGATGGGGCTATTACTATACATTCTTCTTGTATAATCGGCAATGGTTAATTTAGCCGAATCTGCTAATGCATTGATTATCATATCATTCATAGCTGAAATCTTAGATTTCATACGCATAACCCTATTTATGCTATCTTGTTGATGTGCATTTAACAACGAATCGGTAAAAATATACTGCTTCTCCTGTTTTTCTAAATTTTTTATTACCTGGTCATAAGTTTTGACAGTTAAATTAGGATCACCATAATAGTAATCTATATTTTCACCAAAGGAATTTGAATCCAAATTATATTTTAAAAAAAGTTCAGTATATAGCGGCTCAATCACCTTCTTTGCACTATCAGCTGGCAAGGAACTAATATATCCGTCAAGAATATGAACATCTGTCAATAAGTTTATTATTTCTTTTTCAGAGAGCAAACCTTCGGGAACTTGTCTCTTGCAAGAACTAAACATAAAAAACAACAGTGCTAAACCAAGTATTAATCGTTGCATTTTGTAAATTTGTACAAAAATACGGAAAAGCTTGCACATAGCTTTCCGAAAATTATTCAAAGCGTTTCTTTTATCATGAGCATCGGAACAAATATTACTGAATTAAAGAAAGAATTAGATCCTATTGGGGTCAACTTGATAGCAATTTCTAAAACTAAACCCATCCAGGATATTCTTGAAGCTTATCAAGCGGGTCAACGAGCATTTGGCGAAAATCAAGTTCAAGAATTGATTGGAAAATATGAAGAACTCCCAAAAGATATTGAATGGCACCTAGTCGGGCATTTACAGTCAAATAAGGTTAAGTTTATTGCGCCATTTATAAAAATGATTCATTCTGTCGATTCCCTTAAGATACTCATTGAAATTAATAAACAAGGCATCAAAAATGATAGGATAATTGATTGCCTGCTACAGGTATTCATTGCTGATGAGGACACCAAGTTTGGGTTAGATCATGCTGAACTCATCGAGTTACTTCGCGGTGAAGAATTCAGTCAATTAGCAAACATCCGTATCCGTGGTTTGATGGGGATTGCCAGCAATACACCGAACCAAAAGATAGTTCGTGAAGAATTCTATGAATTAAAAATGCTTTTTGATGGAATAAAAGCTACATATTTTAGAAAAGATGAACATTTTGACTCCCTCTCTATGGGGATGTCATCGGATTATAAACTTGCTATTGAGCAAGGCAGTAATATGATCCGTTTAGGAAGCACTATATTTGGTCAGAGAATCATTAAGCATCATAAAGCATAACCAATGAAACTTACAATACGCAAAGCTATTAAGGAAGATTGTCCTAGGTTATTAGCCTTGATTCAGGAATTAGCCTTATTTGAAAAAGCTCCCGACCAAGTCACGGTCTCCATGGAGGAATTTATAAGTTCCGGTTTTGGACAGAACCCAGTTTGGGGTGCATTTGTTGGAGAATACCAAGGTGAAATTGTTGGGATGTCTTTATACTATGTTAGATATTCAACTTGGAAAGGGAGAATTCTTTACTTAGAAGATCTTATCATTACACAGGCAATGCGCTCAAAAGGATTTGGTAAGCTATTATTAGACCACACCATCGATTATGCGAGACAAAATGGTTATAATGGAATGCTATGGCAAGTTTTGGATTGGAATGAACCCGCCATTGAATTTTACAAAAAATATAACACAAATTTTAACGGAAATTGGATAAATGTTAGTATTGAATTTTAAATTAAATTTATTTTCTTGGTTTTGCGGAGTCCTCAGCTCATTCATTTTATTATCTTGCCAAAGTGCACATAATAAAAATTCAATAACTAGCCCAGACTCACTCTCAAGTGCTCAAGATACCTTAAGTTATAAAACAACGTCCATTAAGGAAACAAGTCCTTATTTTACAGAAAATAATGGAGAAATAGACACAACATCTATTAAGGTAAGTTTTCCGGAATTTAAGGATAGCAGTATGAATAAGTTAATATTGCAAAATATTTTATTTGAAGGAGAGCAAGATTTAAAACAGTATACAAACAATTTTTTAGAAGGTTATGGGAATTTTGTTGAGGAGAATAACATTCATTATCCTATCGCCTGGAAAAAAGAAACTAAAATTAGTATAGACCTATATACGTCTAATTTAATTTGTATCAAAAATAGCACGTATGAATTTTCAGGAGGAGCACACGGAAATTCGTTCATAATTTGGAATATTTATGATTTAGAAAACTATAGAAAACTAGACTTATTAACGTTTGTTTCTGAGCACAAGAAAAAAGATTTTATTAAAATTGTAGAGAAATCCTTCCGCGAACAAGAAGGTATTTCAGACACTACAAATCTAGAAAAGGACTATTTTTTCGAAAATGGGATTTTTGCTTTGTCCGCAACTTTTGGATTAACTAAAGATGGTATTATGTTTCATTACAACCCATATGAAATAAAACCTTATGCACAGGGCACAACAACAATTATTATAAATTACGAGGATATTCAAGATTTTTTAACAAATACTGGTAAGAATTATATAAATAACATTAAAGAATATTACCATTCAATTTCATAGCATACATGCAGGTATTTAAATTTGGAGGCGCATCAGTTAAAAATGCTGAAAACATTAAAAATGTAGTTTCAATCATCAAAAAACATAAAGATTCCCCATTGTTAATCGTAGTATCCGCGATTGGAAAAACAACGGATAAACTTGTTAATATTACAAAAAGTTATGTGAATCAAACTGGGGAATATTTTGATTTATTGGAACAATTAAAAAATGAACATTTCATAATTCTAAATGAGCTTTTTTCGGATACAAGCCATCCAATCTTTGATGAAATTACGAATACTTTTGTTGAAATAGAATGGATATTGGAAGATGAACTACAAGATGATTTTGATTACTTATTCGATCAAATTGTGTCCATTGGTGAGCTGGTCTCCACTAAAATTATTGCTGCTTACGGACAGTACGCTGGGCTTTCCGTGCAATGGATAGATGCCAGAGATTATATCTTCACGGATAATAATTACACTGAAGCAAAAGTAGATTGGCAGGCAACAGAAGAAAAAGTTCGAAAAGAACTGCCAGAAATTCTTGATCGCTCGGTCATTGTTACTCAAGGATTTATCGGTTCGAGCTCAGAGAATTTCACCACCACCTTAGGAAGAGAAGGTTCGGATTATTCAGCAGCAATTTTTGCTGCAAGTTTAAATGCAGAAAATATTACGATATGGAAAGATGTTCCCGGAGTGTTAAATGCAGACCCTAAATGGTTCGATAAAACAGAGTTAATCCCTGAATTATCTTATACTGATGCAATAGAATTAACGTATTATGGTGCGACTGTAATTCACCCTAAGACCATTAAACCTTTACAGAATAAAAAAATAACATTAAACGTCCGGTCTTTTCTTAACCCAGATGAACCTGGAACCTTAATCAAAACGACCAACCAAACTTTGCCAGTCCCTTCATTTATATTTAAGGTAAATCAGGTATTTATTAACATTCTGCCTCGAGATTTTTCTTTTATTGTAGAAGATAATTTAAGTCATATCTTTGATTCGTTTCATAAGAACCGCATTAAAATTAATATGATGCATAACTCGGCGATCAGCTTTTCAGTTAGTGTTGATGATACAGGGGAAAATATAAGGACGTTACTTGAACAGCTTGAAAAGCGATATAAGGTTTCAATTGCTACAGGGTTAGAATTAATTACAATCCGTTATTATAACCAAGAGACTATTAATAGAGTATTAATTAACAAGGAGATTATTCAGGAATTAAGGGATAGTTACACTTGTCAAATGCTTGTGAAAAACAAAGATGAATAAAAACATTTTAGAAAAGGAAGTTCAAATTTTTATTAAGGATAATCGGGAGAAATCTCCTGGCGAAATTGCCTTGAAAAAAAGTCCTTTTCAAAATGTCAGTCCTTCTGAATTGGCCACCCAAATAGACGGTTGGCAAAGGTCTGTCCGTAAATTACCAACTTGGGCGTATAGTGAGGAAATATATTATCCTGATAAAATCAATCTCGAACAATGTTCCTCAGAACATACAGCAATAATAAAACAAACGCTGATTAGAAAAGGAACAAGGGTTATTGATATAACTGGTGGATTTGGGGTGGATAGCTGCTATTTAGCGCAACACGCACATGAAGTAATCCATTGTGAGATAAATCAGGACCTTTCTGATATTGTTGCTCACAATTCGCGTATTTTACAAGTCAATAACTTAAAGTGTTTTCAGGGCAATGGAATTACCCTTTTACAAAAGAGCCAAGATAATGCCTTTGATTATATATATGTTGACCCATCTAGAAGAATCGGTCAGGGTAGAGTATTTCTGTTAGAGGATTGTGAACCAAATATTGTTTATAATCAAGAATTATTTTTTTCAAAAAGTCAAACAATTATTAGTAAGCTTTCACCTTTATTGGATATTTCCACGGCACTTAAAAGTTTACAAAATGTACGTTGGGTATATGTTATTAGCTTAGATAATGAATGCAAAGAATTGGTGTTTATTCAAGATCGAGAATTTCATGGAGAAGCCACGATTCGCTCGATAAGATTATTCCAAGAGAAACTGCAAAGTTTCGAATTTACATACCAACAGGAGAAACAGTCGATCAGTGAATTTTCAATTCCTCAAAAATTCCTATATGATCCAGATGCAGCGATTATGAAAGCAGGTGCTTTTAAGAGCGTTGGTAACGCTTTTAATTTAAAAAAGCTACATCAACATTCTCATTTATACACTTCAGCAGAATTCATTTCTGACTTTCCGGGCAGAATATTTGAAATCATAAAAGTACTTCCCTACTCTATCTTAAAAAAGAATAACCTTTGGCCACAGGCAAATATTGCAACCCGTAACTTCCCACAAAAAGTTGAAGTTATTCGTAAAAAGCATAAATTTAAAGACGGAGGGGATACTTTTTTGTTTTTTACAACAGATATAAATAATCAGTTTATAATAATTGAGGGTTCCAGAGTAAAAAAATAAACAAAAAAAAAGGGATAAAAATCAATCATCCCCATTCTGTCAAATAAACCTTATATATTTATACAATATTAGAAAACCTAATAGTATACATTCAAAGTTAAACGTATACTTCAATTTCGGAAATCTGGGTTCCCTGTTTTGAACGTATAGCCTTATACTTAACTTTTTGATCAATTCTCAAGACTGTTCCTGCCAATTTATCATTGAAATAAACGGTTTCTCTGGTAACGTTGTCTCTAATAAAACCGTAATGTCCAGCATCATTGTAATAAGAAACCTTACCAAATTTAAACTCATCTTCTTCTACATCAGATGGTCTTAATAAATCTTCTTCTTTAAATTCATAACGACGTTCAGGGGGAGTATCAGAAATATTCCCGAACTCGTCTACATACGCAAACATTTCTTCCAATGCTTTGCCTTTATCGTTGCTGGACTTGTGAAGCTCTCTTCTTTCCAACTTTTCTTTTTTCTTCTGTTGTAGTTTTTTAGCTCTTTCTTTTTTCTTAAATGTTAATTGATTTCTTGCCATTAAAAGGGGGTAAATGTGAAAAATTTAGTGATACTCTTGTTTTTGATAATCCGAATACGCGAAGGAGTATAACTAGTGCGTAACAGATTTATAGCCTTTTGAAAGGAGTGATTGCAAATATACCACATTTTTTACACATTTAAAAGTATTATGAATGAAATCAAATTCTCGATGGCCCCAAAACCAATGTTCAAACACACTTATAAAAAATAGTTAAAGGCTTCACCTTTAAATCAAGGGATTATCTTGCAAAATCACTCCATTTACTTTACATTAAATTGACACTAATTTTACCGCAGCAGAAAGAAAACAACGCCTATAATGCTATTGCATGTGATTAAATTAAAAGTTGATAACGAATATGATTGATGGGAAAATCAAATCAAAAAATAATTTATGGAATCCAAATTTCCTTCAAAAAACAATGATCTATTTGAAGTCAATCTATAAGCTGATTTGAATTTTTATAATGTCTGTTTTTTTCGTTTTTTCCAATCTGCGTAACTACCAGAATAATTAAAGATGTTAGTAAAGCCATTTTTTTCTAAATATGAGGCAGCAATGGTGGAACGGTCTCCAGATTGGCATTGGATTATAAGTCTCTTATCCTTGAGATTTACAGGTAACTCTTTAGGCATCCTTCCTATAAAATAATGTAATGCTCCCGGAATGTGACCTGCATTAAACTCGGATTCCCCCCTTACATCCAACAAAACTGTATTGTGGGTATCCTTCCATTGTTCAACAGTATCTGCATCAACAATCTGACTTTTCACCAAGTTTTGTCCTTTCAAGTTTGTTATGAATCCCTTAATGTTATCCATACCAATCCGCATCAATTTCCGAGTAATTTCTTCTTGCTTTCCATCTTGGGTTATGATAACGAGATCTTCATCGTATTTAAGCATCCAACCTGCCCAGTTGGCTAAAGAATTGTTATTTTGAATATTTATAGAATTAAGCAGATGTCCACTAGCAAAATCTTCTTTATTCCGAGTGTCCAAAAGTGTAATTTTTTGCAGATTACCGATTTGACTAACTGGGATATCAGGGTGTTTAGGAACTTCGACAAGCAATGATCTATCTTGCTTATTAAGCTTTTTCATGGTTCCGAAATATAGTGGCGCTTCTGGTTGGTCATTTAACAAATATGCTTTGAAACCCTGAAAGTCATCCACAAATTGGAAAGCCCAGTTTCGTATTTTTTCATAACCTACCGTGCTGCTTGGAACAGAACCAAGAGCTTTTCCACAGGCTGACCCAGCACCATGGCCTGGCCATACTTGAACATAATCAGGCAAAGCTTGAAACTTTTTAAGAGAGTCAAACATCTGTTTAGCTCCAAGTTCTTTAGTACCGACTAAACCAGCCGCTTCTTCGAGTAAATCTGGACGCCCAATATCGCCAACAAACACAAAATCTCCTGTAAATACCATTACCGGCATATCGCTAGATGGATGATCATGAAGTAAAAAACTAATGCTTTCGGGTGTGTGCCCAGGCGTATGTATAACACGAAGAGATATATTTCCAACTTGAATAATATCATTTTCTAATAAGCCTATATGAGGAAATTCGTATTGCCATAAATCACCACCATGATTTGATAAATAAAGTTGAGCTCCAGTTAAGAATGCTAATTCCCGAGAACCGGATAAGAAATCTGCATGAATATGGGTTTCTGCGATATGAGTAATTCTCATATTATTCTTTTTTGCAATTTCTATATAGGTATCTACATCTCTTTTGGCATCAATTACAATTGCTTCATTATTTGCCTGGCAACCTATAATATAGCTTGCTTGTGCTAAAGTCTCATCATATACTTGTTGAAAAAACATAAATTATCTCTTGATTACTTTTTTAAAATATAATAAAATTAATCGATTCCAGACATCTTGCTTACCAGAATAGGGAGATTAATGTGGCAATTTATTCTTTAAAATACCATAAAAGTAAGTACCCAAAACGGCGAATATCGCTACAATCAACATCGGATACACTCCAGCACCAATTAGGACAAATATTGGGCCTGGACAACTCCCTACCAATGCCCAACCTAAACCAAAAAGAATTCCACCAATTAAATACCTTACAATTGATTTATTTTTGGGAGCAATAACAATAGGTTTTCCGTCAATATCTTTTTTGTTATTTCTTTTTATAATTTGAATGCCAAGAATGCCTATGAAAAGAGCCGTGCCCATAAATCCATACATATGAAATGATTGAAAGTTAAACATTTCATAGATACGAAACCAAGAAGCCGCCTCTGCTTTATACATGGCCATTCCAAATAATATGCCTAACAGGATATAAATTAATTTTTTCATTATTAAAATATTAAAGGAAAAAAAACATGAACCATCACTAATCCACCAATAAAGAAACCAATAACAGCAATTAAAGACGGCCATTGCAGGTTGCTTAAACCAGAAATAGCATGACCAGATGTGCAACCACCAGCATAACGTGTCCCGAATCCAATTAATAATCCTCCAATCGCCAATAACAAAATATTTTTCCAAGATAAATCAGAAAACAATTCATTAGGAACGTAAGCATTACCAGCACTTTTAAATCCTAATGTATGAAGTTGGTCTATTGTTTCTCCAGAGATGGCTGGCACTTGGTTATTTGAAAGGAAATGTGCCGATAAAAATCCTCCTATGACAGCTCCCAATAGAAATAACAAATTCCATTTTTGCGACCTCCAATCAAACTGAAAAAAACGACAACTTTCTCCTGCACCCAATGCAGAACAAATAGTTCTAAAATTAGAGGAAAATCCGAAGCTTTTTCCTAATACTATCAAGGCCAACATAATAAAGGAGACAATTGCTCCACCAATATACCATGGCCATGGTCCCATTATATAATCCATTAGAATATGTATAATTTATATTTTTTAAAATTAGAACAATTAAATGAAGAAGCAAAAAGATGCCGCTGTAGAGATTTATTTTTAATAATTCTGGTATTATATTTAGATATTGATTTACTTTAGAGTCTAGGATAAAACTTATCCCAAGTATAATTGTTTTGTATCTGTACATTAAGATTTTATTAATTTCTTAAAGCAGCTGAATATCAAAAGGTATTCACCGAAAGATTAAGGGCAATTACCGAAAATTATCCTGAATTAGCCTATTTCCTATGCGATTGTTTTGCACAAGATAGTACATTTGGATAAAGATATTTAATAAAAAAATTTTAAACTCATAAAACAAACAGATATGTCAATCAAAGAAACATTCACCGTTACCGGTGAGAATTTATTAAAGAGAATCAAAGAATTAATCAGTGAAGGAAATGTTACCAAAATTAGCATTTCAGACAAATCAGGTAAGGAAATTATGAATTTCCCGGTAACCTTAGGCGTAATCGGTGTTGTTTTGGCGCCGATATTTGCAGCCGTCGGTGCGATTGCAGCTTTACTGACAGAATGTAAAATTACAGTGGAACGTACCGTTAAACCTGAACAGGAAACACCAAGTGATTCCCCTGAGCAACAGGTTAAATCTGATGAGGGTAGCATTGAAGTACATTAACTACTAAAACTAAAAGAACCCCTGTTTAAATTAAACAAGGGTTCTTTTAGTTATGATAGTTTGAATTAGGATAAAAAATCAATTATAAAATACCCGATTACAGAAACTGTTACAGTTTAAAGTAAGACACTATCTTTAACCTCCACCTTGGTCCAATACTTACTGAATGACTCAGCAGCGGCTAAATGGTCTGGATGCTTCTCATAAGTATTAATATCTTCCATATTATCAAATTCAACCATAAGGAAGTAAGAAAATGAATTATCTACAACTGATCTTTGGGTTGTAGATGCTGGTTTTCCAATATTAATTTTCTTAGGTCCGGGCACTGTTCTTAAAATGTCAAAGAATTTTAAAAATTCTTTCTCTTCTTCCCCAGTTATACCTTCTTTCAGCCAGAAATATACTGAATGAATAATTAATCCTGTTTCCATATCCTGTTTTTTTTGATTGTTCGTTTCAACTGAATTTGCACAAGCATTCAGCAAAACCCCAGAGCTCCCACCAACTAAAATGCTGGCAATAAAATTTTTCCTTTTCATGAATTAAATTTAGATTGATAGAATATCTAAAGATAATAAATGTTGAGTGTTTTAAAAACATAATAATCCATTAAATGGTTCTTGTTGTTACCCACCTACTGCAATGCTGATGGGATAGCCATAGTGGATCATACACCTGCTGATAAAAATGACAGAATTAGATACAACACCTTTTAAACATCATTTTTCATTGAATATCGGAACAAATATTTTAAAAAATTAGTTTACTTAAAATAATTGCATTTGTTCTTTATATAATTTAACTTATTCCACAATAAAGAAACTTAACAAATTACCTTTTCAAACTCTATATTTGTATTGTATACACGAAAAGAGAATTCATATTTGAAATAAACAAATGCATTAAAATCGTGTTATAGGATATATCATAAATATTAAAACGAATATATATAACTTTGAATAGATTTGGTCGAATTGCTTTAAAAACTCTCTTATGGATAATTATATCCATCACAGCTCTAATCTTGTTACTTGTTCTGTTAATTCGGCTACCCGCAGTCCAAAACTACTTAGTAGGTAGAGTGACAAATTACTTAGAGAATAAAATTGGTACTCCGGTAAGTGTAGGAAATATTGAAATAAATTTTCCTAAAAAACTGGTATTAAAGAACGTTTATTTTGAGGACCAATCAAAAGACACACTTTTGGCTGGGGAAGAACTAATGGTTGACATTAATATGTTCAAGCTATTAAAAAATACTGTCGAAATAGAAGAACTTGAATTAAAAGGTATAACTGCAAAAATAAATCGTAACCTCCCGGACAGCAGTTTTAACTTTGATTACATTGTTACGGCATTCGCAACGGAAAAGGAAAGCACAGTAACTTCAGACAGTAGCTCCGCATTAATTTTTGATATTGACAAGGTTTTATTTGAACGTATCAAATTCGATTATAAAGACGAGGTAATAGGGACCTCTGCCTCCCTATATTTAAAACATTTTGACACGCGGGTCAAAAAGTTCGATTTAACAAAGAATATGGCGTTTGAGATGCCAGATATTAATTTAGATGGTCTTAACGCTACCATTAAACAATGGTCCGTTTTAAGTCCAGATGAAGAAATAAAAGCAGCCGATTTTGGTTTAAATGATCCCTCTATTGAGGCCACTACGTTATTACCGGACATACATTTTAGTACCTTAAATTTAAAAAATATTGTAATCCGGTATCAAAACGAGCCTTCCAGAATTACGACCAGGTTCGATCTAAAAAACGTGGCCGCCAATGTTGAAAAAATTGATTTGAATAATGAAATTGTTAAACTTAAGGAAGTCAAAATCAGCCATACCGATTCTGAAGTTTTCTTGGGCAAAATGGATGCAACGATTCAAGACAATCCTTCAAATGACTCATCCTCAGCAAATTGGAAAGTTTCGGTGGAAAAATTAGCCTTGGAAGAGTCTAATTTTTGGTTCAAAGATGATAATCAACCAAGAACCAAAGGGTTGGATTATTTTAACCTAAAAATGACTGATGTAGCTGGAGCTATGGATAATATCTATTATTCATCGGATTCAATTTCAGGTGAACTTAGCAATCTCGCCGTAAAGGACCATTCGGGGTTCGAGATAAATCAGCTTAAAGGAGATTTTGTTTACACAAATACAGGGGTGAAAATCTTTGATTTCCTCATTGAGACCCCAAATTCTCGCATAAAAGACGAAATAGAGGTCGCCTATTCATCTCTTGATGATTTATCGAACAACCCATCAAAGGTTTATATAAATGCGAATCTCGAAAAAAGTTATATTGACATGAGAGATATCGATTTCCTTCTGCCTGAACTAAAAAAGGAAGAAGTAATGAAACCTCTGATGAATAAGAAATTTTATATAGATGGAAATGCAACTGGTCAATTAAATGATTTGCATATTCCTAGATTAAATTTCCAAACATTAAACAACACACAGCTCATAGCTTCAGGTCATATCCAAGGTTTGCCAGATGTGCAAAACATAAATCTAGATCTTAAACTTAATAAATTAGTCACCAGCAGAACTGACTTAAATCAACTTATAGCACCTTCCCTCTTGCCAGACAGTATTCAATTTCCAAATAACATAAGCCTTTCTGGGTGGTTCAAAGGAGGAATGAAAGGGTTCGATACTGACCTTACCTTGAATACAGAACAAGGCAATGTATCTTTTAATGGAAATATACAATTGGCAGCAGATACAACTTATAGCGCGTTAGTATCTATTGATAACTTTAATTTAGGTAGGTTCTTAAAACAGGATTCACTTTATGGTCTGATAGCGGCACAGGGACAGGTTAACGGACGAGGCTTAGATCCCAAAACAATGACTGCTGATGCAACCGGGACTATCAATCGATTTGATGCCTTAGGGTATAAGTACAACAATATAAACTTTGATATTTCAGCTAGTTCTGGTAATATTCAAGGTACACTAAATTCACATGATCCAAACATCGATCTTGATGGTAGTTTTCATGTAAATATGGAGGCGAACCTACCTAAACTCACCGCTGAAATGCAAATCGATAGCATTAATTTTAAAAATCTAAATTTAATGGATCAAAGTCTCAGGTATCATGGTAAAATTACCGCTGATTTTGAAACTTTCGATTTAGATCATTTAAATGGAGCCTTAATCGTAAGCAATTCTTCAATTGCCTATGAGAATGAACATTATGTGCTTGATACGGTGTCCTTGGTTGCCCAGGCTGACAGCAATCAAAATATTCTCATCTTAAGTTCTGAATTCCTAAATGCGCATTTGACTGGTAATTATAAACTAACCGAATTAAGTACTTCAGTCACTGATATAATCCGTACATATTTTAATCCTTCTGACAATCAAGAGGTCCTGGTATATTCACCTCAAAACTTTGAGTTTTCTGCACGTCTTAACCGTTCAAAAATCATTCAGAATTTCTTACCAAATTTGCAAAGACTAGATGATGTGACATTAGATGGATCTTTTGATAGTGAATCCAGAACTCTAATAGCGAAATTGCTTGCCCCAAAAATCACCTACGATGGGACTGAAATTGAGAATGTTGGAATGGATATCGTCTCGGCCGATAGTACACTATATTACAATGCCTTGATCGGCCATATTATGGTCTCAGGTATTGAATTGACAAATACTGTTTTCAGTGGAAGTGTGTTGGAGAATAGACTTGATCTAGGTTTGTGGATTAAGGATAAACAAGACAAAGAACAGTACCATTTGGGAGCTAACATGTTTGTTGACCAAAACAACTATACATTTTCCTTAAAGGAAGATGGATTAATGCTTAATTATGAAAAATGGAATATAGATCCGTTAAATCAACTAATTTTTGGTAATGATGGAGTTCGAGTGAATCAATTCAGGCTCAGTAACGCCGGTCAACAATTAGATGTCCAATCTCAGGATTCTACCCTCAACTCCCCTATTAATCTGATATTCGATAATTTTCGAATTGAAACCTTGACTAAGATGTTGGAATCTGAAACACTTAATTTGGGAGGAGGGATTAACGGAACGGCAACGGTATCTAGATTAGAATCTTCACCCGTATTCGTTTCTGATTTAAATATTGAAAAATTCTTTTTTGGCAGAGATACAATTGGAAATTTATCACTACAAGTAAATAACATTAAAGAAAACACGTATTCAGCAGATGTTAGGATAACCGAGAATGGAAATAATGTTAAGCTTGCCGGTGACATCTATTCGCCCGAACAAGGGGAGGCAAGTATTGATGCCACCTTGGAACTGAATCCAATGACCATCAAAACTATTGAAGCATTTAGTATGGGCAATTTACAAGGTTCTCAAGGCAACATGTCAGGTATCCTAAAGATTACAGGAACCTTGGCTGCGCCAAGGATTAATGGTGATTTAACATTTAATGATGCTGTTTTAAATGCATCATTATTGAATTCAGACATGTTAATTGATGGACAAAAAGTATATTTTAATGATCAGGGGATTTCTTTTAGGCAGTTGAATATCCGTGACTCCAAAAACAATTTAGCAAAACTCAATGGAACCATTAAAACAAAAACTTATACTGACTTTGATTTTAATCTGAAATTATCAACATCAAATTTCGAGGTTATGAATTCTACCAGGGAGAATAATGATTTATTTTTTGGTCAGATGTACTTAACCTCTACCTTGAGTATAACCGGAGATTTAGATAAACCTAAAATCGACGGTAACGTAAAAGCAAATGAAAATACTGATTTTAAATTTATTGTTCCAAATGATAATCCAGGAGTTGCGCAAAGAGATGGCGTCGTTAAGTTTGTAGATCGTAGTGATACAAGCATTACCAATGTATTCGCTCAATTAGATTCCCTAACCAATGTGTCCAGCAAATTATCAGGCTATGACATTGCTTTAAATTTAAGTTCGGACAGAGAAGCCAAATTTAAAATCATTCTTGATGAAGGGACACAAGATGCATTAAATATACAAGGGGTCGCTGAGATTGCTACAAGTATTGATGCTAACGACAGGATTACCATGTCAGGTACATTTACCGTCGAAGATGGAGATTACACATTTTCATTGGGTCCTATTTCTAAAGATTTTAGATTTCAAAAGGGCAGTACTATTACTTGGAATGGAGATCCTTTTCAGGCTAGATTAGGAATCACAGCTGTTTATCAGGGCAAATTTGCAACTTTAGAGTTAGTTCAGAATCAAATTGGGGCAGAGAGTCAAAACCTATACAAACAACGTGTACCATTTAATGTTTTATTGAAATTAACAGGAGAACTATTTAAGCCTGAGATTAATTTTGACATAGATTTAGATGAAAAAAATGCCATCGTTTCGCAAGATGTTGTCAGTAAGGTAAATATTGCCTTATCCAATATTAGAGAAGACCCTGCTGAATTAAACAAACAAGTTTTCTCGTTAATTGCTTTAGGGAGGTTCATGTCAGCCAATCCTTTTGAATCTCTGTCAGGAGGGGGTACTGAATCGATGGTTCGGAGCACTGTCAGTTCATTCTTAACCGGTCAATTGAACAATTTAGCCTCGGATCTTATAAAAGGTGTAGAACTAGATTTTAACTTAAACTCAGAGGAAGACTATCTAACCGGCAATGCGCAAACAAGAACTGATTTGAATGTTGGAATTTCCAAGATGTTATTCGATGACCGACTTAAAATCACAATTGGTTCTAACTTTGAGGTTGAAGGGAATTCCCGACCCGGTGAAAATGCAACGAATATTGCAGGTGATATTTCTCTAGATTATCAACTTTCAGAAGATGGACGATATTTTGCTAGAGTTTATCGTAAAAATCAATACCAAGCGACACTTCAAGGTCAATTTGTTGAAACCGGTATCGGTTTTATAATTAACATGAGTTATGATCGCTTTAAGGAACTGTTCATGAATTCTAAGGCATTACAACAATATTATAACACAGAAAGTGATGGATTCAGACGAAGGTTTGATGTAGAACGTATGGAAATTGACTCAATTTACCGCGATAGCGTTAGATTGATCATTCGAGATAGTTTGATGAGAGTTGATCCGGAATTCAGAAAACGAATTGAAGAAAGACAAAAAAAAGAGCAATTGAATAAGCAAGACTCACTAGACACCCAGGGCCCAATAGATAGTTCAAATACTTTAATTGATCCTAATAAATTTGCTATTAAGGAAGAACACGAGGAAGGAGGACAAATTGAAAACTAAAATAATCCTCCCTGTGGTACTAAGCTTAATCTTCATGTACAGCTGCAACCCAACCAAATATGTGGCTGACAATGAAAAATTATACAAGGAGGGGCAAGTAGTCATACATCATGATTCTATCACTCCAGAACGAAAAGACCAATTCGAGAGTTTTCTACAAAAATCGCTATTGCCTAAACCAAATGCTAAGTTTTTAGGAATGTACTTTAAACTCGGATTGTGGAATTTTGGAAAGGGTCCTGATAGTACGAATAATATTGTTCGAAAATGGCTTAAAAAAAATGGACAAGAGCCGGTATTATTAAGCGATGTGAATAGAGAATATAATGAGAATCTATTGAGGAATAAGATGGAGAATCTAGGTTTTTTCACTGCACAGGTCACTTCCGACACACTTATTGATGGAAAATATGCAGTAATACGATACGATGCGTTCCCGGGAAAGATTTATCGTATTAATGAAGTAAAACTAGAAATAGATAGCAATACACGGCTTGGAAAAAGTATTGCCTCAGTCAATGATAAAACCTTATTAAAACCAGGTAGCAATTATAATTTGGATGTTATCCTAAATGAACGTGACCGAATTGATAATCATTTAAAACACAATGGTTATTATTATTTTAATCCTGATAATCTTTTAATTGAAGTTGATAGCACCATTGGGAACAATAAAGTTGATATGTTTTTAACGCTTAAACCGGAGACTCCTCAATTAGCCAGAGAGCCTCAGCTAATCGGTAATGTCTATATTTTTTCGGATTATCAAGAAACCTCAAATAATCGTAGGCGCATACCTAGAGGTACTAAAAAGTTCGATGATAAGTTTTACATCATCGATCCTCATAATAAATACAGAAATAAAGTCTTAGCGAATCATTTCTTTATGGCACCAGGAATGACCTATAACCGATGGGATCACAATCAGACTATTAATCATTTGGTTAATTTAAATGCTTTTAAGTTTGTTAAAAATGACTTTGTATCAAACCCCGATTCAAGCAATCATTTAGACGTCTATTATTACCTCACGCCAATGCAAAGAAAATCTCTGAGATTGGAATTAATTGGAAAAACTGCGGCAGTATATAATGGCACTGAGATCAATGCGAACTGGACTCTACGTAACGCATTTAAAGGATTTGAAACCCTTACCCTGTCTGTTTTCGGGGGATATGAAACCCAAACTGGCGGCAATGTTAACTTGAATTCTAGTTATATCCGATATGGAACAGAACTATCCATCACATGGCCGAGGCTATTATCTCCATACAAATGGGCTCCCGCGAGGCAGTACATTCCTAAAACGTTTTTCAAAGCTGGATATGAATTTTTGAATAGAAGGACTGCCTATACATTGAATTCAATGACCCTTAATTATGGTTACGCCTGGAAGGAAAATGCGCAAAAGGATCATAATTTAACCTTGGCTGAGATTATCTATGTACAACCTCGTGGAATTTCAGATGAATATAGAGCGCAAATGGACACTGTTCCTACTCTGCGACATATTGTAGATCCTCAGTTCTCAATTGGACCAAATTATGTTTACACTTTCACAAATACGATGGAAGATAAAAAAAACACCTTCTATGCAAAAGCAGGTTTAAATACTTCTGGAAACATTTTGGGACTAATCCAAGGTGCGGATTATAATGCTGGAAAAATTAAACATATTTTTGGCACCCCCTATTCCCAATTTATTAAAGCTGAGGTTGATCTTAGATATTATCTGAAATTCAGTGCGAGCTCCACTTTGGCATCAAGAATCATGGTAGGAACCAGTTATTCTTATGGAAATTCCAGATCATTGCCTTACTTAAAACAATATTATACTGGAGGTCCAAATGGTTTGAGATCATTTCGTGCTCGTGCGGTTGGACCAGGATCTGCCTTACCTGAAAACATCGGAAAAGATAATTTCTTTGCGGACCAAACAGGAGATTTTAAGTTGGAATTAAACACAGAATACCGCGCAAAAATAGCCGGGATGTTACATTGGGCGGCATTTATTGACGCGGGCAATATCTGGTTACAAAACGAAGATCTAAACAAACCAGGAGGAAAATTAAGTAAAGAATTTTTACGAGAATTGGCCGTGGGTGGTGGTTTAGGATTAAGATTAGACCTTGATTTTCTCATTATAAGGACAGACTTTGCAATTCCTTTTCGGGTTCCTTATAGACCTAAAAACGACCGTTGGGTATTTAAATATATAGACATCAGAAATAAAGACTGGAGAGCGGATAATTTAGTTTTTAATTTGGCCATCGGATATCCGTTCTAAGAAAATTTAATTGATTACTATTTTACAACGTCGGCTTGTTGGGTTGGTTTTGGCGAGATTAGCTGGTAACCTTTGAGGTAAGGAATATAATCGGGGTTGTGACATGTGACAACTAAAGTGAATGTTTTGACGACCACCTATGCATCACAAAGAAACCGTATGATCACCCTTGTATGTCATGATATGCGCATCATACGTAATGCCTCCCATATGAATTGTTCATATTATCAAAAAAAAGATAATTATTTCAATTTTTGGTCAAAATGACCGAAATGGCTAGGAAATCATTCTGAGTTTAACACCCAAAAGACAAATTTTTTTCATAAATTTAAGAAGTTTACATTAAAACCTTATCCTTATGAAAATAACCGTTGTTGGCGCAGGTGCTGTAGGAGCTACTACTGCAGATAATTTGGTAAGACGTAATATTGCTGAAGAAATCATTTTATTAGACATTAAAGAGGGTTTCGCTGAAGGTAAAGCACAAGACATGATGCAAACTTCGGCCTTGTTAGGCTTTGATTCAAAAATAAAAGGCGTGACCAACGATTATTTAGCTACAGCAGATTCCGCAGTTGCTGTGATTACTTCAGGGCTTCCAAGAAAGCCGGGGATGACCAGAGAGGAATTGATAGGAACTAATGCTAATATCGTTAAAAACGTAGTGGATAATTTGATTAAATACTCTCCGGATATTATTATCATTATCGTATCAAATCCGATGGACACGATGACCTATTTAGCTTTAAAATCAAGTGGATTACCAAAAAACAGAATAATTGGTATGGGCGGAGCCTTGGACTCTGCAAGGTTTAAATATCAACTTTCGGACAAACTGAATGCCTCTGCAAATGATTTAAACGCACTAGTTATTGGTGGCCATGGTGATACTACTATGATTCCATTAATAAATCATGCGACTTGGAATAGTGTTCCTGTTACTGATTTTCTAGATCAAAGTCAGCAGGACGACATTGTTAAAAAAACTATGGTTGGAGGCGCTACACTTACAGCATTAATAGGTACTTCTGCTTGGTATGCTCCTGGTGCTGCCGCTGCTGCTATGGTTGAAAGCATCGTTCGAGACCAGAATAAATTATTTTCTGCCTCAGTTTATTTAGAAGGCGAGTATGGGCAAAGTGATATTAATATTGGCGTTCCTGTAATCATTAATAAAAAAGGTTGGGATAAAATAGTACCAATGAATCTATCTTCAGTTGAGAAACAACTTTTTGAAGATAGTGCTCAGGCAGTTCGAAAAATGAATGAAGTACTTTTTCAAGAAAGCATTCTAAAAAAATTATAGTATACGATCAACATCTTTGATAATTACATGCAGAAAATACCCTTTGAAGTCATTAGCCTACAAGCTGATGGCTTTCATATTGTAACTGAAGTTGAAATTTTTGACAAAAAATTTAATTTAGTAATAGACTCAGGGGCTTCCAAAACAGTTCTAGATAAGGACACCCTATTACATTCTGGGTTATCAGAAGACACCTTCCAATCCACAGACATACTTTCTACCGGTCTGGGAACAAACTCAATGGAAAGCTTTATGTTAAATATTCCAGAATTCACGTTGAAAAATTGGTCAATTAAAAATTTAACGGTTGCCATACTTGATTTAAGTGCCATCAATCATGCATACTCTCAGCTCGGTTTGAAACCGATAATTGGTGTACTTGGTGGCGATATCCTAAATCAATATGGTGCGATCATAAATTACAAGACAAATACCCTGACTTTAAATCAAAATAAACGATCAAAGTAAATTAATTCTAAATAATCTGCGTTGAATATGTTTTCTTAAATAGATATAAAAACCCAAAGCGATCAGAATACCAAAACTGCCCATTATGTACAAGGTGTTTTTTATTCCAACGATATCAGCAATTCCACCAATTAGCAAACTTCCTATTGGGAAAATTCCCTGAAAAGCCATAACATAATAGGAAATGGTTCTAGCGCGGTAAGCAGGAATTGCATGGGTCTGAATGTAGGTATTGATAGAAGAGTTCTGCATCATCATGGAAAAAGATACTGCAATCGTAAAAAATAAAGCAGATGGCAAATAATGGGCATACGCTAATAATATCAATGCAATCCCCATAGATAACGCAGCAAACATAACTCTATACCTTAAATTTTCTCCAGATTTCATTCTAGCCATATTTATGGCTCCAATCATCGCCCCCAACCCGGCTGCACTCTCAAACCATGAAAATGTCTTTTCATCTCCATGAAATAGTTCTCTAGCCACCGCTGGTAACAAGGAGGTATAGGGAATGACCATAAGGCTTGAAAAAGATAAGACGATAATTAAGGAAGTAATATGTGGGGAACGTCGCAAATAATTAAATCCTTCTATCAATCCGGTTATGGCGCTCTGGTTGGAAATTAAAATGGTACTCTCCTTCACTTTCATTAATGCCAAGCAGATAATAACAGGAATAAAGCTTAGAAAATTTACTAAAAAACAAATGAACTCACCGTAGTTTGACAACAAGATTCCCCCTATTGCCGGTCCAATCATACGAGCAGCATTAAATATAGATGAATTTAAAGCGATTGCATTAGGCAAATCTTTTCGATCATCCACTAATGCAACTAACAGGGACTGCCTTCCAAGAACGTCAAACGCGTTTACAACACCTTGTAAAAATCCCAATATGGATAGATAAAGAACTGTTTCCAACCTTAAGTACACTAATAATACCAATAGACCGGCTTGGATCATGAGTCCAATTTGGGTGATAAAAACCAGTTTATATTTTTTATGTCTGTCCACAAAAGCACCAATAAATGGTGATAGAACTAAAGAAGGTAATAAGGAGATAAAAGATACAAAACCTAACCAGAAGACAGAATCAGTCAGCTTATACACCAACCAACTGATAGCAATTCGTTGCATCCAGGTTCCTAGAAGAGATAGCGATTGACCAATTACGTGAAGCCTATAATTAGGGTAAGAAAGTGATCTAAAAATTTGCATGAATAGTATTATAATCTACGTGTCTATACTAAAATACAGAGTCGAATGCCTCGATTTAGTAAAACTACACAAATGAATTTGAAACAAAAAACAAGTACCTAGTCGTCTAAAAAAGAAAACAAGTATTTTGTTGTAGAATATAATTACCTTTGCCTTGTCAACTCAAAAGTAGAGTTGATTTTAAGCAAAATCTTTTTAAATCAACATTTTATATCATGAAATTTTTTATCGACACCGCTAACTTAGAGCAAATTAAAGAGGCACAAGACCTTGGTGTATTAGACGGGGTTACAACAAACCCTAGCTTAATGGCCAAAGAGGGTATTTCTGGAGAAGTAAACGTTATCAATCATTATAAAGCTATATGCCAGATAGTTGAAGGAGACGTTAGCGCAGAAGTTATTTCGACAGATTTTGAGGGAATGATCAAAGAAGGTGAGGTTCTAGCTGCTTTAGATAGCAAGATTGTTGTGAAGGTGCCGATGATTAAAGATGGAATTAAGGCCATTAAATATTTTAGTAAAAAAGGGATCAAAACGAATTGTACATTAGTATTTTCAGCGGGTCAAGCCTTATTAGCTGCTAAAGCTGGAGCTACTTATGTGTCTCCTTTTATAGGTCGTTTGGACGATATATCCGTAGATGGACTAGCTTTGATAGAAGAAATTCGTGAAATATACGATAATTATGGTTTCCAAACACAGATTTTAGCAGCCTCGGTTCGTCATAGCGCACATATTTTAGGCTGTGCAAAGATAGGTGCTGACGTAATGACTGGACCATTATCTGCAATATTAGCCCTATTGAAACATCCATTAACAGATAGTGGATTGGCACAATTTTTAGCCGACCATGCAAAGGCTGCGAGTAAATAATACAAGGTAAATTTTCCTTAAAAACAGAAGCCTCCTTAATCGATTTTAAGGAGGTTTTTTTATCCTTTAAATTTTCGTAAATTTAACCTTATGAAAGCAGCTAATAGCATCGAAGAGGGTCAAAGTAATCATATGGAATTCGGTCAAATTCTAAAGACAAATCGCCTAAAAATTACCCAACCAAGACTTCGAGTTTTAGATATTATTTCAAATAAAAGAACAGCAATTTCTCAACCCGAATTAGAGAAGATTTTAGGTTCAGAAATCGACCGTGTTACGCTTTATAGAATCTTGGCAAGCTTCGAAGAAAAAGGCATATTACATAAAGTTTTTGATTTAAATGGGACGGCTACTTATGCCTTCTGTTCAATTAAATGTTCACCGGAACATCACCATGACCAACACGTGCATTTTATTTGTTCTTTGTGCAACTCGGTCTTTTGTCTGGATGAAATTACTATTCCAAAAATTACGCTTCCAGTAAATTTTTCTTTGCATTCAATTGCCATAAATGCTGTTGGACTTTGCAACCTTTGTAAAGAAAAGAAGCAGTAAAAATTCCTCAATTTTATATATATTGCACAGTAAATTCAATTTATAACTGAATTTACTCATTCCTCCTTTTGCCCTAAATATCGAATGCTAAACAACACTATTTCTAAAGACTAAAATTTAGC
>NZ_JCAXEC010000017.1:0-80015 GCF_059758715.1 Sphingobacterium sp. GQ94
ATAAAATTATATTAAAATGAAATCAAATATTTATCGATTAATTACAAAACAGGTTAACAATTAATGACCATTTTTCTGTATCTTAGATTCAATGATTTTAGGGCAGATATATTGATTTGACTTTCACATACAATCCATCCCCCTACCCTTTGTGTTTTTTCAAAAAACTCGACTGGAACACTAAAAATTAAAAACTATGAAATCAAAAAAAGACAACCCATATAAAGATGTAATCACTCAACTCATCGTCGATATATTTGAAAAAACTAACAACAAAGCGCTCAACTACAAACAAGTTGCAGCGAAATTAAATCTCTCTGACTCTGACTCTAAAACAGCCATTTCTGACGTCTTATCTGACGCATCGAAAGACGGCCTATTCACTCAATCGGAACGAGGTAAATTTAAGCTCCGGGAAAGACATGTTTATGTCACAGGAAAAGTTGATATGACTGCTGATGGATCAGGCTATATTGTCCCAGAAGATGAGTTGGAAAACGATATTTTTGTTGCCCCTAGAAAACTACGCCAAGCACTCCATGGCGACATTGTTAAGGTTCATGTTTATGAACGAAAAAAAGGGCGAAAAAGAGAGGGGGAAGTAATCGAAATTATTCAACGAGCTAAGACGGATTTCACCGGAACTATAGACATTTCAGCAAGCTATGCTTTCTTCTTACCGGATGACCGAAAAATGCTTCACGATATATTTATCCCACTAGACAATCTTAATGGAGCTAAACACCAAGAAAAAGTACTAGTTTCGATAATAGAATGGCCCGAAAATGCAAAGAATCCAATAGGACGCGTTAAAACGGTATTAGGAAAGAAAGGCGAAAACAACACCGAGATGAATGCCATACTTGCGGATTACGGCTTTCCTCTAAAATTTCCTAGAGCTGTAGAAGAAGAAGCTAATGACATTTCAGACAAAATATCTGAGCAGGAAATTGCCAAACGTAAAGATTTTCGTCAAACATGTACGTTCACCATTGATCCTGCAGATGCAAAAGATTTTGATGATGCTATTTCATTCAAAATACTGGAAAACGGAAACTATGAAATAGGAGTCCACATTGCCGACGTTTCCCATTATGTTATTCCCGACAGTATATTAGACAAAGAAGCATTTGAGAGAGGCACATCGGTTTACTTGGTAGACCGAGTTATTCCAATGCTTCCGGAACGCCTTTCAAACAACCTCTGTTCATTGAGACCCAACGAAGATAAACTTTGCTTTTCAGCGGTGTTTGAAATAAACGATCAAGCGATCATCTTGGATCAATGGTTTGGACGTACAGTCATTCACTCCGATAGAAGATTTTCTTACGAACAGGCTCAAGAAATCATTGAAGGCAAAGAAGACGAACTTTCGTCTGTCATGCTCAAACTTAATGAGCTGGCCCATATACTACGTGATAAACGTTTCAAAAGTGGAGCAATTAGCTTTGAAACTGAAGAAGTAAAATTCTTATTAGACGACAGCGGAAAACCACTTGGAGTCTACACCAAAATAAGGAAGGATGCCCACAAATTAATTGAAGATTATATGCTCTTAGCAAATCGAAAGGTCGCTGAATATATTGGTAAAATGGAAAAAGGAAAAAATAAGCTTCCATTTGTTTATAGATTTCACGATGTCCCTAAAACAGACACATTAACCAGCTTTTCACAATTTGCTTTAAAATTTGGCCATAGACTTTCCATTAAATCCGATAAAGAAACCGCAAAATCCTTAAATATATTGATGAACAGAATTGAAGGGACAAAAGAACAAAACCTTTTAACTTCTTTAGCAATCCGTTCTATGGCAAAAGCAATCTATACCACAAAGAAAACCTCACATTATGGATTAGCTTTTGATTACTATACGCATTTCACCTCTCCTATCCGTAGATATCCAGACGTTATGGTTCATAGACTACTCCAATATTACCTTGATGGAGGAAGAAAAGTAAACGCGGAACATTATGAAAAAATGTCTGAACATTCCTCACAAATGGAGAAGAAAGCAGCTGATGCCGAAAGAGCTTCTGTAAAATACAAACAGGCTGAATACCTGCAAGACCAAATTGGAATCGAGTTTACCGGGATTGTCTCGGGTGTTACAGAATGGGGAATGTATGTGGAAATCGAAGAAAACAAATGCGAGGGCATGGTTCGTCTTCGCGACATAACAGATGATTTTTACGTACTTGACGAAAAGAACTACGCAATAATTGGTCAATCAAAAAAGAAAACCTATCAATTAGGCGATGAGGTTCAAATTAAAGTTAAAAAAGTTGACCTTGAAAAAAGACAAATCGATTTTACCTTAATTCGATAAAAGTACTCTGAGTATGTTAAACAATTGAATTCAGACGAAGAAAATTTCAAAAATGCACCCATCATTTTTAACAAAGTGATGGGTACACTTTAAAAAATAACAGAAATCAGCCAAGCCCATCAATTTCTTTTTTGCCAGACTAAATACCCACTGAGCATCATTTCTAAAATCTCAAAGATTCATAATAATAGCTTCCTTGAAATCACATAAACTCTATTTCCCAAAGCTAATCGATAATAAAACAAAAAACTTAACACCCAACCCTTTAGAGTTTGGAATATTCTTTATATCTTTGCAGACTTTAAAAAATTAATTTTTAACAATTAACAACACAAAAAAGGTAAATGCCTACTATCCAACAATTAGTTAGAAAAGGTAGAGTAGCTCTGGTTGATAAGAGTAAATCACCAGCGTTGGACTCATGTCCACAGCGAAGAGGTGTGTGTACGCGTGTATACACTACTACCCCTAAGAAACCAAACTCAGCAATGCGTAAAGTAGCTCGTGTTCGTTTAACAAATGGAAAAGAAGTAAATGCTTACATTCCAGGAGAAGGACATAACTTACAAGAGCACTCAATCGTATTAATTCGTGGCGGCCGTGTAAAAGATTTACCAGGAGTTCGTTATCACATTATTCGTGGTGCACTAGACACTTCAGGAGTTGCAGGTCGTAACCAACGTCGTTCTAAATATGGAACTAAACGTCCTAAACCAGGACAAGTAGCTGCACCAGCTAAAGGAAAAGGCAAAAAATAGTTAAACGGAGGAAAAGAAAATGAGAAAATCAAAACCAAAAAAGAGGATCATTTTACCTGACCCAAAGTTTAATGACGTTCAGGTAACACGTTTCGTAAACAATATGATGTTTGACGGAAAGAAATCTATTGCATATTCAATTTTTTATGATGCAGTAGAATTAGTAGAGCAAAAAACACAAGAAAACGGTTTAGAGACTTGGAAAAAAGCTTTAAATAATGTTATGCCAGCTGTTGAGGTTAAATCTCGTCGCGTTGGTGGTGCAAATTTTCAAGTTCCTATGGAAGTTCGTCCTGATCGCAAGATCGCATTAGGAATGAAATGGTTAATCTCCTATTCTCGTAAACGTGGTGAAAAAACTATGTTTGAGAAATTAGCAGGTGAGATTATTTCAGCTTCTAAAGGTGAAGGTGCTGCTGTGAAGAAAAAAGAGGATACGCATAAAATGGCGGAAGCCAACAAGGCGTTCTCGCACTTCAGATTCTAATATTAACAAAATAGAATCAAATATGAATACACCGACTTTAGATAGTAGATTTTTCGATTATCACTGTCGGTGTATTTGTTTATTAACATTGCATAAAAATAGCTTAATAAAGCAAACTGCATAAAACATTATGGCAAAAGATTTAAAATTAGTTAGAAATATTGGAATCGCAGCACACATCGATGCCGGTAAAACTACAACTACAGAACGTATTTTATTTTATTCTGGAGTAAACCATAAGCTAGGAGAAACTCACGAAGGATCTGCTACTACTGACTGGATGGCTCAAGAACAGGAACGTGGAATTACAATTACTTCTGCAGCTGTTACAGTATTTTGGAACTACCGCAATAGTAAATACCAAGTAAACGTTATTGATACTCCTGGTCACGTTGACTTTACAGTAGAGGTAAACCGTTCCTTACGCGTACTAGACGGATTAGTATTCTTATTTTCAGCAGTTGATGGTGTTGAACCTCAATCTGAGACCAACTGGCGTTTAGCTGATGGATATAAAGTTCCACGTATTGGATTCGTAAACAAAATGGACCGTTCAGGTGCTGACTTCTTAAAAGTTGTAAAACAAGTTAAAGAAATGTTAGGTTCTGACGCTGTTGCACTTCAATTACCAATTGGTGCGGAAGATGATTTCACAGGTGTTGTAGATTTAATCAACAACCGCGGTATTGTTTGGAACGAAGAGGATAAAGGAATGACATTTACTGAAGTTCCTATTCCTGAAGATATGATTGACGAGGTTGCTGAATACCGTGAAAAATTATTAGAAGCGGTAGCCGGTTATGACGAATCATTAATGGAGAAATTCTTTGACGATCCTAACTCATTGACTGAACGCGAAATTTTAGATGCTTTGCGTAAAGCAGTTCTGGATAACGCTATAGTGCCTATGGTTTGTGGTTCTTCATTCAAAAATAAAGGTGTACAAACAATGCTTGACTTCGTTATGGAGTTATTGCCTTCACCTCTGGATGTAGAAGCTGTAAATGGTACTGACCCTCGCACAGGAGAAGAAATCTCTCGTAAACCGTCAGAATCTGAACCGTTCTCAGCTCTTGGATTCAAGATCGCTACAGACCCTTTTGTAGGACGTTTGTGTTTCGTTCGTGCCTATTCAGGAGTATTGGAAGCTGGATCTTACGTATTGAACACTCGTTCAGGAAACAAAGAGCGTATTTCTCGTATTTTCCAAATGCATGCAAACAAACAAAATCCTATTCCTCAAATTGGAGCAGGTGATATTGGTGCAGTTGTAGGATTTAAAGATATCAAAACAGGAGATACTCTCTGTGATGAGAAAAACCCGATCATCCTTGAATCAATGGTATTCCCTGAACCAGTTATTGGTTTAGCAATTGAACCTAAGACTCAAGCTGACGTAGATAAATTAGGAATTGGTCTTGGTAAACTTGCTGAAGAAGATCCGACATTTGTGGTAAAAACAGACGAGGAAACTGGTCAAACAGTTATTTCGGGTATGGGTGAGCTTCACTTGGATATCTTGATCGACCGCTTGAGACGTGAATTCAAAGTTGAAGTAAATCAAGGTGCTCCCCAAGTAGCTTATAAAGAATCAATCAATGGAAGCACTGAACACCGTGAGGTTTACAAAAAACAATCAGGTGGACGTGGTAAATTTGCAGATATCAAAGTTATTATTTCTCCTATC
The DNA here is from genome assembly GCF_059758715.1 of Sphingobacterium sp. GQ94. Lineage (NCBI taxonomy): Bacteria > Pseudomonadati > Bacteroidota > Sphingobacteriia > Sphingobacteriales > Sphingobacteriaceae > Sphingobacterium > Sphingobacterium sp. GQ94. The sequence goes on from NZ_JCAXEC010000017.1 coordinate 5,259, forward strand.
GATGAGGATTATGATACGACAAAGTCTGCTCTTCAATTCGTTAACGAAATTGTTGGTGGTTCGATTCCAAAAGAATACATCCCTTCCGTTCAAAAAGGATTCGAAACTTCGTTAAGTAATGGTGTACTAGCTGGTTACCCATTATCTGGAATGAAAGTTCGTTTAATTGATGGATCATTCCATGCGGTCGATTCAGATTCTTTATCTTTCGAATTGGCTGCAAAAATGGCTTATCGTGAGGCCTTACCTAAGTGTTCGCCGGTATTGATGGAGCCAATCATGAAAGTTGAAGTACTAACCCCAGAAGAAAACATGGGTGATGTTATGGGAGACTTAAATCGTCGTCGTGGTCAAATGCAAGGGTTAGATTCACGTAACGGTGCACAGGTTATCAAAGCATTAGTTCCACTTTCTGAAATGTTTGGTTATGTAACTCAATTACGTACGATTACTTCAGGTCGTGCTACCTCTACTATGGAATTTGATCACTACGCGGAAGCTCCTCGTAATGTATCAGAAGCCGTAGTTGCGAAATCAAAAGGAAAAGTAAAAGGGTCTATTGACTAAATTATATTCAATTAAAATAAACCGATCCCTGATTGTTAATTGCTCTAATCAGGGGTCATTTTAAACAAAAAAAAATGAGCCAAAGAATCAGAATCAAATTGAAATCGTACGATTACAATTTAGTTGACAAATCAGCTGAGAAAATCGTAAAAACAGTAAAACCTACAGGTGCAGTTGTTAGTGGTCCAATTCCATTACCTACTGAGAAAAAAATCTATACAGTTTTACGCTCTCCACACGTTAACAAAAAAGCACGTGAGCAATTCCAGTTATGTTCTTACAAAAGATTGTTAGACATTTACTCTTCAAACTCAAAAACAGTTGATGCTTTGATGAAATTGGAATTACCTTCAGGTGTTGAAGTTGAAATTAAAGTGTGATAGATTTCGATTAAAAAACAGAAGAAGTCATCTTTTAAAGGTGACTTTTTTTGTTTAAATAATTTAACATTCAGCTTACCATTGATATTTTAAGAATTCTTATCTTTCTTGATGGAAAATTTATCAGGAAAATACGCATTAATTACCGGTGGTGGTAAGGGCTTAGGAAAAGCCACTGCAATTGCGTTTGCAAAAGAAGGTATCCATGTCGCTATTACAGGACGAAATGAGCAAAATTTAAAAAACACTATATTAGAGTTGCAAGCGTTCGGTGTCAAGGCAACGTATGCAATTTTTGATATCAGTAATTATCAAGAAGCAAATCACGAAATTGAAAAATTAATTCATCAATTTGGCAGTTTTGACATCTTAGTTAATAATGCAGGTATTGCAGCTTTTGGTTCAGTTCTTGAAATGGATCCCATTCAGTGGACAGAAATAATACAGACTAATGTATTAGGAACCTATTATGTAACGAAATCAGTTTTGCCCGAACTTATCAAGAAAAACCAAGGCGATATCATTAATATTTCTTCAACTGCGGGATTAAATGGTTCTGCTTCAACCTCAGCCTATAGTGCAAGTAAGTTTGCTGTTATTGGTTTATCTGATTCGCTCATGAGGGAAGTCCGTAAAAACAATATTCGTGTGTGTACCCTAATGCCTAGTACTATAGCATCTGATATGTCTATTGGACTTGCGTTGACCGATGGAGACCCTGAAAAAGTTTTACAACCTGAAGATTTTGCAGAGTTAATAGTTGCTAATTTAAAGCTTCCAAGACGAGCGATGTTAAGATCCGCCTCTCTTTGGTCGACCAACCCTTAGACCATCTCACGGGCAATAGATATAATAAAAGGGTTTGTTTAGAACAAACCCTTTTATTATATTTTCACTTTAAATGTTTTAGAACTGAAATCCTACGCCGAAAGAAAGCACTCGGTTAGAAAATTTATTATCGCTGTTGTCGCTTGGAGACAAGTTAGATAATCCTAGGCCGTAACCAGCATTCAATAAAAATCCATTGTTTAATTTGTACCCGGCTAAGAAATTCACCCCAAAATCGAAAGGGTTTTGATCTTTATCGTCCCCTGAAAAATCAAGATCGCTCTCGGATTCTGCACTTGCACCAAATGCAGCGCCTTCAACTTTAGTTTTACCACTTAATGAATAGCCAACATAAGGTCCAGCTCCTAAAAACACATTACCCGCTCCTGCAGGAATATAATATACTGCATTAATAGGAATTTCTAATGCCATAACATTCGTTGTAATACTTCCTTCCATGTTTTCGTCTTCACTTTTATATTTAGCACCTTTACCTTGTAATGAAATACCTGGTTGGATTGAAAAATTAGACGCTACCGGTAAGTCAGCATAACCAGTAACATAAAATGAAGGATTCATTTTGGAATAATCTTCAAATTCAGTTGGAATATTACTATACTTACCTAAATTTAAGCCAGCTTTTAAACCATAACTTGTTTGAGCTTGTGCGGCAGCAACAAATAATAACGCTGCTCCAAATGATAATAATAATTTTTTCATAGTCTTTTCTATTTCTAACTTTATTTAATATATCGAGTATAACCCGATTTCATATACAACATTGCAAAGTTTAGACCAATTTTTGTCTGGAACGGCAAAGGAAACGTAAAGTACTGAAATAAAACGATTTAATGTAGTTCGGATCAGAAAAATAAGTCAGGCCATCAGAGGGAGGTCTAGGTTTGTATTAAATAAAACTAGAAAATACGCTTGGAATCGTATTTAAATTACAAAATACAAAAAAAGCCTTTCATATTTGAAAAGTAAATCCTATTTTTGCATGCCTGTAAGGGTAAAAGGGTCGGATGGCCGAGTGGCTAGGCTGAGGTCTGCAAAACCTCCTACAGCGGTTCGAATCCGCTTCCGACCTCGTTTGAAAATTTAAAATTATTGACAACAATGGGAGTTACACGTTTAAAAAGAAAAGATAGAAGAAACAAAACATTTGCACGTGTTGATGTTCAATTCTTAAAACTTGGTCGTAATATCGAAACAGGTTCTAAAAGTAAAATGGCTAAACATAGCCAAATCACAAAAAATGATGCAATTTTAAATCAGCTTGCAACAGAAGCAAAGTAATTTTTTTTTGCTACAAAAAATAAGAAGCCTTTAGATCATCTAAAGGCTTCTTATTTTTTCAATCAATTCTTCCACCCTAACCCGGGAACTATATATAACATCCTCATCCATATTATTTACAGTCTTAGACTTATAGTTCATTTGCGATGGCTGGCTTATTTTAGCAGAACTATGTATACTTTTCGCACCTGTATACTTTAAAATTTCGGCTACGTTATTCTCATCAACCCCTGCTCCAGGCATAATTTCAATTCGTCCCTGAGATTCTTGTATTAAATCTTTAAGAAGTATCTTACCATCCATTGCTGAATTCTGAAGTCCTGAGGTTAATATCCGATCGCATCCTAAAGAAATGATATCTTCTAAAGCTTCATAAGGATCATTGCAGCGATCGAATGCACGATGGAAGACTACCACCATTGGCTTAGCCAATGTTACCAATTTTCGCATCTTTTCTATGTCTACGCGCCCATCCTTGGTCAGGCAACCAATAACGACGCCGTCACAGCCTATTATTTTGCAGAACTCTATGTCCTGAGAGATCTCGTCTATCTCATCTTGGGTATAAACAAAATCACCGGCACGTGGTCGTATTAAAACATGAACCCCAATATGAAGCGCCCCTCGAGTCAGTTTAATTTGGCCATAAGATGGGGTGGTACCTCCATTTTCAAGATTCTGGCATAACTCTATCCTACTTGCCCCTCCAAGTTGTGCTTGTTTTGCGGAATAAATAGAATTTGCACAAATTTCTAATTTGTAGCCATTTATTTCGATTTCATTCATATCCTCAAATATATCCATTTTGAAAAAATAAACAATCCAGGAATATATCAAAACAAATATTATTTTAAATTGTTATCCTTTTTCATTTGAAAATCAAATACTTATGCCTTTTATTTCAAAACTTATTGAGATTCAAATAAATTTATCTTCCATGTTTGAATCCTTACATAATAGCGTAAAAAAAATGAGGGTTGAACTTCAAACTCATCGAGATATATATGAGTTAGCTTGCCTTAAACATATTGAATCCGGTTATAAATTTGAAAAACAATGGTTGATTGCAGATAAATCTTATCAAAAAAAATTTATAGAATTTGAAACCTATTGTTTTTTATTAGATATCCTCTCTGATTATCAAGATGAAAATGGAGTGTTTATTCATTTAGAAGAAATTACCTTTACCCTGGAATCACTTAGGAATCAATTTGAAAAACAAGAAGCTTATGAGGTATGTGTTATTATTAAAAAATGGCAAGACCATGTAAATCAAAAACATCAAATTACCTAATCAAAGTCAAACTGTTTCTCCTGAATAACAAACAATCTTGGATATTTCCATTCCCTAGCACTTGAATCATGGGTTTTTGAATTGGAATTGAAAAAAATCTAGGATTTGGAAGCTATATACCTGTCATTTCGAAATATTATATTGCATAAACAATATATATCAATATAATATACTTTATATACAAACTTTTTAGTATTTTTGCGAAGAACTAAAATAAATTCAATTATAAAAAATTCAATTTCAGCTACCCTTACGAGTGTAGGATATTTTTTAAGGTCAGAAGCAAGTCAGGATGCTCTTAGAAATATCCTTATTATCCTTATTCCCAGCATTCTGATTTTTATGTTTTGGAATGATCAAATTGCTATTCCTTTTGCTGTAGGTACGTTATTAGCTTGCTTGACAGACCTGCCAGGAAATAAAAAGGATAAGTTAATTACTGTTTCATATTGCATCCCAATATTTTTGATAACAGCACTGAGTATCTCTTTTTCAATCCACCATAATTCATGGTCTATTATACCCTTATTGGGAGGATTTGGTTTTATTTACTCCTTTATTGCACTCTTAGGATTTCGAATCAATGTAGTCGGAAACTTAGGTTTAATTGTCGCTAGTTTTACAATTGGATTACGTCCCATAGACCCAATTTTATTCAGTATATCGCTAATACTAGGGGCAATTACCTTTTTCGCAATCTGTCTACTTCAAGCTTATCTACTCCCAAACCGATCCTTTGAGCACGCTCTTGAAGGCGGTGTAAAAGCCATGTCAAGATTAATCAAGTTAAAGATCGATTGTTATAATCAAAATATATCAATTAATAGGACTTATCAAGAACTCAATAAAATGCACATTCATATAAGTGAACAGTTGGATTCTATTCGATCCATTGTACTTCGCGATAAAAGAATGCAAACCCGTAAGGATAACTCAAGTAAAATTTGGTTGACCAAATTATATCAATTAATTGATTTATATGAGTTTTTGATGGCAATTGATCATGATTATGAAAAAATTCGAGAAATTCTAAAAGAAGGTAAAACTTTAAAACTAATTCGTCAAGCCTTAGCTATTTTAGCTTACAAAACGGAACGAGTAATCATTTTTAAACAAGAGTCGTATTACAAAATACCTAAGAAATCCGATTTAAATGAGATTTTAAAGCAATTAGATGAACAACAGAAACTAGGTTCTTCAGCTAGACAAGAATTAATTTCTTCAATCTGCAATCAAATTAGAAAAATTGAAGAAATACTGCATGATTTGCATATTAAAGAGATTTCTACAAATGTACATGGAGTAGAAAGTAAAAATTTTAAAAATTTTGTTGCACCAAAAATTAATCTAAAAGTTATTACAACTAATCTCAATTTTAAATCTCCAATTTTTGTTTATGCGATTCGGATATCGGTGTTGTTAATGTTTGCTGGTCTGTTGGGATATCTATTGCCAGAATATCAATATGCCTCCTGGATTATCCTTACCATTATATTAGTAGCAAGACCCAGCTACACCACTACCCAGAAAAGAAATTTTCAAAGAATCGTCGGTTCAATTATTGGTATTTTAGTAAGTCTAATACTATTAAGCTCCATTCAAGACAGTCGTATGTTGATCTTGATCTCTGCATTAGGTTTGTATTTGTTTCTGTTATTTAATAAGCCAAATTATTTGGTATGCGTTATCTTTATAACCATAACTATTTTGCTCGCTCAGTATACTTATGTGGGCGATATCCATGATATCATAGGGAGTCGTCTAGGGTTCACCTTGTTAGGCTCAATACTAGCGATATTGGGTAGCCTGGCAATTCCTATTAACCACTCCAGTTCTATTGAACAAACCACTAACGCTCTAATCCAACATTTCAAATCTTATCTTGAAAAAATTCAAGAGTCTTATAAATCTATTGAACGAAATGACTATGATTTACGCCTGTCAAGAAAATTTACGCAAGCTTCGCTAGCACAATGTTATGCTTCTTTAGAACAATTTGAAAAAAATCCTGGGAAAGGAAAATATCATAAATCCAATATTCGTCAATTTCAAACTCTTGCGTACCAAATTAATGCTTTACTTGTTGGCTTAACAGTGAATATTACCAAGTTAGAGTTGAGTCCTTCCTTAGAATTCCTAGAGGATCGCATATTTTATATTCAAAACCTAATTCAGGAATCTGAAAACATAATTAATCAGTTTTCATTAGAAAAAGCGCGGGTAAGATTACATTAACAAATTGAATTACCGGTGTTCCTTCTGATGTCTTAATATCCTCAAGTAATCAATGGCTAATTGGTTATAAAGATCGTTTTATTCCGCTTAGAAGATTTCATTGCCGCTTCAAGAATTTCAACGACAAGCACATTGATTGGCAATCCGTAAAGATCAAATTTTTCTAGTCTGTGCGAACCATTAATTACAGCTGAAAATAACGAAAATGGGTCATCATATGGTTCGATTCTATTTTTTAGACGGATAACCTCTTCTGATTTACTTTCTTCAAATCTCGTTCGAAGAGTTCGTGCATTAGATGCAATTGCATAACCTTTGGTCCCATAAACCTCCATATCTTTCCTTGAAAATGGCCAATTCCACGACGCTTGAATAATACACTGCGCATTAGGGTATTGAAGAATAATTGACGCCTCATCGTCTACTTCTTTGTATATCTTTGGTTTATTTCGATGAATTACAGCAGTAACGGAAATCGGCTTTTGACCATTCATCAACCAACTCATTAAATTAGCTCCATAGCATCCAAAATCGACCAATGCACCAGCTCCATTTTTTTGAGGGTCACTGAGAATTTCTAAAAATTCTTTGCTCACTCCTATTTCTTTTGGGCCCTGGTGACCATCATTAATCATTACTTTACGAATTTCCCCTAATTTCCCTTGTTCATGCATAGATTTAATTTGCTGATTACTCTCATACCAAGAAGTCTCAAAATTTGTCAGTACATGAATTTTATATTTATTAGCTAAATTTTCTATCTCTTGGGCATCTGAAAGTGTTGTAGCTAAGGGTTTCTCAACCATAACATGAATACCACGTGGTGCAGATGCCTGCACAACAGAAAGATGTTCACTAATTGCTCCAAAAGCGGAAACCGCATCTGGTTTTAACGTATCCAACATCTCTTCTAAGTTCGTATAAAACATGTCCTTAGAGATATGGTATCGCTTCATATAACGATCGATTAATTCAGGATTAGTTTCATAGATGCCAATAAGTTCTAGATCTTTTTTGTCTTTCCTATTGAAAATCCAGTCTACATGTCCATGACTTAATCCCGCAATCACCAATTTAATTGGAGTTTGAGCAAAACATAATTGAGTGAATATTGCTAGAATTAAACTTAGGGAAAACAGTTTCATAATATGATAGGGTTGAATTACTTAAGATAGCAATTTATTTATATAAAAATCAATTGACAAGAAAAAGTGGATAGGTTTCAAATATTAAATTCTGCAGGATACTCCACCATACCAGAAACGCCATTGAGTCCACCTTCAACCAATTCAATTACCATACAATTTTCCATAGAAATTCCTTCGAATGGAAGCTCAATTCCAAATTTGTCGGCTCTTAAATAACCAAATTTTGGATAGTATTTTTCATGTCCCAATAATACAACTGATTTATACCCCAAATCACTCGCCAACTGATGAGCGTATGTTATTAATCTTCCACCGATCCCCTTATTTTGATATTCAGGAAGAACCGAAATTGGGGCGAGGGCAAGAGACTGAAACGTCTCTTTAGCATTCTTTATTTTCAATCGCGTTAACAAAATATGTCCTACAATTTCATTACTCATTTCCGCTACCAATGACAAATCAGGAATAAAGGCACTTGACTTCCTTAAACGATCGACGAGGAATTGCTCCTGATGATCACTCATCTTTACAGATTCAAATGCTTTTTCAATAAGCCTGAAAACAGCGTTAAAATCTTCAGGTCTCTCTTTTCGTATTGTTAATTGCATCGATTTTTTAGTAATATACTTCTATTTTCAGATATATGAAAAAATGCTTGTTTTTTACGGTTGGGTGACTGAACTTAATTATGTTCTTTTGAATATTACGTAATACCTACTTAATTCATCATTTTTCATGCTAGATATTTTATAGACATTAACTTACAAGGTCATTTTAAGGTGCTAACAATCAAAACCAAGCTAATAGTTATAAGTCCCCAATATACATACTTAAAAAATGTCCCTTCTTTCAATCTATGATTTAAAAGTCTGCCTAAAAAAACTGCAGGTAAAGCTGTAATTAGCGCTACAAAAAAATAGATATTGATTTGGGAAGTGATGAGTCCTTCAGAATAATAGACTAGAACACTGAGCATACTAATGGGCAAAAAATAAGCTTGAAGGGTAGCCCTAAAATGCTTTGCGCTCCATTGTCTTAAATTCCCATAGATAACCAATGGGGGGCCATTCAATCCATAGGCACCGCCAAATATTCCTGATAAAAAACCACAAACAAATAATAAAAACATACTGTCTTTCCTAAATTTCAGGTTACTTTTGATATAAAGTGAGTACAAAGAATATACTATCAATAGTAATCCCAAACCTATCTTTATTATTGTTTCATTTCCATACATTAACACTAAGACACCTAAAGGTATGCCGGGAATTGCAAAAACGATCAACCACTTCGCGCTGTGAAAATGAATTTTTTTATGGTCTTGAATAACAATAACTAGCGCAATAATCACAGACAACATAACCGATAAGGGAACGGCAATATGTACAGGTAGGAAAAAAAGAAATAATGGAACAGCAATCAATGACTCCCCAAAACCCAAAGTTGATCTTACTAAAGAAGCAATAAAACTGATGATAAGAATAAAAAGGATAGTCAAGACAGAATATTTATAAGAACCAAATTTATCAAAAAAAATCGATAAATGAGATGCCTTGAAGAGTCGTTTTGAGCTATACTTATAAATCGCAAGATAATAACACTCAAGCTAATTATGGACAAAATCCTAAGATTGATATCAATTCCTAAAATTGAAGCAAATAGTATAATTTGTATTCCTTTAATAATTACTGAAGGTCAAATCTGTAACGTCCAGTACTTAAAGAATTAAAATACAATCTGCTGATTTGATTTTTAAATCGTGGACTGAGTTGTTTTCTTTTTAGCTGTAAATAATTTAATAATAACAGGCGCTGTAGCGAGTATCACTATTCCAAAAATGACGTATTCAAGATTTTGTTGCACCCATACATTTTCACCAAGTAAATAGCCAAGTGTTGTCAAGCTTCCCACCCAAATAATACCACCTAAGATATTATATAACGCAAATTTCCTAAAATCCATTTCAACAATTCCAGCAACAATTGGTGCAAACGTACGAACAACGGGAAGAAATCGAGCTAAAATAATTGCTCCTCCCCCACGTTTGTCATAGAACTCTTGGGCTTTGTAAATGTACTCTTTCTTGAAGAGCCAGTTGTCCTTCATTTTCAGCAGACGATGACCAAAATATTTGCCACACCAATACCCCACAAAGTTACCTAGAATTGCGGCTAAAGAAATTAACATCATCCAATATAAAAGCATCAATAGTGGGTTTGTTCCGTTTAGTGACATATTGGCAATAATTACTCCTGAAATGAAAAGGATAGGATCGCCTGGCAAGAAAAAACCTATTAAAATTCCCGTTTCTGCAAAGATGATAAACAACAGCAAATAAAGACCCCCATGAGCTACAATCCAGTCTGGATCGGTCAGGTTATTGAAAAACTCTAAAAAAATCTCCACAGTATCAATTTAAATATTATTTATGCAAATAAAAGGACAAATTTTGGAAAGAATTAGGAAAAATTACAGGAATTATAAAAGACTATTATTTAAATCTAAAAACAGAATCTAGATATATCAGTTTATCACTGCATTTTCTTACAAAGAATATATCTATCTATATATGATACAGACAATTAAAAAAAACATTAAATCAAATCCCTCTGGCCTTTCATAATTTTCAAAAATAATAAAATTGATAAATAAATTTTCTTTAATCTGATTAGGTAACATTTGAAGTTACTTCTGTTCAATACAAAAAAATCCAAATCTTTCAATAAGTCTCCAAGATAATTTCAAAAACTTGGAGTGAAAATCAGACTCATATTAATTTCAAGAAAGCCCTAAACCTATTTAAACAAGATTCTCTAAGAAAATTAAGTCTGTTGTAATCTCCTATAAATCTTAACATTAAATTAATTGAATTCCAATATGCAAATGAATAAAATTTGGAAAACAGGCTAAATCAGGATGAGTATGATGTTTGCCAGAATGGGATCTGGGCTGGCTGTACTTTAGATTATTCCACTTTTGACAGCAAATTTAATTAAGGATGCGGAGTTTTTAACTCCCATTTTATCAATTAACTTTTGCCGATGGCCCTCCACAGTCCTCTTGCTTAGAAATAATTTATCGGCTATTTCTAAATTAGTGTAACCATCACTAATATATTGTAATACTTCTAATTCTCTTTCACTAAAATCAATGTCATCCTTGAATCTTTTATTATCATAAATTGACATTTGTCTTACTTTTGTTAACAAGCCCTCTATAATTTTCTCACAAACATATCTTCCCCCACGGTAAACGTGTTTTATTGCAAAAAACAACTCTTCATGGCCAACGCTTTTTAGTAAAAATCCCTTGACCCCTTCCTCAAAAGCCTCAACAAATTTATGCTCATCAAGAGACACACCTAAAATAATTACCTTAACAGAAGGATGTTTTCTAATTATCAATTTAGACAGATCTAATCCATTGATTCCCGGCATTTCAATATCTGTAATAACTATATCCGGTAGGTGATTATTTTCTAACAAAGATAGAGCTTCTTGGGCATTTTGAGCTTCACCAACAATTTTTATATAATCCTGAGTTTCGAGAATTAATTCGATACCATTTCGTACAATCAAATGATCTTCTACTAAAACAATATTTATCATAAGGTTCTATTTTGTTCTTTAATGAACATATTCATTAAACAAAAAATAATGTTATATGTTTCAATTAGTCTTCTATCTAAATATTAAATTGTTCTTAATGATTAATAGTATATTGATTTAAGCTCTTATAATAAATTCATAAGGATAATCGTTATGCTAATCCATGTTCGTAGTTTGGAATATGATGCATTCAAATTTCAAGTATGTTATGCAAAGGAAAATAATCTGACTAAGAAAAGTGTGCTTACTTAAAATTTGTGAATCTCAATTTATCTTGATTAGGAAAACCATGTTGTTTTTACGCTAGGAAGGGCAAAATACCTAAAAGTTAATCCTAAACAAACCTAATTGATCTCCAAATGTTCTCTGATAGATTCCTCATTCTGACATTTAAAAATCAATCTCTCTTTGAATAATTCAATATGAACATCATCTAACTTATTTATTTTTTCTAGGATTAGCAACATCAGAAATACATCTTCTTTCTTATAAGAATTAAATATAAAAACTATGGATTTGACGTATAATTACATACATGAATTGAGAAATAGACAAATGGCTCTACGGGCAAAAATCGTCGCAAGTCCCATTGGTGGTGATATTAAGTTTGTTTATGGTCAGGATTGTTATCAAGAAGAAGTTCGTAGCATGGGCTTGCGTATGATTCGTGATGGATTAGATGTAGAAGGAGAACAATTAATTTTAGCATTCACTAAAGAACACTATCCTGAGAACCTCGAAGCAGAGTTGAAGTGGATAAGTAATAAAATGAGGTCTCTTATGGCAGTGACGGACACTTTAATTGACAATCTCCTCGCCGAAAAATACATTGCCTTACAAGGAAATATAGATCTACCAAGTGAAAATGCTATATTCTACCCCATAAAGCAAATTAATGATGAAAGCACATTGTTATTAAACATAGGAATTAAGAGTCTTATTGATCTAAAGAAACCTGAGGAAACCAAAGATCTAATGGGCTGGGTTTATTTTGAAACCAATGAGGTTTAAGAATTTTCAAAAATAGCATTCAATATTTATCCCAAAAATCCGCTAAAGTTTGACATCATCATTCATGTCTTGAATACTAGGAGGTTTGTCCATGATTTCCATTTTAAAATAAACAAGAATCATCTAAACATACTTAATCACCAATTGTTTAAATAGAGGTAGTTTGACAACTAAAGTATCTTGAGGCATGAAGCGAAATGAAATATCAAACAAGACTATATTAACAGTAATTGGATGCGGTGACGCTTTTTACAGTGGGTCCAGAGGACAAGCTTGTTTTCATATTAGTTCCCCCTCAGGCACCCTTTTAATAGATTGCGGTTCAGATGCACTCAAAAATTTAAAAAACCAAAATCTCCCAACTTCTGATATCGATACTTTCGTGATTTCCCATTTTCATGGTGATCATTATGGTGGTTTGCCTTATTTATTGCTTGATTTTGCAACACAGAAAAGAGAAAAACCCATCACCATTTTTAGTCCACCAGGCTGTGAAGAAAAGCTAGAAGGATTACTTGATTTACTATACCCAGGAAATAGAATACTCAAAGATCTAAACCTAAACTTTATACCGTATTTGAATGAACAAACGATTTACCATGAGTATTTTTCTATCAAACCAGTGTCAGTAAATCATAAAGTATTAAGTAAGCCCTTTGGAATTAAAATAAACATAGATGAAAAAATTATTGGCTATTCTGGCGATTCCGCTTGGACGGACAAATTGATAGATATTGCAGCAGGAACTGACCTTTTTATCTGTGAGTGTTGCTTCTTTGAAACCAAAGTCGATGGTCATCTCAATTATGTAGAGCTCAAAGAGAAAATTGAACGGCTTTCTTCTAAATTCATTTTATTGACTCATCTTGATGATGAAATGATAAATCGAAAAGATGAGGTCATGCTCCCATGCGCATTTGACGGTATGCGTTTAGAGCTGTAAAGCTTGGTTATAAATCAACTGAACATTTTAATTAACTACTCTTTAAAAGAAGGAGATTATTTGCTAATAACATTAAAAGCATATGAAAGATTTAAATAGTATTTGGAAAGAGCGATTGTCGGGAAAAAAAATTGTAATCACAGGCGGGTCAACGGGTATTGGCCGTGAAATTACGCTTCTTCTCACCTCATTAGGTGCTGAGTGTTTAATTTGTGGTCGTCATCAACAGCAAATCGATGAAACACTATCTGCAGTAAAGGAAGCCGCCTGCCCGGGTTCCTGTAAAGGTTTGCTTGCTGATGTATCAAAGCATCAAGATATACAACGAATATTTAAGATGGCAGATCAACATCTAGGCGCAATTGATATTCTCATCAACAATGCAGCTTTAGGTTACAACCGAATAACCGACGGGAATTATCAGGACTGGAACTATCTTATAAGCACAAATCTAACGGCATACCTAGCCTGTTGTCATTATGCGGTAGAACGAATGTTAAAATTAGGGAAAGGACATATTGTAAACATCGGTTCCATGAGCGCGGATGTACGTGAAGCAGGTGGCTCTGTTTATGTTGCGACTAAGTCAGGAATTCAGGGTTTTTCAGAAGCTTTAAGAAAGGAATTGAACCCAATGAAAATTAAAGTAACATTGATAGAACCTGGTGCTGTAGACACAGATATGCAGAAAGGGACAAGTTCTGAAAAGGCCAAGAAGATTGAAAATTTTAAAATGCTTCCTGCGGAAGATATTGCTATGGCAGTTGGATTTTGTTTAACACAGCATGATCGCTGTGATATCGTAAATTTGCAGATAAGACCGCATTTACAATTGATTTAGCTTGAGGAATTTATCAATCCGCAAGTTAGATTCGAATTTCTTAGTATTTCCTGATTCATACATTATTATCCATTTGCATAGACTGTCTAATCAATTGCCTTATCATTTGGAAAGATTCAGAATCTCCTTTTATCATCGCCATACTTAATTTCGCTAGCATTTCAGGTTCCATACGAGGCGGTAATATCGTGACTTCTGGATCACAGACAAGGTCCAAAAGTATAGGTTTGTCATTGGTTATTAATTGATCAATTACCGCATCAATTTTATTCGGATCCTCTAAACGGATTCCATCCAAACCCACTAATGATGCAAAAGCTGCATAATTAACATCTGGTATATCTTGTGAAGCTTCAAATTTAGGTTCTCCAGTCAACATTCGCTGTTCCCAAGTGACCATATTGAGGTCCCGATTATTAAGAACTATGATTATTAGTTTCGGATTGGACCAATTCTTATAATATTTAGAAATAGTGATCAATTCATTCATACATAACATCTGCATAGCACCATCTCCTACAAAAGCTATTGCTGGTCGGTCTGGAAAGGCAAACTTTGCAGCTATTGCATAAGGAATTGATGGGCACATTGATGCTAAATTGCCAGAGAGAGAACCGATCATTCCTTCCCTAATACGGATATACCTCGCATACCAAAAGGCAACTGTTCCTGAATCTGCAGTTAGCATACATCTTTCAGGTAGCTTAGGAGATAACCTGTGAAAAAACAGCTGAGGGTTAATGGGATTTGCAGGTAATTTTGATCTATTCTCTAACGTATTTTTCCAGTCGGTAATAGTCTTTTGTATCTTATCTTCCCATTCGCGATCTTGTTTTGGTATTATTAGCGGGATGAGTGCCTTAAGAGTTAAACGACTGTCACCCAATAAATTTAAATCCATTGGGTAACGGATACTTAACATACTTTCATCTATATCAATTTGAATCCCCCTAGCGCTACCAGGCTCTGGAAGGTATTCAGAATAAGGAAATCCACTTCCAATCATAAGTAGCGTATCACAATTGTCCATTAATTCCCAACTCGCTGTTGTTCCTAGCATTCCAATGCTACCTGTAACATAGGGAAGATCATCCGGGATAACTGTTTTGCCCAATAATGCTTTTGCCACCCCAGCTCCCAATAATTTGGCAATAGTCTGTACTTCCTCCGCGGCCTCAGAAGCCCCCGCACCAACTAAAATCGCTACTCGTTTTCCTGAATTCAGTATATTAGCTGCTTTAATAAGCTCTTCTTGAGATGGAATACTATTGCTTTTACTATGTCCAAGCCCGGTAACAACATTTCCGTGCTCCCTTGGAGCTTGTATTACAGCTTTTTCCTCTTGTACATCATTGGGAACAATAACCACTGTAACCGTTCGTTTTGCTTTTGCAATCCTAAATGCTCGGTCTATAACTTGGCGAGCCTGTGTTGGGTTGCTTATCATTTGTACGTAATCTGCAGCGACGTCTTTAAAAAGACTAATCAGATCCACTTCCTGCTGATAGCTGCTGCCAAGCGAGCTGCTTTTCTGCTGACCAACTATGGCAACGACCGATTGATGATCAAGCTTGGCATCATATAAGCCATTGAGTAAATGTATCGCTCCAGGACCAGAGGTTGCCAGACAAACTCCAACTTCTCGAGTAAACTTAGAATGTCCACATGCCATAAAAGCAGCCATTTCTTCATGTCTGGTTTGGACAAATTTTATTTTTTTACTTCGATTTAAAGCTCCTAAAAGACCATTTATACCGTCTCCAGGATATCCATAAATTCGCTTTACCTTCCAATCTACTAGTCGTTCTACAATAAAATCACTTACATTCATAGCTTTATTTTTAAGGAATTGCATCTATTTTCCAGATTAACATACTATTAAAATTCCAAATATATTACCAAAAACCACTAAGCCTAAGGGTCATTATACATTCGATTTCTTTTTGTTATATGATTTAATTTTGTTGAAATCAAAAACCTATAAGATAAAAAATACCAGTACAATTTTAGTATGAACATGGCAACTCCAAAAAAGTTGATATAAAAAACAGGAAAATTAGGAACACCTTTTTGTGATGCATGTAAATAATTTAGGGGTAGGGCAACCGAAGTTCTATTATTTTCTGGATTGTATTCATTAGACTACCTCTATAAAATCACCTTCGACCTTATCATTTATTTATCAACAGCGACTTTTGCCTTAAGGTGATCTTGAAGTAATTTTTCATTTAAATACCGCATGGTCTTGGCTCACCTTTCGAGAAACGGAACTAGAAATGATTATATATTTTCAGAACTTTTCTGAATGATCATTGTTCAATTTAAATAAGTATGTAAATGAGTAAATATTAAAAATCATGACTAAAGATCACGGAAAACAAATAAAAGACGACGAAAAATATGAAGCGTTAAGAAGAGAAGGCATGAGTAAAGAAAAATCTGCACGTATTGCCAATTCACCCGATGCCAGCAAAAAGGGAGGGGAAAGTAAAAAATTAGATGAAGAAAATAAATCCAAGCTATTGGATAAAGCAAAAAAAATTGGGATTAAAGGACGGCATAAGATGACAAAGAAAACATTAATTGATGCAATAAGAAACCATTAAATTTTCATTGTTACATATAAGACATTAAAAATGAGATTGAATTCATCACGAATTTCCAATGAATGTTATATAGCCTTACAGATGATTCAGGTACCTCAATGTAGATAACATTTAGAAAAACAGAAAGTTTTTACCACCTTATTAAGCTCTTCAATTACTGAAAATCCTGTTAAATTTCTTATCATAAATTCGTTAGGTTGAAAATTAGGTAAGTATTTTTTATCTTCCAAAAGTTTCTTGAAGTCCTTTGAGAGACGATACGGTAATTCAAGGAAAATATTTTGAACCCGCTATCTCAGAATAATTTGATTTAGCGAAATTCCTGGTATAGAAATCTATAATTTTTTTTGGAAGATGAGGTCCCACCTTATTTTTTCAGATTTACAGTACTCCCTTCAAGTAAACCAATATCTGAGGGACAATATTCATTTACTTATCTTATTTTTATTCACAATTTGCTTTTTTTTTGTTAAAATTTGTTAATTGATTGAAAATATATTCTTAATATAAGTTTAACAAGCCATCTCTATCTTTGGGCATCATAAAATCAACTAAATACTAATGAAATTCAAAATGTCACTCCTAGGAGCAATACTTATTTCTATTGCGTCCGTACAAGCACAATCAGATAATGGTATTATGCGGTTGAGCGAATTTGCTTATCCAGCAAAGAAACAACACATTACTATTCCTGATGTAAAAGGATTCCATGTGTTAAAATGCGATTTTCACATGCACACTGTTTTTACTGATGGTCATGTATGGCCAAATGTACGCATTCAAGAGGCTTGGCGAGAAGGCCTTGACGCTATTTCGTATACAGAGCATATGGAATATAATCCCCACCAAGACGATGTGAAAGTCGATCATAACCGTTCCCATAATCTTGCAGAAAACTTGGCAAGAGAAAATAATATTGTGTTAGTAAAAGGTACTGAAATAACCCGTCAAACTCCTCCAGGGCACTTTAACGCATTGTTTATCAAAGATGCTAATAAATTAGTTTCCGATAATGACTCAAAACTAGATCAAGAAGCCATTGATAAGGCAATCAATCAAAAAGCATTTATTTTTTGGAATCATCCAGGGTGGAAAGCGACAAGCATTGAAGGTTCCTACGAATGGATTGATTTTGTAGAGAAAATGTATCAAGAAAAAAAACTTCATGGAATTGAAGTAGTAAATGGTCTTGGATTTCACAAAAAAGCTATGGATTGGGCAATTGATAAAAACTTAACAATTATCGGAAATACTGATATTCACAATCTCATTGCGCATGATTACAACATTGAACAAGAAGGAGTTCATAGAACAATGACATTGGTATTGGCTAAAGACCGTAGCGCTGCTGGTATTCGTGAAGCTTTAGAAGCTGGTCGTACTATAGCATGGTCTAGCAAATATTTATTCGGAAAAGAAGAGAATGTGCGTGATTTGGTTAGCTCATGCATTGAAGTGAGCACTTCTTATCATGAAAAAATAAATGCAAAAACAAACGTTAAGACAAACTATTATGAACTTAAAAATAATAGTGATTTGTACTTTGAATTAAAACTTAAAAATGGTAATGGTACTCAGCATATAATTTTATACCCTGCCTCAACGCAGATT
The DNA here is from genome assembly GCF_059758715.1 of Sphingobacterium sp. GQ94. Classification (NCBI taxonomy): domain Bacteria; kingdom Pseudomonadati; phylum Bacteroidota; class Sphingobacteriia; order Sphingobacteriales; family Sphingobacteriaceae; genus Sphingobacterium; species Sphingobacterium sp. GQ94. The sequence continues at coordinate 23,630 of NZ_JCAXEC010000017.1, forward strand.
TTGACAGCTCAAGGAGGACAAGAAAAATTAACATATGAAATTGTTTCTACTTTCATAAGAAGTGACAAGCACTTGCAATTTGATATCAATTTAAAATAAGCTAGTAGCAACTTTTTTTATGAAAGCATATATTCCAATATTTTTATTGGCTGGGACTTTTTTGTCCTTTCCAATGCAACCAAAAGCTTCAAAATTACACATCAACCTCCTTGAGGCAGCTAATTATCAGCAAACTATAGAAGGTAAGGTTGTTGATGGTAGTGGTAATCCAATTGCAAATGCAACAGTATCAGTAAAAGGCAACAGTATAGCGACATCTACCAACAGTAACGGTCAGTTTACCTTGCCAGGCATAAGTTCTCAAGCAACATTAATGATTTCTTATGTGGGCTTCAATACGAAAACTCATCATTTAAATGGTAATATTAATAATATTGTTATACAGTTAGATAATAAGAATGACTTAGAAGAAGTTGTTGTTGTAGGTTATGGAACGCAAAAGAAAACTAACCTAACTGGAGCCGTTTCCCAAATTGGATCTGAAGCCTTGGAAAATCGTCCGGCTGCTAGTTTAAGTCGCATGCTGCAAGGTGCATTGCCAAACTTAAATCTAAAAATGGTTGATGGAAGTCCAACTCGTGGAGCAACTTTCAACGTTCGTGGAACAACCTCCATTGGAGCTGGCGGAAGTGCTTTAGTTCTGATAGATGGGGTCGAGGGAGATCCAAATATGGTGAATCCTAATGATATAGAAAGTGTTACAGTTCTAAAAGATGCTTCATCTGCAGCAATTTATGGATCAAGAGCTGCATTTGGTGTTGTATTAATTACAACCAAATCACCTGCACTTGGAAAAACCAGTGTAACTTTTAACTCCAACTATTCAATCAATAATCGTGTTGTTGAGCCTAGGGTTATAACCCAAGGCTATGAATGGGCAAAAAATTTCAATGATGCGTTCAATGCATGGAATGATTATAATTCGACTCCGATTTCCGTTAATAATATCTACCCATTCTCATTAGAATATCTGGAGAAATTAAAGCAAAATGCTACAAATCCCTCGGGAGCTGATGCCTTATTTAACCCTTCAACAAACCGCTACGAGTATTTTGGTAATACAGACTGGTACAACATGGTTTATCGCGAGGATATGCCAAGTACAGAGCAAGCGGTGAGTATTTCTGGTGGTGGGGAAAAAGCGTCCTATTTCTTGTCTGGACGTTATTTTCATCAGGCAGGAATTTTTAATTATAATCCTGATAAGTTTAATAAATACAATATCCGTGGGAAAGGCGATGTTAAAGTAAATGATTGGTTGACCTTCCAAAATAACACGGAAATAAGTTCTTTTGATTACCACTACCCGATGTTTGCCGATGGAGATGGTAACATTTGGCGTCAGTTCGAGCACCAGGGGTACCCAATGGCTGTAATTTATAATCCTGATGGTACCTACACCCATTCAGCAGCATATACAGGTATTGCTTCTTTCATTGAAGGGAACAATGCATCTGATTTAAATAACACTGTTGTGAGAAATACCGCGGGGCTAATCATTAAACCGTTTCATGGATTGATTGTGAAAGGAGACTTAACCTATTCGCGCACCTGGCAGGATGAACAACGTACAAATAACTATATAGATTATAGCAATACTCCAGGCGTAATAAACCGCTTTGGACGTAGTATGCTTAGAGAGTTAGGTGAACGTACAAAATATATATCAGGGAATATTACGGCTAATTACGGGCAAAAATTCGACAAACATGACATGAATGTTTTAGTAGGTTACAATGTTGAGTCTCAGACTTTCAAAAAACTGAATGCGCAACGCGATGGTATAATCCTTCCAGAAAAACCAGATTTTAACCTCATGGATGGATTAAATTATAATATTAGTGGAGGTGGCGATGAATGGGCTTATTTGGGTCTGTTCTATCGTTTCAATTATGCATATAATAACAAGTATTTAGTAGAGTTGAACGGTCGTTATGATGGATCTTCTAAATTCCCTACAGATCAGCGATACGGATTTTTCCCGTCTATTTCAGCAGGCTGGGTAGTATCAAATGAATCATTTTTTGAAGACGCGAAACCTTTAATCAGTAATCTCAAATTTAGAGCCTCATACGGTTCCTTAGGTAATGGGAATGTAGCACCTTACAGGTATCTAGAACAGATGGCAGTGGCCAAAACAAACGTTGTTTTGGGCGGTGTTCAACCAAGTTATACTTCCCTTCCAGGAGTAATACCTGAAGGATTGACCTGGGAGAAATCAACTACCTTAAATATAGGGGCTGATGTAGGTTTTTTTGATAATGCATTAAATTTTACTTTTGATTGGTATAACCGAAACGCCTACGATATGTTCACGGTAGGACAACCATTGCCAAATGTATTCGGTGCAGCTGTACCCTTTGGTAATTTCGCTGATATGTCAACAAAAGGTTGGGAGTTAACGGTCAATTATAATAATCAATTTAATCTTTCTGGTAAACCTTTCAATTGGGGAATTAATGGCTCCTTATGGGATAGCCGTTCGCATATCACCCGTTTTAATAACCCAGAGAAATTATTATCTACTTATTACGTAGGACAAGAAATCGGGGAGATTTGGGGATATGAAACTTTAGGCTTTTTTACCTCGGAGGAAGATGTTGCAAATCATGCTGACCAAAGTTTTATCCGTAATTCGAATAATAACATTTGGCTACCGGGCGATCTAAAATACGCCGATTTACCAAATGCAAATGGTCAACGAGACAATGTAATTAATAAGGGAGACAATACTTTGGATAACCCTGGGGACCGCAAGATAATTGGAAATAATTCTCCAAGGTACCAGTTTGGGTTTACGCTTTCAGCTAGCTGGAATGGGATAGGCATGTCAGCATTTTTGCAAGGAATCGCAAAACGTGATTATTACTTCTCATCAGAGGCGGGCTTATTCTGGGGGCCTTATAATAGACCTTATGGATATCAACCAACAAAAATGATGGAAAATATCTGGACAGAAGAAAATCCAGATGCTTACTTCCCGCGTTATCGCGGATATACCGCACTAGGAGCTGATCGGTCGCTTGGAGCACCGCAGACACGTTATTTACAAGATGTCTCTTACTTGAGGTTAAAGAACCTTACTATAGATTATTCTTTGCCTCAACGTTGGTTGGGAGGTGCTAAATTGAAGAATGTACAGTTATTCCTGAGCACACAAAATTTATTTACATTCTCGGGATTGTTTAAACATACAGATAATTTTGATCCGGAAGTGATAGAGAAGCCACTTGGAGAATTAACAAATGGGTCGGGTGAAGGATATGCTTATCCACAACTCAAGACAACTACATTTGGAATCAATGTTACTTTCTAAACTTACAACAATGAATATAAAATTTAAAATCGGAATAGTAGGACTCGCTGTACTTGCTTTGTCATCATGTAGCAAGGATTTTCTTGATAGAGAGCCGTTCGATAAGTTGGTACCCTCGACCTTTTTCAACACTGAGGCTGATCTTCAACTTTATGTTAATTCATTTTATCAACAATTTACTCCAACAGGTTTAGCTATTGTACAGGCCGACGAAATGGGTGATTATACTTCCAAGAATAGTTCTCCTCAATTTATTGCTGGAAATTTTTCCCCAATTGATCAAGGTTCTTGGAATTGGACCAAATTAAGGAATGTAAATTACTTCCTTGATAAATATAATAATCCTGCTATTCCTGAGGAGGCTCGAAATCATTTTGCTGGAATCGCACGTTTTTATAGGGCCTTGTTTTATTTTGATATGGTTAAAGACTTTGGTGACGTACCATGGTATTCTACTCCACTCTCTACAGAAGATCAAGAACAATTATACAAATCAAGAGATCCAAGAAGTGCTGTTATGGATTCGGTCCTGGCAGATTTAGATTTTGCTGTGGCCAATATTAGAGATAAAAAAGATAATTCATCCTCCACCATTACAAAATGGGTCGCCTTAGGACTAAAATCAAGAGTCTGTTTGTTCGAGGGTACCTATAGAAAATATCATGTAGAATTAAACCTGCAAAGCACAGCTGAAAAGTGGCTTAATGAAGCTTTCAATGCTTCGAAAGAGTTAATTACGTCAAAACAGTATAACCTGTATAGCACAGGAAAACCCCATACTGACTATAGAACACTTTTTACGAGCGAGAATGCTGTGTCATCAGAAATCCTTTGGGCTAATGTGTTTAATAATTCCTTGAAGCGCTGGCATGAGATAACTTGGAAATTTAATTCAGCTACTTATGGTGCTCGTTGGGGATTGAATAAGCAGTTTATTAATACATACTTAAAAACCGACGGCAGTAGATTTACGGATGAGGCAGGATATGACAAAATTTTATTTGTTGATGAAATGAAAGAGCGTGACCCTAGGCTTAGCCAAACCGTTCGAGGATTAGGTTACAAGCGCTCAGATGGTTCAGCTGCCCCACCAAATTTTGGTTATACGTTCACGGGCTATCACTTGTTAAAATTTAGTTTAGATGACAAACGATTAGATGGAGTTGCTGAGGGATTCAATTCAATTACGATGATGCGTTATGGTGAAATTCTTTTGAACTATGCAGAAGCTGCCGCAGAGCTTGGTAAATTAGCTAGTGATGCAACTATTTGGAACGAAACTATTGGAGCATTACGAGTACGCGCAGGGGTGAATCCGAAACAACCTGAGTTAATTGACACCTATTTACAAAACACTTATTTTCCTGAAATTTCCGATAAATTTTTACTTGAAGTTAGACGTGAGCGAGGAATTGAATTAGTATATGAGGGTTTACGGTACGATGATTTAATGAGATGGAAAAAAGGAAGACTCCTGGAAATGCCTTGGCAAGGGATTTATGTCCCAGCAATGGACCAGCCTATGGATCTTGATGGCAACGGAACACCGGATGTTTCCTTTGTAAATAAAACACCCGCAAGTCCAAAAGCTGGTGTAGTGTACTATGTGGTAGACGGAAGTGCGGCTAAACTTTCAGAAGGAAACAAAGGTCACATTATCTGGAGGGCAAATGAAAATCGTCAATTTGATGATAAAAAATATCTTAGGCCGATATCAAACGCAGATTTGGTGATTAATCCTAAATTAGGTCAAAATCCAGGTTGGGAATAATAATGAACTGATCCTAATAAATAGATTCATAGTTTCTGAATACAATAAAACTTATCGAAATTGACCGTCTCATAATTAAAGTGTTATCGACGGTCTTTTTTTATATCATCAACAGCTTTCGAAACTGATCCACACGATCTAGTTATTCCATGCCTGGCATACAACAAAAAAAGCCACTGAAAAATCAGTGGCTTTTGTCGGGGTGGCAGGATTCGAACCTACGACCTCCACATCCCAAATGTGGCGCGATACCGGGCTACGCTACACCCCGAAAAGGTATCTTCTTTTTTGTTGAGACAAATATACAATCTTTATAATCACTCTCCAAAAGGATAATTGAAACAATAAATTAACATGTTGATTATTTGGCAAATAATTTCATATCCATACTCGGATCCTCATAGATCAACTAAAAATAAACATTCTAATGGTTATAAATAAGGTAAAACTTTGAGGTATTATTGCTTAATCTTAAAACATTAACCCGATATTTGTAGAGTTATGTAGATTTTAGGATCAAAAATTAATAAAGATGAAATATTCAATAGTTATCGGCTTTTTAATCATATTTATTTTAGTCGGGTGTTTTTCTGATAAAAAGGAAAATAAAACTGAAAAAGATTCATTTGCCGTTGAAAATCCGAGCGAGCTGAATCTTACAAAGGCCGATAAATTAGAAGATTATATTTTAGCCTTAGACTCCACCGATATCAATAGCGCACAGAAGGCAGTTTTGAAATTCAATAGCTTGTTCGATAAAAAAGATACCTTAAATAATGATAAAGGCGTTTCAATCATATTGAGTTTTTTCGAACTTCTTTCAGTGTATGCCAATGAATCCGTTTTTAAAGAATCCGTAGATTATTCACCATTAATAGATATTGAATTCCAAAACACGAATAAAATACCTGAAGATTTGGAGTCTGATTATAAAAAGATAAATCAAAATGGATTCCGTGTAAAGCAGACCGAAGGGATGTATTACTTGACCATCAATCCAATATTTTTTCAAGAAAAATTCTATCCTTATGTCAGCTCGAATTTCGAAATATTTTTGCAACAATTGGCTCGCGAGAATGAGGAAGGCTACGCTTCGGATGCAGCTATTACCATTCCATTTCAAACCTTGGTACAACGGACAATTTGGTGGGAAGTTTTTGCAAAAGACAGTGAAGGTACTCCCGCAGCTATGCGTGCAAAAAAAGAATATCGGAAGTACTTTAAAGATTTAACTATTGGGATGGCTAATACACCCGCAATTGAAAGTCAACAGATTTCTCCTTATTTCAGAGAGGCTTATAATTATTTAAAGGAATTTGCTCCTCAGTCTGAAACTTATCAAAAATTACAACCATACATCGAGCTATTAGAGCAACAAAAAATAGAAGAAGCAAAAGTGTTATTACCTCAATTGATAAACACCAAAATAAATTAAAATTTTATTTTAAAGGTATGTACAAGACTAAGACTGATATAAAGGACATAAAAGATATTAAAAAATTAGTGGATAAATTTTATGGACTAATTCAAAAGGACCCATTGTTAAGCCCTATATTCAACTCAGTTATTAAAGATGAATGGTCTAAGCACTTAAATAAGATGTATCAATTTTGGGAATCGGTTTTATTTAATAATCGAAGTTATATGGGACGTCCCTTCCCACCCCACGCTCAATTACCCATAAACAAGAAACATTTTGATCAATGGTTGTGTTTATTCGAGACTACTATAGATGAACTCTTTGAAGGAAAAATGGCTGAAGAGGCAAAATTCAGAGCTCACAAAATGGCTGAATTATTTCAGATAAAATTAAAAAACATTAAACAGGATCAATTTAAACCATTGATTTAAACAAGATCTGTTTATGATTAATAGCAGAGAAAACTTTATTTATGGCTAGAGAGTTACAAAAACCAGCAAAAATAGTCGATCTGCATGCAGAGGCATTTCTTGGTAATTTAGAAGATTATGATTTAGATGAATTATTGGCAACCTCTTTGGAGCATTTAAGAGAGAAATTGGATGCTGCAATTTACTGGTCATACCCCGAAATTAGGTTCATCCATGGAAAAGGAAAGGGTATTTTACGCAAAGCAATTTACGAAGAATTACAGTTCTACAAACACTCAGGAATCATTAACCACTTTTATCCTTCTTATGAAAATGAAGATATTGTGGTTGTCGTTATTGGACTTTAATACAATGTCCTTTATCTCATTATGAAAAATTAATTCTCAGTAGAAAATAATTAGATTTCTCGAATAATTTTCTGATCAACATATATCATATCAAGATGTTCGTTCCATACAAATATGTAAGCAGCTTCTAAAGTATCTCTGCGAATAATTTTTAACTGAATATCTCCTAAAAATAACTTTTTAGGAGATATTCAGTTAAATTCATTTATTTAGCTGGTATGATTGATATTTTTCTAAATTCAATTGGACCATGATCTCCCTGAATATAGATCGGACCGGGTTCACCTTCCTTACTATCTAAAGCGCCGCCAGTAATGCCAGGTATTTCTTGATTATTTATTACAGTTTTACCATTAATAGATATGGTCACTAGTCTTCCGATTAGTGTAATTTCTAACTTATTCCATTCATTAGGACCGTTAGTTACCATCTGGTTTGGTGCAATAAATCCATAAATAGCTCCAAAATAAAGATTTCCTGGATGTCTATCTTTTGGTGAATCCTCAATTTGCACCTCATATCTTCCACGAAGATATAACCCCGAATTACTTCCTTCTGGATACTTAAATTCAGCTAATAATTTAAAGTCTTCGAATTTTTGTTCCGTAATTAAATTAGCGCCAGCGTCCTCATTGGTTAAGATGCCCTCCTTTACGACCCATTTATTATTTTCGTTTGACGGTTTCCATCCTGTTAAATCCGATCCATTGAATAATTCAACTGTATCGCCCCAACTTGGTTCAGCATCTCTTGATAAATAAGGTGCTTTTTCTCCTGTAAACGAGAATTTTTCCCCCTTATTGCTGGTAATTGTACCTTTAATTCCAGATGCTGCTAATTCTCCTTCGATGATAAAATCACCTTCACCTCCTTCCCATTGAGGAGGAATAGCAAATGAAAATTTGCCGTTTTCTAATTTTATATGAGATATCGGTCGACTGCTTCCACTATCACCAACCCAATATCCTACTAACGTTGTAAACCCAGATAATTTTATTTCAATCCAAGAAGGCACCTGGGTTCCTGATTTATCAACAACCAGATCCCATCTTCCTAATAATTCTTTTGATTCCTCAGGAATAGTTTGTGAGGCAGGATTATGAACTTCTTCTTTCTTTTCTTGTGTTTCATTGGTACAGGAGGTCGTTATTATTGTTAATAAAGATAGAACCGCAAATCCAAAAACAGGTTTTTTAATCATCATTATTCTTTTTTATATTTAATTCTCTTATTTAAAGTGTGTAGTACTCTTCCCAACCCTTCCTTGGTGGTGGTCCTATCAATAATGCATTCGCAAATTTATCATTTATTATCTCTTTTTTTTCTGGGTCAAATTCAAACGTAGTATTTAGACGTTGTGCAATCACCCCAAGGCAAAAAACTTGACTCAAAGGGCCTGCAATTTCAAATGAAGATCTGGTTTTTTCTTCTCCTTTACAAGACTTTAGGAAATTAGCAAAATGATTTGACGGTGAATTTAGCACTTCGGGAAGTTTTGATGCTATATCATCAGCTTTGTCCTGAGGAATAATTGATAACGTACTACCGTGGGATCCGCCTTTAAAGGTTAAATCTTTTCCATAGATAATTTTTCCTGGATTTAACTTGGAAGGTTCAATTGACCCAGTACTTGGAGGTGGAATATTTGGATCCAGCCCGGATACGCCATATCCTGCAGGAATCGGAGGCAAATTATCTAGGCCATCATACCACATAATATCCAAAGCAGGCATTTTTTTGCGTTTTGGAAAACTAAATTTGATAGTTGAAGACATTGGAAAAAAGAAAGAATTATGTCCTATTAATTTTTCTGCAGAAACCTGAGTCGGCAATCCAAGTTCTAGAAATTCATGAGAAGTATCTAGAATATGTGCACCCCAATCGCCTAAAGCTCCCATTCCAAAATCAAACCAGCATCTCCATTGTCCGTTTATGTAGTCCTTATTGTAATTGTGACCAATCGTTTGCATCTGCCAAAGATCCCAATCGATTGTACTCGGAATTGGTTCTGCTAATGGAAAATTCTTCATATTGACATCCCAACCGTGCCATCTTCTTGGATTATTCATGTGACCTACAATTTGCGTCACATCCTTGATTATTCCAGCTTCTTTCCAAGCTTTGAATTGAAAATAATTGGCTTCTGAATGCCCCTGGTTTCCCATTTGTGTAGCTAGTTTTGGATTCTTCCTCGCTTTCTCCATCATAAGCTCAACTTCTTGGAAAGTTCTGGCCATTGGTTTTTCAACATAAACATGCTTTCCGAAATCCAAAGCCATCATAGTAACAGGAAAATGTGAAAAATCAGGCACACCGACAGATACTGCATCAAATTCTTTGTGCATTTTGTCAAACATCTTTCTGTAGTCTTGAAATCGGGGAACATCAGGAAACTTTTCCAAGATAGGCAGAGTATGTTTAGCTCCCATGTCCACATCGCATAATGCAACAATATTACAAAGTCCTGTTTTATGCAACTCCAACAAAATCTCTGCGGCCCTATTTCCAATTCCTATAGCTGCCAAGTTCACCCGTTCATTCGGATTTGCCATTAGGCTTCCTAAGGGGGTACTGGCCATCGTCAATGCTCCTCCAAACATGACCGATTTTTTTATAAAGCTTCTTCGTGAAAAATGATGATGCATCCGAATTTGGGTTTAGGTTTTTATTAAAATTCCATAAATATACCTTAAAAATAAAAAAAAATACTAAATTCAAAGACCAATATTTGATATATCAATAAAATCTGTTCGAAATAGACATTTAAAAAATGAAAAAAAACCTAAAAAAAACATTGTTTGCCAGTACTTGCGTGATATGCGCGCTTTCCATAACATATTCTTGTGGTACGATTTCAAAAACGGATGATAAATGGGATACTTTATTTAACGGAAAAGACCTCTCTGGGTGGAAAAAGGCTGGGGGAAATGCGGATTACTTAATTGAAGGTGATGCTATTGTTGGATTAATGACCAAAGGTACTCCCAACTCATTCTTGATTACTGAGAAAGATTATGAAGACTTTATTTTAGAACTTGACGTAAAACTCGAAGGCACAACTACCAATTCTGGGATTCAAACTAGAAGCCATTTTGATCCCAAGGGAAATAAAGGTCGTGGTAGGGTTTATGGTAGACAGGTTGATATAGACCCTACCGATCGTGCTTGGACAGGAGGCATTTATGATGAAGCTCGTAGACAATGGCTATACCCATTGGATTTAAATCCAGAGGCTAAAACCGCCTTTAAAGCCAATGAATTTAATCATATTCGAATTGAGGCAATTGGAAATGAAACAAAAACCTGGGTAAATGGAATACCAACCTCTTATGTGATAGACAGCCTAGATAGCTCCGGATTTATCGGATTACAAGTACACAGTATTCCTGATTCCCTGGATGGTAAAAAGGTATATTTTAAAAATATCAAAATTAAAACTGAAGATCTTAAACCAACCGCGATCAAAAAAGGAATCTATATAGTCAACACCATCGCAAATAATTTATCTAAGAACGAAGAATTGGCAGGGTATAGTTTATTATTTAATGGTAAGGATCATACGGGCTGGCATAGCGCAAAAGGCGATTATTTCCCTGAAAAAGGATGGAAAATCCAGGATGGTATTCTTTCAGTTCAAAAATCCGGAGGAGGGGAATCAACCAACGGAGGAGATATTGTGACAGACAAATTATACGATGCATTTGATTTATCATTTGAATTTAAACTAAGTCCAGGAGCTAATTCAGGTATTAAATATTATGTAACATTGAATGAGAAGACCTCTGGTTCAGCAATAGGACCAGAATATCAAATATTAGACGATGCACTCCATCCCGATGCAAAGCTCGGAAAAGGTGGAAACAGAACTTTAGCATCATTATATGATTTAATCACTTCAGACCGAAATCCTAGACCCAGAAAACCAATCGGAGAATGGAATAGAGGCAGAATTGTTTCAAGCCCGGATAATAAAGTAACCTATTATTTAAATGGGTTTAAGATGTTGGAGTTTGTGCGAGGGTCTCAAGAATTCAGGGAATTAGTTGCTGGGAGTAAGTATAAGGACTGGAAAAATTTTGGAGAAAGTAAAAATGGTCATATCCTTATCCAAGATCATGGAGATGCCGTTTCATTCAGAAGTATCAAAATTAAAGAATTATAAGAATAAGGGCCTTGGAGAAATTCAAGGCCCTTATTTCTTATATATGGGATTTGAACCGCTCAAGCAGTTCTTCAAAATTTACAAGTTCAAAAGATTGTTGATTGATAAAACCATTATCTTCAATCTTGCCTATCACCTCGTTCATTTCTTCTTTAGACTCATAAACCATCAGTCTAAAAGGATTTTCATAATCTTTCGCTCTAGTTTTTTTGATTTCAGCATAGATCCATCGTTTTGTCTCTATAGCCTCGTCAAACAATGATCGCCAGAAGTCCACATCCCATGTTTCGGGTTTCTTGTGCGTTATCTCAATTAAACTTGCAAGCGCATGATCCAATTTGTCTTGGAGATAAACATGGCTTAAATCATGATAACGGTGATGAATCTCAGACCAAGAATTAATTCGATTTTCTTTAAGGTCTTGGATAATTTCATTTAGTTTATCAACAGGAATTAATTGACCACCAACATTTTCAAATTCAGTTCTTTCAAGCTTGATTTGTGTGCGTTCTCTAATTTTCTCTATGAAGCTTTCAGGAGATAAATTCTGTGTTATTTGACAAATAGAATAATAACGAATCAATCGCTGAAACAATTGAAATGCTTCTTTGGGTTTTAGAAGCACCACTTTTCTTTTCGAAAATTCAGAATTTTCCAAGTATACATCTAATGAGGAAGTGTCTGAGGAATTTAACCAGTTCAATCCTGATGTTAATCCTAAAGCTCTCCCGACAGCGTGATCAATTTCAGTTAAAGAATTAAATAATTCATTGACTGTATCAGGTGCTAAAATATCATATTCAAAATACTGATTTTTAAATTGACGATTATCTCGATTTAAAAATTTATTAGTATTACGCATCAATGCGTACATATTATACATAAACCAATACCCAGGAACAATGATAAGCTTATCGTTTGCTATGTCATTGCTCACCAAAGAAAAAGGAATACGTATATCAAGCTCGTGGAGAAAATCGCCTTTTACAATCAAGGTATACGACGCAAATCTTGAATTATGCTTTAAGCTCACGCATAATCCAGGCCAAAAACCCCGACCTGCAATAATTTCTCCATCGGCACCACGAGAATTATGATTGGAACCCACCGTAGCCCCTGCAGCCATATTGCTCTGCCCTTTTATTAATGAGGCACATAGAAATGAATTATTATGATGTTGTTCGTGTGCTGGAAAAATAAGAGAATTCAATACTTCACAACAAGAGATAGTGGAATTATCGCCTAAAAAAGAGTTTATTAATCTTGCTCCATATTTAAGTTGAGAATTGGAAGATAAAATAAATCGGACTGCCTTTACGCCATAGAAAACCCGGCAGCCGTATCCTATGATCCCATTCACTAACTCACAACCTTCCCCAATTTGTGTGTAAGCATCCGAGGTTGAATTAATTGTTAGATTCTTTAGCTTGCTTATTCCTTTAATATACGCATCCGAACCAATCTTCACATTCTTAAATGTATGGGAGTTTTTAATCACAGTTCGATCACCTATTTCACTATAATACCCCCGAAGGACTGAAAATCCAGAATTTGTTATCTCGAAAAATCTTTGTTGTAATATTTTATCTTGCCGATTCCGCGTCCAAAGAAAAACATCAGCCGCTTGCATTCCATCAAATGGCAAAACTGATCTTCCACCATTTTCATTACATAATTCTAAATAAATCCTACTTTTTTCTTGTTCACCATCTTTGAGAATTCCATTTCCAAACTTTGCGTTTGAACTCGTTTCCATTTCATTAACATTTAACAAAATGACTTCATTCCCCACTATAAAATGTGCGATATATCGAACCTGATGAAGTGCCACACAATCTCCTAAATCACAACTAATAATTTGTGAATTATAAATCCCAACAGCTAAACGAATATCCCTATATTCTAAATAGACTTCCTCCATGTCGCCAATTCGCACAAGACCATAAAATTTGGAACGTTTTATTTGATTTGGCAGGAATTTATCAGTTACCAATACATCTCCCCAATTTGAAGATTCATTATTGTTTAGTTCTAGAGTTCGAATTTCTTGTTGCGTTAAATTCCTGTAGTTTTTTTTCGATTTATTTTGCTCAAATCGAAGATAGTATTCGTCATTTCCTTTCGGAATAAATTCAGAAGGTATGAAATGATAACCTATTTGATCTAAAGGAATCTTGTTTATATATCCCATAGGTTTTTATTCAACTGTTACAGATTTTGCTAGATTTCTAGGTTTGTCAACATCCAAATTAAGGTTTACACCGATATAATAAGATAACAATTGGAGTGGTACAACTGTTAATAATGGTGCAATTACTTCATCTGCTGCAGGAACAACCATAACCTCATCCGAAATTTCTGATGTAATTAGATCTCCTTGAGTAATGACAGAAATTACCTTTCCCTTTCTAGCTTTTATTTCTTGAATATTGCTCACTATTTTGTCATGATATGTATCTTTGCTCGCAATAAAAACGACAGGAAGTTTCTCATCAACTAAGGCTATTGGACCATGTTTCATTTCAGCTGCTGGATAACCTTCGGCATGGATGTAAGAGATTTCTTTTAATTTTAAAGCCCCTTCCAAAGCCGTTGGAAAGTTGTATCCCCTACCTAAATATAAAACGTCGTGAGAATCTTTATATTTCTGGGCAATCGCTTTAATATTGTCAACCTCATTATCCAATACCCATTGAACCTTTTCAGGTATATCATGTAATTCTTGGCATAGAACCTTAAAACGATCTTCACTAATCGTTCCCTTGATTTTAGCTACTTTAAGAGCCAACAACATTAGTACTGCAAGTTGTGCGGTATAGGCTTTTGTACTAGCGACCCCTATTTCAGGTCCTGCATGTGTATAACATCCTGCGTGAGAAATACGTGCAATAGAGGATCCTACAACATTTACAATCCCAAAAATAGTTGCACCTTGTGATTTCGCACTTTCTAAAGCGACCAAAGTATCCGCGGTTTCGCCACTTTGTGAAATAGCAATGATAACATCTTCAGCAGAAACAATGGGGTTCCTATATCTAAATTCTGATGCATATTCGACCTCTACATTAATCCGACATAATTCTTCAATCACATATTCAGCAACTAATCCAGCATGCCAACTTGTTCCACAGGCCACAACAATAATTCGTCTAGCATTCAGCAATTTATCTTCAATTGCATCGACACCACTTAAAATGATTCTTGATTCATTAAGGACCAACCTACCTCTAAGTGAATCCGCTATCGTTATTGGTTGTTCAAAAATTTCCTTTAGCATAAAATGCTCATACCCTCCCTTTTCAATAGCAGCCAATTCTAAATCCAATTTTTGAACAAAAGGAGTAATCACTTCGTTACCGAGATTTTTTAAAATAAGTTGATCAGGAGTCACAATAGCCAGTTCATAATCGTTGATATAGACTACTTCTTTAGTATATGCCAACATAGGAGATGCATCTGAACCAAGAAAATGTTCATTATTACCGATCCCAATTACCAAAGGACTTCCCTTTCTAGCTGCTATGATAGTTTCTGGCTGATCTTCATCAATCAATAAAATTACATAAGCACCAGTAACACGTTTCAACGCAATTCGAATTGCCTCCTCCAAACTACATTTATTATTGGTTTTGATATCCTCAATAAAATTCAGCAGTACTTCCGAGTCTGTATCACTTTGGAATGAATATCCTTCCTTTACTAATTCATTTTTTATTTGTAAATAATTCTCAATAATACCGTTATGAATCATAGCAAGCTTGCCCGATTTAGAAACATGAGGATGGGCATTACGGTCTGAAGGCTCTCCATGTGTAGCCCAACGTGTATGTCCGATTCCTGTCGTCCCCGCAGTAGATTGTTGGGCAACATGTTCTTCTAAAGAGGCAACCTTACCTGCTTTTTTATATACTTTTAAAGATGTACCCTGGTGAAGTGCAACCCCAGCACTATCATATCCTCTATATTCTAATTTCTTAAGGCCTTCTACTATTATTGGATAAGCCTCATGGCTTCCGGTATAACCGACAATTCCACACATAATTTTTCTTTTTTATTTTAAGTTTTGAATTTATTTCGAATAAATATATAAAATTTTAACGCAATCGATTGCGTTGCTGGAAAAACAAAAACCGGACCAAGTCCGGTTTTAATAATTTTATTTATTCGAGTTCAAACTTATATCCTACTCCTTTTACAGTAGTAACATAACCATCACCAATTTTTTCTCGTAGTTTGCGTATATGAACATCAATAGTTCGATTTGTTACAACAACTGAATCTTCCCAAATGGCCTTTAAAATTTGTTCTCTTGTAAAGACTTTATTTGGTTTTGAAGCAAGAAGATATAATAATTCAAACTCTTTTTTTGCTAATACAAACTTCTCAGTCCCCCGATAAACCAAAAAGGAATCTCGATCGATAACTATATCTGCAATTTCCACTTTATCTGTGGCATACTCATCAATAGCTTCAGCTGTGTTCCTCCTCAGAATTGCATTGATCCGACTCATCAGTGCTCTGGGTTTTATTGGTTTAGCGATATAATCATCAGCACCTACATGAAAACCAGCGATTTCGGAATATTCCTCACTTCTAGCAGTTAGGAAAACGACAAAAACATGCTTAAATTCAGGCATGGCACGCATGATTCTACAGGCTTCAATGCCATCCATTTCAGGCATCATCACGTCCAAGATAATTAGATCAGGATTAACTTCCTTAGCCCTTTTTATAGCCTCCTTACCATTTGTTGCAGTAAAAACTTGATAACCTTCTTTTGTTAAATTATACGATATGAGCTCTAAAATATCTGACTCATCATCGACAACTAGAATTTTTTGATTGTTGGCCATAAACAATGTTTTTTTGCTAAGGTATATACTTAATCATAAATTAAAGTTAGCTATATATTATTTAATTGTTAAGCCGTAAAATTCTGTTAACATAAAATTGTTTTTATTTTAAATTTTTGGTTAAAAAATCTTCCAATGCTTTGCCTCTCAAATTTTTAGCGATAATGATTCCATGTGTATCCACAATATATGATGAGGGTATACCTTTTATTTGGTAATCAATAACCAGCGGAGAACTCCATGCTTTCAAATCAGAAATCTGTGTCCAATTCAAATTGTCATCTTTAATTGCTCGCATCCATGAACCAGGGTTACTGTCCAAAGAAACTCCCAAAACTGTAAAATTTTTATCCTTAAATCTTTCAAACTGTTTCACAATATTGGGATTTTCTTCTCGGCAAGGCATACACCAAGAAGCCCAAAAATCAACTAATACGATCTTTCCTATAAAATCCGAGAGTTTGACAGATTTATTGTTTGGAGTGAAAGCATGGATTTCCGGAGCTTGTTGGCCAATAGCCAATTTTCTTAATTTATCGACCTCAGTCTTGAACTCATTTACAAAACGGTTATCCTTAAATAAATTTTTTATTCTGTCTGCATACGCTATTAATTCGGCCTCAGCCATTTCTGGATCTAGAGTACTCATTACATAA
The DNA here is from genome assembly GCF_059758715.1 of Sphingobacterium sp. GQ94. NCBI lineage: Bacteria > Pseudomonadati > Bacteroidota > Sphingobacteriia > Sphingobacteriales > Sphingobacteriaceae > Sphingobacterium > Sphingobacterium sp. GQ94. The sequence goes on from NZ_JCAXEC010000017.1 coordinate 40,646, forward strand.
AAGCCAGCTAGATCTTGGTTAGCATTCGCAAAGTTAACCGCCTGAGCAACATATTTTTTATAGAATGGTTCAAACTCCATTACCATCTCTGAGCGAAGATTCTGAATCTGATTGCCGTCCATATTGATTGTTGACTTGTTAAATACATTTTGCAATGAATCTCTCACAAGATCAATATTTGATTTTTTGGAGGCAAACTCTTTTAGTTTTTGAGACAAATCAGACCCTGTAATCGAATAAGAATCAGGAGACTGAAGATCTAAATTAAAGATTAGTTCTTTCCCTGGCTCAGCAATTACTGGATAACTATTATTCCCTACTTTAATAGTTAATAAGCGTTCCTGTGTTGCCGCTCGTTTAAATTTAAACTTATTACCATCTGCAATAAAAGTTGAATCAAGTTTTTGATCGCCTTCATAAAAACTGACCACTTTCACGTTCCCAGGATTCTGAATTTCTCCACTCACTTGAATTTGATTAGAATTAGAACAGCTTGAGAAGCCTAAAATTAACGTTCCTATCCATGCAATATGTATTGCGAAATTTTTCATGTTATTTATTTAACAAACTCACGAGCTTTCTTGATAGCTCTATCAATTCCATTAATATCTTTCCCTCCGGCTGTTGCGAAAAAAGGTTGACCTCCTCCTCCACCTTGAATTTCCTTTGCCAATTCTCGGACAATCTGTCCAGCATTGAGTCCACGTGTTTTTGATAATTCGTCAGAAATCACCACTGTTAGGCTCGGTTTTCCATCAATAATGGCTCCTAGCACTAAGAATAAATCATTTATAGCTCCTTTCAAGGCGTAGGCCAGTGTTTTTATAGAGTCTACACTTGGTAGATCTACTACAGTAGAAATGAAATTTATATCACCAATTTTTTCTAGCTTTCCTTCTAATTCGGATTTTAAACTCAAGGATTTTTGAGAAATATATTGGTCAATCTCCTTTTTTAGAGCATTATTCTCACCAATCACTTTCGTTAATGCCGAAACAAAATCCTTCGGTTGATTTAATAATTCTCTCAGATTATTAATTAACTCAAATTGTTCACGAATGAAAAGTTGAGATTTTGTTCCAGTAATGGCTTCAATTCTTCTGACCCCAGATGCTACCGCAGATTCAGAAAGAATTTTAAAAAATCCGATCTGTCCTGTTGCCTGAACATGCGTTCCTCCACAAAGCTCCTTAGAATAGTGATCCTCAAATGTAATAACTCGAACATAATCTCCGTATTTCTCTCCAAATAATGCTGTTACTCCAGAATCAATAGCTTTTTGATACGGAACATTCCGCTCTTCTTTCAGAGTGATATTCTCAAGTATTTTTGCGTTCACTATATCTTCAATCTCTTTAATTTCGTCATAGCTCAATTTAGAAAAATGAGAAAAATCAAATCTTAGGATATCTGAGGAGACCAAAGAACCTTTTTGATTCACATGGTTACCTAAAACTTGTTTCAATGCGGCATGCAATAAATGAGTGGCAGAGTGATTAGCTTGAATATCCTTTCGTTTTGAGACGTTTACATATGCTTCAAACTCACTGTTTACATTGCTTGGAAGTTGGTTGCTAAAATGAACAAAAAGACCATTCTCTTTCTTAGTATCTATGATATCGATTCTTTCATTATTATTCAAATCTATTATATATCCTGTATCACCTACCTGTCCGCCACCTTCTGCGTAAAAAGGTGTCTGAGAAAGAACAATCTGATATTGATCATTCCCTTTAGCACTCACTTTTCTAAACTTAGTGATCTCGGTTATCGATTGTAAAGCATCATAACCGACAAACACACTTTCATGATCTTGCGAGACCGAGACCCAGTCTCCTGTGTCAATCTGTGTAGCTGCTCTAGAACGTTCCTTTTGAGCTAATAAAGCTTTTTGGAATCCATCCATATCAACTTTTAAGTTTTTCTCACGAGAAAGTAAATCGGTTAAATCTATTGGGAAACCAAAAGTATCAAACAATTCAAAGGCAAAATCCCCTTGAATTACCTTATTTTCTGAAACATAATTTTCAAATCTTTGAATTCCTTGTGTTAAAGTTCTCAAAAAAGAAACTTCTTCTTCTAAAATAACCTTTTGCACGAAATCCTGCTGCTGAATTAATTCATCAAAGACACCTTTAAATTGTTCTGCCAAAACGGGAACCAATTCATGAATAAATGGCGTTTTAAATTCTAAAAAGGTGTAAGCATACCGTACGGCACGTCTCAAAATTCGACGAATGACATAACCAGCTTTATTATTTGAAGGTAATTGTCCATCAGCTATTGCAAAACTGACCGCTCGAATGTGATCCGATATCACCCGCATCGCTATATCGTTCTTTTCATCGGTTCCATATTGAACGCCAGATCTTTCTGAGATGAATTGAATTAAAGGTTGAAATATATCTGTATCATAATTGGAAGATTTATGTTGAATTGCACGAACCAACCTTTCAAACCCCATACCTGTATCTACATGCTTTGCTGGTAAAGAAATTAAAGATCCATCTTTTAGTCGATTGAATTGCATAAAAACTAAATTCCAAATTTCTATAACCTGGGGATCGTCTGCATTGACTAGGTCCTTTCCATCAACTTCTTTTCTTTGTTGGCTTGATCGCATATCATAATGAATCTCAGAACATGGACCGCAAGGTCCGGCTTCTCCCATTTCCCAGAAATTATCCTTTTTGTTTCCCATTAAAATTCTATCCTGGGGAATAAAAGATTTCCAGAGTTCGAAGGCCTCCACATCTTTTTGCAGATTTTCTTGCGAATCACCCTCAAAAACAGTTACATATAACCTATCCTTATCCAATTTATACACTTCGGTCAGCAACTCCCACGCCCATGCAATTGCGTCTTTTTTAAAATAATCTCCGAAAGACCAATTGCCTAACATTTCGAATAATGTATGGTGGTAAGTGTCAATGCCGACTTCCTCCAAATCATTATGTTTACCAGAGACCCGTAGGCACCGTTGTGTATCGGAAATCCGGGAATATTTTGCTGCAGTTTCTCCTAAAAATAAATCTTTAAATTGATTCATTCCTGCATTTGTAAACATTAATGTAGGATCGTTCTTAACAACAACTGGTGCAGATGAGACGATCTGATGATCCTTACTTTTAAAAAACGCTAAAAAAGCCTGACGTATTTCTCTACTTGTCATTTATTCGATATAAAATTCGTAGCAAAGTTACTCAAAATTGGTCTTATATTTAGCTTAAAAACCAACTTTTGCAAATAACCAAGATAATTTTTAGTAAATTTATCATCACAAAAACAGACACTGATAAATTCACAATGATGACAATTATAGTTCCTACAGATTTTTCAACAAATGCCTCTCATGCTGTGCTGTATGCTTGTAACTTAGCGCAAAGCAAGAACATGAATATACATTTATTACATTGCTACACCAGTGAATCTGTAGGTGAAAATAGACCGGAGCATCCGAATGAATTACCCCTTAAGGCAGACTTATTAATGCAGGACTTGCAAAAAGATCTGCTTGAGACTTTTCCAGATTTACAGATCAGCATTGAGTGTTCTCGAGTCTTAATAATTGACAAAATAACACAACTCTCCCAAACTGGAAAGTTCTCTCTAGTAATCATGGGAGCATCGGGTTCAAGCCAACTAAAACCGATTTATTGGGGAAGTACAACCATTGCGGTTGCCTCAAAATCAGAGATCCCCGTTATTGTAGTCCCTAAAGAAACAAACATTTTCCACACAAACCATGCAGTGCTTCTGACAAATTTCAAAGTTGAAGAACTCGATACGCTCAAAGAATATCTACGTTTAGTTGGAAACACTACCGATTTAACGTTAATCCATGTGTTTAAGGAAAGTCAAAGCAAACAAAATGTTGATGAGACTTTAAAATCTTGGGCGTATAACATTCGGGAGATGAGCTCTATAATGAATGTCAATACAATCTCTGAAACGCTGCAAAAATCTGATGAAAATCTAGATTCAGTCCCTGAGGTGGTTAGTAAAATTATAAAACAGGTAAATCCAAGCATTATATTGGTCACCCCAACTCGAAAAACATTCTTTGAGCGATTATTCAGCTCATCTGTTTCCAAAACTATAGCCTTAGAACTTAGCAAACCCGCATTTTTCGACAAAATTTAACTCTTGATATAACATGATGAACAAAATTCTTATTCCAATAGATTTTTCAGAACATTCAGATAACGCTGTTCAATACGCCTGTCAAATCGCAACAATCGGAGACCTCGAATTAGAACTGGTCCACGTTTTTTCTGAACATTCCAACACGTATTTGAATTCTCAAGGGGCTGAACCATTGAATGATCCTCGTGTACCTTTGGCGGAAGAAAGTATGAGAAAAACAGTTCAAGGAATAAAGTCAAAATTTCCAGAGATCAAAGTGACGTCTACCTTCAAAGAGGGTAATTTGTATGATGAAGTCAAAACTCTTACCTCAGCAACTCAATATTGTGCTGTTGTAATGGGAACTAAAGGTTCTTCTGGACTTGAGGCAATATTCATTGGTAGCAACACCTACGACACTATTTTAAACACGAAAACTCCTGTTTTAGCTATCCCTGTTAATTCATCCGAATTTAAAAAGGACAAAATTGGACTGTTATGTAATTTCAAGGAAGGCGAGTTAACGGCATTATCACAGGCAATTCCATTGTTTAAAAATAATTATAATTTGATTCTTATCCATGTAAACACTAACGATCGAGCGATTAAGGATATTGATATTGATTTTAAAAATTGGATTAACCGGATAGAGAAAGAAATAGGGATTTCCGATATTTCCTATATAATAAAACCACAAACTTTATTTATGAGACAAAAGGAATCAATCGCACAAGCCATCACCTCAGTTCTTATAGATGAACGGGTTGATATTCTTGTATTAACCAAAAGCAAGAAAAGTGTTTTTCGCCAACTTAGTGAGGCGAATGTGATCAAAAAAATGGCTTTTGATATTCAGATACCAACTTTTTTCGCTCGGGTTCAGAAATAGTAAATAGTTAACCTATTACGTTGAATTACTACTTATTTTAAAAATATTTCTTTTTGGCAATAAGTTTGTATCGTTTTGATTAATTGCATTAAATCAAAAAAACATGAAAACAACCTATTTTAAAAAAATTGGCGCTTTAGCAACAACCGTCCTCTTCTCATCGGTATCATTTGCTCAAACCAACAATTCAACCATTGAAGGAACGACACCACTTGGTCCCGAGTCAGAATACAGATCTTGGTCAATTGGTGTAAATGCCGGGGTTTTAAATCAATCAAACATTTTTGGATTTAACAGAGGTGGATTCGATAAATTAACACACAGTGTCGGATATAGCGCTTATCTAAAGAAACAGCTGTCCCCAAGTTTCGGCATCAAAGCACAATACATGGGCGGCAAGGTAGCTGGAAAAAACGAATTGGCGAGTACTACTGAGATATCTGCATTTGAGACTAAAATACCTTGGTCGACAGCGCTCACAGGTGAATTTACTTTAGCTAATGCTAATTGGAGATTTTTCAATAGCATCATTAAACCATATTTCGCCGCAGGTATTGGTGCTATGAATTATGAAACTAGCTATACTATTGATGGCGCTCAAAGTACAGATGAATCAGAAACTAAGTTGTTTGTTCCAGTAGATGCCGGCTTTAAATTTGCTGTTTCAAAAGGAATTAACATTGATCTAGGTTATCAATTAAATTGGGCTAATCAAAAATTTGATGGAATTACAGGCGATCAATATAAAAATGATTTGTTTTCATATGCACACGCAGGGTTAGAAATTGCTCTTGGAAATCCAAGTAAACCTTATTTAGGAAACAGTAATCCGGTTGCAACAATTGTTAAGAAATATGATGAATTGGTTGCTCAAAGAGATGGTCTAATTGCCGCTAATGAGCAATTGAAATCTGAAATATCTTCCATAAATGAAAGTCTAAATGACGATGATGGTGATGGAGTTGCTAATAAGTTTGATAAATGTCCGGATACTCCCTCGGGGACAAAAGTCGATGGGGCAGGATGTCCTCTTCCAGAAATGAAACATGAAACTAAGGTGGTTGAAAAGATTGTAGTTACAGAAGAAGATAAAAAAGTAGTTGATGAAGCTATTAAAAACCTTGAGTTTGATTTGAGCAAAGCAACCATTCGAACAACTTCTTTTGAATCCTTAAATAAAGTTGCGGCCCTTTTAATTGAAAAAAACTTCAGCCTAAAACTTGCCGGGCATACAGACAATACGGGTTCCTTACAATTAAATTTACGCTTATCCAAAGAACGTGCAGAATCTGTTAAAGCATATTTGGTTTCAAAAGGAGCTAATCCTTCTCGTATAGAGGCCACAGGATATGGTCCAAACCAGCCCATTGCAACAAATAATACAGCAGAAGGTCGTCAACAAAACAGACGAGTAGAATTCACCTTATATTAACAATTAACTGGTAATTCGGGAATAAAAAAGTGAAGGCTACCATAATGGTAGCCTTCACTTTTTATAGTTTACTAGTCATTTCTATAATTCAGACGAATTTTCATTAGCTCGTTTTTCTTTCCCAAGAACACTATTTTTCCGTCCATAGATAAAGTACAGAATTACTCCTATTATCATCCAAATACCGAGTCTTTCCCAGCTTTCGATAGGCAACCCCGCCATTAACAAAACACAAACAATCACCCCTAATATTGGTATCAAAGGTACCAACGGAGTCCTAAATGGTCTAGCTAACTCTGGATTTGTTTTTCGAAGAACTAAAATACCGACACAAACTAAGGTAAAGGCAAATAATGTTCCAATACTAACCATATGCCCAAGATCTGAAACAGGAACGAAACCTGCAAAAACACTAACGAATACCATAAAAATCAAATTGGTCTTCCAAGGTGTCTGTCGTTTTGATAAATCAGAAAATATTTTTGGTAATAATCCATCTTTACTCATTGAATAAAAAACACGACTTTGCCCTAATAACATGACTAAAATCACCGAGGTGTAACCCGCAATAATCGTAATGATCATCGCTGTATTTAAGAAATGGTATCCTGTTTTCTCAAATGCAGTAGCAACTGGTTTAGCATCGCCACTAAATGCGGTATATGGAGCCAGCCCGGTCATCACATAAGAAAATAAGACATAAAGTAGCGTACATATAATTAATGATCCTATGATACCAATCGGCATCCCTTTTTTAGGATTTTTGGCCTCTTGCGCAGCGGTACTCACTGCATCAAACCCGATGAAAGCAAAAAAAACAACCCCAGCAGCTTGCAAAACACCAGACCATCCATAATGACCTCTATAATCGCTATTCCAAAAATCCCAAAAGCCCATAGTTCCCTGTTTGACTAATTCTTCCCCCTCATTTACAGGAATAAACGGTGTATGGTTTGCAGGATCGATAAATTGCCATCCCAGCACGATGAATAATATTACAACACCTACTTTTAAGACAACCAAAATATTGTTTACGAAAGAGGACTCTTGTGTTCCTCTCATAAGTAATAAAGACAATAAACAGACGATTATAATAGCCGGAAGATTGATGATACCTCCTTCGAAAGGTCCATACAAGAAATCAGGAGGTAAATGAATACCTACAATGATACACAACTCGTTGACATATTGAGACCAGCTTACCGCAACAGTAGCTGCCGCTAAAGCATATTCCAAAACCAAATCCCATCCGATTATCCATGCCATAAACTCTCCCATGGTAGCGTATGAATATGTATAAGCACTACCAGCAACCGGAATCATGGATGCAAATTCTGCATAACAAAGTCCTGCAAAAGCACATCCTACGGCGGCTATAATGAATGACAACATAACAGCGGGGCCTGCATGGTCCGCCGCAGCGATTCCAGTAAGCGAAAATAATCCTGCACCTATTATAGCGCCAACACCTAATGCCACTAGACCTGTACTTGACAAGGTCCTTTTTAGAGTACCTTCTCCACTTTGTTCAGCTTCAGAGACTAATTTCGAAATTGATTTTTTATACCACATAATTTCAGTTAATGATTACAGATTCAAACCTACAAAAAAAATAAAAAAAACAATATTTTATTAAGACTTTAATACTTATTGCAATATTTTATTTCAAAATATTCATCTAAAGGAGTTGTTTTACAACTTTTACACTATAAACACGGTACATTTCGAAATTATGTTTTTTATTTATCACAATCAGCCAAATATTATATGAATATTCGCCAAGATAGAATCTTTAAAAATTATTTTCTATTATTTGATTTTCATCTGAGATGCTTGCTGAAGTTATAATATGACTTGCATGTGCTTTAAATGTACATTTTATGGTGATTAATCAATTCTACTGACGGCAAATATCAAATATTAAGAAACATAAAACACTGAACTATAGGAAAAACCAATTATTACACCTATCTTTGCACCGCCTTAGGCAATTGTGCCTATTGTATAATTTAATTCATGAACCCATTTTTAGAACTTGGGATCCGTCATGATATTGTTAATGCCATCACTGAGTTAGGTTTTGAAAAACCTTCTCCCATCCAGGAAAAAGCCATTCCTGTATTACTGACTGGTAACGACGATTTTGTCGGATTAGCCCAAACAGGCACAGGAAAGACAGCGGCATTTGGTCTTCCTCTACTAGAACAATTAGATTTCTCGATTAAACAACCACAAGCTTTGGTATTATGTCCAACGCGTGAACTTTGTTTGCAAATTGCGAGAGATTTAGAAAAGTATGCCAAATTTATTGATAATGTACATGTTGTTGCCGTTTACGGTGGCGCGAACATTGGGGATCAGTTACGTCAGATTCGCCGTGGAGTACAAATTGTAGTAGCAACTCCAGGTCGTATGCTGGATATTATTGGCCGAAAAGCGATTGACTTCTCTAACGTGAAATATGTCGTATTAGATGAGGCTGATGAAATGCTAAACATGGGATTTCAAGAGGACATTAATAATATCCTTTCAGAAACGCCAGATGAGAAAAAAACATGGTTGTTTTCAGCAACTATGCCTAAAGAAGTGCGCCGTATTGCACAAAAGTACATGACAGATCCAGTTGAATTAACTGTTGGTACTAAAAATACAGGAAATGAGAATATTGAACACCAATATTTTATGATCAAGGCTAAAGATAAATATGCTGCATTCAAACGCATCGTAGATTTTTACCCAGACATCTTTGGTATTGTGTTCTGTCGCACAAAAATTGAAACACAAGAAATTGCTGAATCTTTAATTAAAGACGGGTATAATGCTGACTCTTTACATGGAGATTTATCTCAACAACAACGTGATAAAGTAATGAAACGTTACCGTGAACGTAACTTACAATTACTTATCGCTACAGATGTTGCAGCTCGTGGTATTGATGTTAACGACGTAACTCACGTAATAAATTATTCCTTACCGGACGAGACCGAAAACTACACTCACCGTTCAGGACGTACTGCAAGAGCTGGTAAAACCGGAATTTCGATTTCTTTAGTGAATGTTAAAGAAATGAGTAAAATCCGTCATATCGAAAAAATTATTGGGAAACAGTTCGTACGCAAACAAGTTCCTCAAGGAACTGAAGTTTGTGAAAAACAATTGTTCTCAATCGTTGATAGCGTTCATAATGTAGAAGTACAAGAGGAACAAATTAATGCATTTTTACCTCAAATTCTCGAAAGTCTAAAAGACTTGAGTAAAGAAGACGTGATCAAACGTTTTGCTTCATTAGAATTTAACAGGTTCTTGAACTATTACAAAAATGCTCCGGATCTTAACATAGAAGCTCGTGAATCTTCGTTTAAAGATTCAGATAGAGAATCTTCTGGTCGTCGCACTAGTTCTAAAGGATATACCAGGTTATTTATAAACTTAGGTTCTGTAGATGAATTTAGTCGTGGAGATATGTTAGGTTTTATCTGTAACAAGAGTAAAATTTCTGGCAAATCAATAGGCAAAATAGACCTCAAAGGAGTTTTTACATTTTTCGAGGTACAAGACGAAGAAGTTCAAAAAGTATTCGAAGGCTTCAAAGAAGTTGATTTCAATGGCAGAGATGTCCGGATTGAAGTTTCTGGAGAAGGAAGATCTGACCGTGGTGGAGATAGAGGTCCTAAACGTCGCTATAGTGATAGAGGAGAAAGAAGTGGTGGGGACCGTAATGGTGGAGCAGGTCGTAGAGACCGTTCTTCTGGAGGTGGCTTCCGCGATTTCTCAGGAAAGCGTAGAGAATCTAAAAGCAGATACTAAAATCTTAATCCAATTTGGAAATATAACGAGCAGGAAAAATGTTTTCCCTGCTCGTTTTTTTGTGCCATAATGAAATAAACGTTGAAGTTAGGTTTTACTTTCAAGACTCAGTACCTGAAAATCAAAGAATAACTAGTCAATTTTCAAAGATGATTCTAAGGAGGATACCTTCAGATTCTTCTGATTAAAATTCTTCATTAAATCATACGTTTTTGGAATAATTAATTGAAACCGGTTTAGAGTCTCTTTAGAAATATTGCTCTTATTAAACGGCACTATTTTCACATATTCTTGAATCTCATTTACCAGTCTACCATATTTATATTCATAGGTAAACCTATTTCCCTGCTCTTCCAGTTCAACAGCTTGGTTATCTTTATTTGGGACTGAAATATAGAATTCAGAATTCATAAACATATCTCCCTTATCATTGAAAAGGCTTTCATTCTTCAATGCTTCATACAATTCATTTGCAACAAAAACTGATGGGTCAATGATGGCAACTTGTTCGTCAATCAAATGCCGATACTTTACTTGTCCATCCCCTCCCCTGTAAGCCCTTAACTCTGCTAAAACTTGGTTAATCTCCTTAATCAAAAAAGGGTAATGTGTGCAACCCAAAATTAAAGCCTTTAAGGGTTCTGAATTTTCGGTCTTCCGCATCTTCTCCAACAAACTAACTAGATGGTATCGCACGTAATTTTCGGATGAATTTAATTGCATTATCGTACAATCTTCTGAATTAATACTATCACATAGCATTTGATTTTTATCAAAATTAAAATTGTAAATATCCAAAAGCGTTCGATCAATTTCGAACTCGTCTTTTACTAGGGAAGGCCCCCGATAATTTTCTCGTGGTTTTTTTGCATTGGCATTTATAAAATCAGGTTCTTCATCTACAGCCTCAGCAATACCGTGTCCTGCTTGATTGAATATTTGAATATTACCTTTTAGACCTAATGTCTTTATTTGTTCATTTAGTGTTCTCTCGTAGCCTGATGAGGCAATAGTTCCTACGGTAGCAAACACGGCTATAGATCCATTCTCATTTTTATCAAACCCCATTAATGTACCTCTAGCTGCAGCGTTTATCACTCCGATAACTGGAATATTCAACTTTGTTCTTTCCAAAAAAGCAGACGCCTCCTTAAAACCATAAGCTGTCGCCGTGTTACAAGCGATCACAATAGCTTTAACTTGTTGTTTATCCGACTTAGGGGTGGCAGAAGATTGAGATGAATAATATTTATTGCTAAGCAAAAACTGAAAGTCTTTAATTATATGTTCTACTAATAAATCATCTTTAAAACTAGCATGATAATTTCCATAGGGCATATTTGCTTGGTCAGCAAGATATATAAAGTCCTCCTGATTAAAGTCTAATTCTCCATCAGATATCTTCTGATTCGTTTTGTTGTTGAATTGATCAAAATTCACCAATGCATCCAAAACAGTAAGCCCTCCAGTTCCTGAATCAAAAACTCCAATCGGTAACGATTTTAATGGTTTTTGATAATTCGAAAAATCTATATAAAAAAAGTTATTGGAATCTTTTAAGATACTATTTTCTATTTGTAATGGATTCTGAGCAAAGAGATTGACTATGCTACTTGATAGCAATATGAGACTTGCCAATCCTTTTAAAATTATACCCTGATTCATTTGGTTTTAAATTGATAGTTATAAAGATATCGCAATAATATGAATATCAAAATATAAAAATGCATAAACATGCGTTTATAATTTCGATGTATTATGCATATCCAATCAATTACATCAAATGAAAGGGCTTTTCATTGGAACCCAATTTACTTTTTATCGCGTTGGCGAATAGCCTCATATATTACAACGCCAGCAGATACAGAAACGTTTAAAGAGGCAATTTCACCAAACATTGGAATCTTTGCTAGCTTATCGGATATTCGAATTAAATCGTCTGATACGCCAACATCTTCAGCTCCCATAACAACACATGTCGGTAAGGTATAATCTACGTCATAAATCGAATCGGATGTTTTTTCAGTGCTAACAACTACTTGCACTCCAGAATCAATTAAAAACTTTGCAACCTTTGAGAGGGAGTCATGTCGACATACAGGAATTTTATACAAGGCGCCGGTGGAGGTCTTGATTGCATCTGGGTTAATTTCGGCAGATCCTTTTTTGGGAACAATGATCGCCTGAACTCCAGCACATTCAGCTGTACGAGCAATCGCACCCATATTACGCACATCGGTTACACCATCTAACATTAATAAAAGTGGGGTTTCTCCCTTTTCGTATATCAATGGCAACAAGTCCTCAATATTTTGATACACTATCGGCGAAATAACAGCGATGATTCCCTGATGATTTTTGCGGGTTATCCTATTCAGTTTTTCAATAGGGACTTGTTGGTAGGATATATCATATTCCTTAACGAATGCTTTAAATTCTGCAAAGAGTGCACCAGACAAACCACGTTGAACAAATAAAGATTCAATTTCTTTACCACTATCTATAGCTTCCATTACGGCACGGATACCAAATACCATTTGATTAGACTCCCTTTTATCTGTCCTATCGTTACGCTGAAATTGTTGCATTTATTTTCCTTTATATTAATGAATAACCAAAATCAAAATTTTGATTGCTACAAAGGTAGAAAAGAAAATGATTAGCTCAGCCCTAAATCAAAGGTTTTTCTCAATTCATCTAACATCGGATTCTTATTCACCATAGCTTGATATTTTTCTTGAGCGGTATAGGGTTTTCGTTCTTTGGAACTTTCTACCATAACACTTTGCATATCCAATGAAAAATTCCGAAGTTCTACCCGAAGGTAGTTTAATATGTCAATTTTCCCTAGCTTAAGTTGCTCCAATTGTACCGCATTTTCAACTTCAATCCTTATTTTAGTACCTTGCAAGACAGGAAGGTTTGAAGTCATAATCGTATATAAAGTAATCCTATTTTCTTTTTTCAGAATTTCAGCAAAGGTATTCCACTTATTAATAAACGCGTTTTGTGTTACCTCATAGAATTCAGTTCCGTCAACTAAGTCAATTTCTTCGGATTCCTGAACATTCTTTTGCTCAAAAATTGTATTCAGATTTGGTATTGCAGTTGTTGGTTTAAATTTACCCCACGCTTTCCCAGATGAATTATTCTGCACAGGATCTTTTTCGCTCTTAAGCGATGCATGCGACAATATTGAACCGACAACAGAACCAGAAGTTTCATTTATTTGATGATTTTCTGGTGCCTCTATAAAAGAATTCTTCAACGATAGACCTGCTTCTGAAGTATCCTTTTCTTTAGTTATGATTGTGTCTTTTTGACTTATTATTGATTCAGGAAGTTTTTTTTTTAGTTCAGCTTGTGCTAAAGAACCTTGATCTGCAAATTGTATTGCACTTGAGATATGGCACATTTTAAGCAGCGCCAGCTCAACCTGCAATCGCTGATTCTTACTTGTCCTATAATTTACTTCGCAATGATTAGCAATATTTAATGCAGATAGCAACAAGCCGCTTGACAAAAGTTGGGATTGTTCTAAATAACGTTTTTTTACATTCTCACTAACCTCTAACAGTTTTAGGGTTGTAGAGTCCTTAGTGACTAATAAATTACGAACATGACTCGATAATCCTGCAATAAAATGTCCTCCATCAAAACCTTTATTTAAGATTTGATCGAAAATAACCAAACTATTCGCTGCATCTTGTTTCGAAATAGCCTCCAACAGCTGGAAATAATAATCGTAATCCAAAATATTCAGATTATCGATTACAGCTTTATACGTTAAATTTTTATTAGAAAAACTAACAATCTGATCAAACATTGATAAGGCATCGCGTAATCCACCATCAGCTTTCTGAGCGATCACGTGTAAACCATCCATTTCAAAGGCCACCCCCTCTTGGTTGGCAATTGAAAGCAAATGGTTTGCCATATCTTCTACTTTTATTCTGTTGAAATCGAAGATCTGACAGCGAGATAAAATGGTTGGAAGAATTTTATGTTTTTCAGTTGTGGCAAGGATAAATATTGCATAAGATGGTGGTTCTTCCAGTGTTTTCAAAAATGCATTGAATGCCTGTTGAGATAACATATGCACCTCATCTATAATATAGATTTTATATTTTCCAGTTTGAGGAGGAATTCGGACTTGATCGATCAATGAACGAATATCATCAACAGAATTATTTGATGCAGCATCTAGTTCATGTATACTAAATGAATTTCCATTTTGAAACGACATACAGCTACTGCAGGTGCCACATGCTTCAGATCCATCCGTAATTTGTTCACAATTTATCGTTTTCGCAAGGATACGTGCACAGGTTGTTTTACCAACACCACGTGGCCCACAAAACAGGAATGCTTGTGCTAACTGATTATTGTGAATCGCGTTTTTTAAGGTGCTCGTAATGTGTTGCTGTCCCACCACCGAATCAAATTTGACCGGGCGGTATTTTCGAGCAGAAACAATAAAATTATCCATGTACGAAGATAAGCAATTTATAATTTTTCACAACTTCAATATTATTCAAATTATGGAAACAAATAAGTCATTCAAAGATAATAGCACAACTTCATTTATAACCTACAATACAGATGCTATGGGACTAATAAAAATTTAAGGAAGAAGGTACTGTATCTGATATCATTTTAGCTTGAAGATATCAAATCAATTTTTTTATGATTCCCAGTCAAATAAAAACGGCAATTTTCAAATAGAAAATTGCCGTTTTTATTTAATCCTTATTCTTTAGAGAAACACATTCAAAGTAAATTTTCTATGAATCTTGATTTTTGCTTATAACTCAGTCCCCATTTTGGATATTCATGAAACAAGAGTATCGAAAAGAGAACCAATTAAGCTTGCTTCGGCTCTAAATAGACTAATCTCCAGAGCACCGAACCCAGAATTGCACCTATAACAGGAGCCACTATAAATAACCATAATTGCGATAGCGCTTGACCGCCTGCTAATATAGCTGGGCCCAAACTTCTTGCTGGATTAACAGAAGTCCCAGTTATTGGGATCGCTACAATATGAATTAAAACTAAGGTAAGACCTATTGCTAATCCGGCCATTGTACTGTTGCCAATTTTCGATGTGGTTGCTAAAATCACAAATAGAAATAATGCGGTTAAAACCGTCTCAGTAATAAAGGCTGTTACCATTCCGTATTCATTCTGATAGCCATCACCCCAACCGTTTGACCCATATGCCCATTCTCCTGGGGTAAACCCATTAATTTGTCCGCCCAAGATTGTTTTTAACACAAAGGCTCCTATAATTGCTCCCAAAACTTGAGCAATAATATAAGCGACAGCATCTTTAACTGAAATTTTTCCGGAAACCATTACTCCTATAGTAACCGCTGGGTTGATATGACAGCCAGATACACCTCCGATAGCATAAGCAAAAACGACTACAGATAGTCCAAATGCTAAGGAGATACCTAATAATCCTAAGCCAGAGGTTCCAACAAGCGTGTCACCTCCAGCCACTGCAGCTGCACCGCAGCCAAATAGTACCAAACCGAAAGTTCCAATCAGTTCAGCAATAAACTTTGATGAGATTTTTGTATCCATAATTTAGATTTTTCTACAAGTTAAAAAAATTCTGCGATATACTTTATAAAAATATTCTCGCTTAATCGATTGATCTAAAATCAATTAATTAAAAATGGATCAGAAATTCTAATTAACATGAATAATAATAATTTGATCTAAAAGATTTGTGAAAAATTTTTAGATCAACTTCTACGAAGAAATTTATTAAATCAGAAGGGTCCTTAATAAATTTTTAGATATAAAAATCTTCCTTTATCGTTTGTCGATAAGGTCTTTTTATTTTCAAATTATATTCTATCAATCGCTTGTAGAATAGTTTAACGATTTGCGGAAGGTTAATCTTCCGTTCGAGCTTTTGCGCTAGCCAACATACGCAATACTTCATCTACGGTTGTACGCGCTGCTTCAACCATTTTTATTGGCCCCGGATAATCGGTGTCTAACACTACTGTTTTAGATTTTTCCTTATAATTGAACGTTAGTTTGTATCGCGGTACTTTGGCGCCTTCTTCCCTATCCGTTAGTTGAGTTGTCATATCATCATTTACATTCCAAAACCCTAACTCCTGAGCCTTTCTATGTAGATATAACAAATCATCTTTTCTAAGTTTCAATGTATCTTTAACCACTTTGCCATCTTTTGTTAAGTATTGATAATGACTCGTTTTTGAATCATACTGATTAAGCATCGAATCAGGAAATCCATATGCGAATTCAATGGATTCAAAATCGGTAAAACGAAATGGGGCATTTTTTACCATTGCTGAGTAATAATACACGCAATAGATAAGAAAAGGAACGACAATACAAATGGCTAAAAAAATTCGTTTAGTTCTATCTGACATAATAATTGAAATATCTACAAAAATAGACAATTGTCATCTTTTATCCAGCCTTTATTTAAGATTTAGATTTTAGGGGTACCGCAACTTTCTAAATATTTCGCGTACCAAGCATCACTTAGACTCGAAATGATTACGCCCTTTCGTGTGGAAACATGTGCAAATTTTCCATTATGGAGATAAATACCTACATGGTCGATGTTTCTGCCGGAGAAAGAAAAGAAAACCAAATCGCCTTCTTTGAGTTGCACATTCTTCTTTTTCTTAATGGTTTGCGCCATGTCCCTAGAAGATCTTGGCAAATCCTTACCATAGATTTTGCTATAAAGCATGCCTATAAATCCTGAGCAGTCTACTCCTTTCTTATCTAGTCCCCCCATCCGGTGGGGAGTCCCCATCCATTCATCAATGAAATAATACAAATCTAAATTATTAAATTCATTAGCATCCACCCCAAGGAGTTTCGCGTAATTTTGGATTTTATTGGGTCCATATTCAACCCTCCTTGAATCACTTGCATCAGAATTTGGAAATGTATTGGAATTGATCGTCTCGTTGTTGCGCGATAACTGAGTGGATTTCTTTTGCACTCCGCAAGAACTTATGAAAATAATTACCAACAAAGAATACAGTGTATTTATTCTAGATCTCATTCTTGTAAAGATAGATAAGCCAATAATATTTGCCATATCCTTTTTTCCACAAATGTTATTTCTTTTTAAAAAGAGGGAAATATTCAATGATTATTAATCATTCGAATAATCTTTTAATGGTCATGATCGTAATTTTATAGCACATACTAATCCAAAATTCCGTTATTTTGCATAATGGAAAAATCGAAAGGGGCTATTGCAGTTCTTATTGGTGCAATTAGTTTTGGGATCCTTTCTACATTCGTTAAAAAAGCCTATGGACAAGGTTTTAATTTAGCTGAGGTTACTGGAATTCAAACCTTTTTAGGAGCTTTAATCCTTTGGCTTTTATGGCTGATATTACGAGGAAAAACAGACAAAAAAAAATACCCTTCAAAAAGTTCAAAATGGAGAATTCTAGTTGCCGGAATTAGTACTGGTGCGGTAAGTCTTTTGTACTATAAAAGTGTTGCTTTACTACCCGCCTCACTTGCCATTGTACTGCTAATGCAGTACATTTGGATCGGACAACTTGTTGAACTTATCTTTTTTAAAGCCAAAGCTAATTTAAGTCAAATAGTTATCATCATCTGCGTTTTGGTGGGTACTCTACTAGCAACAGGTTTACTAGAGGAACCCATAGAATCTTTTTCCCTTGAAGGCATCATTTATGGAATTCTCTCAGCAACTGCGTACTCTGTATTTATCATCGTAAATGGGCGGATTGGGAATGATTATCCACCAATGCATAAAAGTGCTTTAATGATTACAGGCGCCTTTTTATTCATTCTGTTTATCCTTCATCCCTTCTCTCTTCTGTCTCTTAAGATTTTCATTGGTATTTTTCCATATGGTATATTACTCTCTATGTTCGGAACAGTAATACCTCCATTATTATTCGCCTATGGTATGCCAAAGACAGGTTACTCACTAGGATCTGTGCTAGGATCTATTGAATTACCTGTAGCAATATTTATGTCAAGCTTGGTTTTAGACGAGTCTGTTTCATGGCTTAAATGGAGTGGGGTTATTTTTATATTAATAACAATTTATTGGAAGAATAAATTAAAAACAAAAAGCTAAATTTTAAGCTTTTTACATTATACTTGCATATTTACAGGATCATCTAATCCATTTATTAACTGATATTTAATAGATAAAATTTAAATTAGCTGTTATGGAGAATTATCTTTACCTCGTATTAATCACTTTAGCTGTTTTAGCAATAATAGATTTAATGGTTGGCGTGAGTAATGACGCGGTAAACTTTTTAAATTCTGCCATTGGTTCCAAGGCGCTTCCCTTCAAAAGTATAATGATTATTGCCAGTTTAGGAATCCTTTTCGGGTCCATATTTTCAAGTGGTATGATGGAAATTGCTAGAAGTGGAATTTATGTCCCCAGCAAATTTTCATTTGAAGATGTTATGGCCATTTTTTTAGCAGTCATGATTACTGATATTATATTATTAGATATTTTTAATTATTTTGGATTACCAACTTCAACCACCGTCTCAATTGTATTCGAACTATTGGGTGCAGCTATTAGTCTAGCTATTTTCAAAATAGCATCTACCGATGGTAATTGGGCCTCTTTAAGCTCTTACATCAACACAGAGAAAGCTTCTGAAATTGTCTATAGCATCCTACTATCTGTAATTATTTCCTTTACAATTGGTATGATTGTTCAATATATTTCTAGAGTTCTTTTCACCTTTCAGTTTCAAAGGAAACTAAAAAACATTGGGGTAATTTTCGGAGGCGTTGCCATGTCAGCCATTTCATACTTTATCCTAATCAAAGGCCTAAAGGGAGTATCTTTTATTAGTTCCAACGTAAAAGATTGGGTTGATGCCCACGAATTTTTAATTCTTGCAGGAAGTTTTGTCCTGTTTACTTTTATCAGTTTTATGATCAATATTTTAGGATATAATATCCTTAAGGTCATCATCGGTATTGGTACTTTCGCATTAGCACTCTCATTCGCAGGTAACGATTTGGTTAATTTTATAGGTGTACCAGTTGCTGCCGCTCAGTCCATTGAAATTTTTAAAAATTCTCCATTAGCGAACCCTAATACTTTCACCATGGGTGCATTAGCATCGAACAATATCGTAGCACCTTTATGGATTTTACTTTCTGCTGGTATAGTTATGGTTATCACTTTATGGACTTCTAAGAAAGCAAAAACAGTGATTGAAACCGAAATGAGCCTTTCGAGCCAAAGTAATGGGAATGAAAAATTTAAATCAAATTTAGTTTCTAGAAGAGTTGTACGGAGTTTTATTAAAGTTGGTTCTGTTCTTTCTTATATTATGCCAAGAACTTTACAGGCTAGGATTGATAAGAAGTTTGAAAATCCTTTAATAAGTGCTAATCAAAGTTCAAAAAACTCTAAGGATGAGCCAATGTTTGATATGATAAGAGCATCTGTTAACCTAATGGTTGCCAGTAGTCTTATTGCCTTAGGCACCTCAATGAAACTACCTTTATCAACAACCTACGTCACCTTTATGGTTGCTATGGGAACGGCCTTTGCAGATCGCTCTTGGGGAAGAGAAAGTGCCGTGTACCGCGTCTCCGGTGTTTTTCATGTAATTGGAGGCTGGTTTATAACTGCTGGATCGGCCTTTGCAGGAGCTTTTATCTTTGCTTATTTCCTAAAAGTTGGCGGTGTTGTTACTTTTGTAATTTCTCTGATTGTATTGGCTCTTTTATTATATAGAAATGCAAAAAGTCATGATAAAAAAATAAAGGCCCAAGCTTTACAACAACTTAATTTGGAAAAAGGAGACATTATAAGTTTACAACAAGTTATTGAAACCAGCGCCAATCAAATAAACGAAACCTTTTCCAAAACAAATGTCTTTTATAAAGATGCTATCGATGCCTTAATTAAAGAGGATTTGGATTCCTTATTGGTGAATAAAAAATTGGTCAAAAAAATGCAAAATGATTTGAATTCGACTAATAATTCAATGTATGACTATATCCGAAACCTGGATGACACCTCGGTTAAAGGAAGTCGATATTATATCATTTCTTTAGGTTATCTGCAGGATATGGTAGAGAATGTTGCCGTAATTAATTCGAATGCATTATCGCATGTAGATAATAATCATAAACATTTGCGTATCAGTCAGGCTAAAGATCTAAAATATGTAGTGGAAAGAATCGGAACTTGGTTTTCTAAGATTCACAACACTTACAAAAGGTTAGACTTCGCAAAAATTGATGAAATCATAAAGGAACGCGAAGATATACAAGAATACATCAATAATTTGCTGGATAAACAAATTGATCGAATCCGGACATCTGAAAATAGCCCTAAGAATAGTAGGTTATATTTTTCAATACTCTTGGAAACAAACGAACTAATTAGTTCCACCTATAAGCTCCTTAGATTACACAAAGAATTCGATAGTTTCAGACGAAGGAATAAATAAACTGCTACAATAGCTCTAGCTTCAAAGTTTATTGGAACTTTTGAGAAGTATCTTTTGTATCTCTTATAATTCTAATTATCTTTTATAAGTTTGTGGCAAATCGTATATATTTTTAATGCTGAATAAGTTCAGGAATTTCCTGAATATCGACATCTCCATTTTCGGAAATACTTAGAAATTTTACCGAAACCATTTCGTTCACTAGTAGTGGATCGTATAGTGTGCGGACTTTTACATAGTTTTTAGAAAAACCATGCATGAAACCATCCTTTAGATCCCCCTCAAATAATACCTGGTCAATTTTGCCGATTTGACTTTCATAAAATGCTCTACGTTTTTTATCTGATAAAATGTGCAACATTTTGCTTCGATCACTTCGTTGCGCTCCAGGGACCGCCCCTTCCATTTGAGAGGCTATAGTATTCTCTCTCTCGGAGTATGTAAAAACGTGGAGATAAGAAATATCCAGGTCATTTAAATAATTATAGGTGTCGATAAAATCCTCACGGGTTTCTCCAGGAAAACCAACAATGACATCAACACCAATGCAGCAATCTGGCATGAGTGATTTAATTTTAGCAACTCGTTCGCCATATAACTCACGTTTATAGCGTCGTCTCATTTGCGCTAATATTTTATTGCTACCTGATTGTAGTGGCATATGAAAATGAGGGACAAATCGCTTTGATTGCGCGACAAACTCAATAATTTCATTGGTTAATAGATTAGGTTCAATACTTGAAATACGCATTCGATCAATTCCCTCTACTTCATCCAAGTTCTTTAATAAATCTATAAATTTATCTTGACGTACGCCATCTCGAATTCCATAGTCACCAATATTAACACCTGTCAATACAATTTCCTTGACTCCAGTCCCTGCTATTTCTTTCGCCTGATTTACAATATCTGCTATGCTCCCCGAACGGCTAGCACCGCGAGCTAATGGAATGGTACAAAAGGTACAAGAATAATCACAACCATCTTGAACTTTAAGAAAAGTACGCGTCCGATCTCCAAATGAAAAGGCAGAAATAAACTGATTAGTTTCTTGGATTGGGGTATTATGTACCACAGCCTTTTTATTTTTTGTTAAATCGTCAATATGTTCCAAGATATTGAATTTCTCTGCAGCTCCTAGCACCATGTCAACACCAGGTATTTCTGAAATTTCTTTTGGTTTCAGCTGAGCATAACATCCGACAATAGTGATGTATGCATTTGGAGAATACTTTAGGGCTTCCTTAACAACTTTTCTGCATTTTCGGTCAGCATGATCTGTTACCGAACAGGTATTTATTACATAAATATCTGCCTCGCTATTGAAGGGGGTTGTTTGGTACCCAGCATCCTTAAAAATACGACCAATTGAAGAAGTTTCTGAAAAATTCAGCTTACAACCCAATGTATAGAAAGCAACTTTTTTTTCCATGATATTTTGCAAAAATACATAAAAACCAGGAAATAATCCGAAGAAGAGAAATTGTGTGATTCTAATGATTTAAAAAAAATAGGTATCTTCGTGAAAAATATATAAATCATACTATGAAACAGTATTTGGATCTACTTAGCCACGTTTATACCAATGGTCTTGAAAAATCAGATAGAACTGGAACAGGAACAAAAAGTGTATTCGGATACCAAATGCGGTATAATTTAAAAGAGGGTTTTCCATTAGTTACAACAAAAAAGCTTCATCTTCGATCTATAATACATGAATTGATTTGGTTTTTAAAAGGCGAAACAAACATCCAATATCTTAAGGAAAATGGGGTGAGAATTTGGGATGAATGGGCTGATGAAAATGGTGATTTGGGTCCTGTTTACGGTTCCCAATGGCGCTCTTGGCCTACTGCTTCCGGACATCATATTGACCAAATTAGCCAGGTGATTAAACAGCTTAAAACTAATCCTGATTCTCGAAGAATTATTGTTTCGGCTTGGAATGTTGCCGAAATTGAAAATATGGCTTTACCTCCATGTCATGCATTCTTTCAATTCTATGTCGCACCCGCACAACCAGACAAAGGTCTTTTAAAACCACAACTTTCCTGTCAACTGTATCAACGAAGTGCTGATATTTTCTTGGGTGTTCCTTTTAATATTGCATCTTATGCTTTATTAACCATGATGGTTGCACAGGTTTGCGATATGGAAATTGGAGATTTTATTCATACATTAGGTGATGCCCATATTTATAGCAATCACTTTGAACAAGCTCAGATGCAACTTTCTCGTGAGCCTAAAGCACTTCCTCAGATGAAAATTAATCCATTGGTAAAGGATTTATTCGAATTCAAATTTGAAGACTTTGAATTAGTAAATTACGATCATCATCCACATATTAAAGCAAAAGTTGCTGTTTAAATTAATTACAAATATTTTAAATGAAAACTAAAGTTACCTTGATTGTAGCTGTAGCACTAAACAATGCTATTGGTAAGGATAATCAAATGCCTTGGCATTTACCTAATGACTTTAAATATTTTAAAGACCAAACTATGGGACATTCTATAGTAATGGGGCGCAAAACATTTTTATCAATTGGAAAGGCTCTACCGGGCAGAAGAAATATCGTTATAAGCCGCAAAATGGATTTTCAAGCTGACGATGTAGACGTTGCGAACAGTATTCCTGAAGTTTTGACTTACTGTCGTGATGAAAAAGAAATTTTCATTATTGGAGGAGGTGACATATTTAAACAATCTATAGATTTAGCGAGCAGGATTCTTTTAACAAAAGTTTATACGAACATTATTGATGCTGATTCATTTTTTCCAAATTTACCAAAAGAAGATTGGGAATTAATCAGTTCAGATGCTCATAAAAAAGATGAAAATCATAAGTTTGATTATACTTTTGAAGTTTATACACGTAAATAAAAGGAAGAGTTTTACAATCCCTTTCTTACACTAAAATATTTGGTTTCATCTAAATGAATAATCATGGATGATTTCTGCTAAACACTTTACTTAACCGTGGTATTCTGGCAAATTTTATGAAAAAAAGCAAATTACATTTCCAACTTTCATTCATTGAACCTCAGGCACACTATGTGGAGGTTAGCTTAATTATTTTCGGTTTTGATGGTGATTTTTTGGATCTAAGAATGCCCGTTTGGACCCCCGGTTCCTATCTCATCAGGGAGTATTCTAAAAATATTGAATCAGTTAGCGCTAAAACAAAGTCCAACCAATCGCTCAAAATTTTCAAAACCAATAAAAATACCTGGCAATTAGAAAACAGCTTGGAGGAAATTACAGTTTCCTACCGCGTTTATAGTTTTGAAAAGTCAGTTAGAACAAATTTTATTGACCAAAGCCATGCTTTTATTAGTCCTGCGGGTACATTCTTCTTTCTCGATGGAGAATTGAACCATCCCGTTTCAGTTGAGGTGACTTTGCCAGAGTTCTGGTCAAAAATATCCACCGGATTAAGCGTTGAGAACAACAATGACAAACTTTTTTTTGCTGAGAACTTTGATATATTATTTGATTCACCAATTGAAATCGGCAATCAGGATACCTGGGTATTTCAGGCAGCAGGCATACCGCATGAATTTGCCATGGTGGGAATAGCAGATTACGATAAAGAAAGGTTAACTCAAGATATTACAAAAATAATTGAAGTTGAAACTCAATTATGGGGCTCTAATCCAAATAGTAATTATGTTTTCATCACTCATAATTATCAGAATGCCCATGGTGGTTTAGAACACTTAAATTCTACGGTTCTCTCCGCCTCGCGTCTATTGTATTCAAATCCTCAAGGTTATTTAAACTACTTGACATTAGTCGCTCATGAATATTTTCATTTATGGAATGTCAAAAGATTAAGACCCGCTGGCTTAGGACCCTTCAATTATAATCAGGAAAATTACACTAGTCTACTTTGGATTTTTGAAGGTTTCACTTCTTATTATGATAATTTGATTATACGAAGATGCGGCTTTAGAAATGAAACTGAATATTTAAATGAATTGGTTTCAGAATTCAATATTGTGTTAAATCGTGCGGGGCATCTCATTCAATCAGTAGGACTTTCAAGTTTTGATACTTGGATAAAACAATATCGTCCCGATGAGAACTCTCCCAATGTGAGTATTTCATATTACAACAAAGGAGCTATGTTAGCTTGCATGATGGATATTTGGATCATCACCTCATCTAATGGAAAAATGCGTCTAGATGACGTGATAAGAGCCGCTTACAAGCACTTTTTCCTTACACTGAACAAAGGCATTACTGAATCTGAATTCCAGCAATTAGCAGAATCTATAACTGGTATATCTCTACAGAAAATATTTGATGCCGTTTATTCGACGGAGGACTTAGATTATAATGCCTTTTTTAACCTGGTTGGATATCAATTTATTGATCATAATAAAAACACGCAAACTGCCAGTCTGGGAATTAAAGTATCACATCAAGAAGGAAGAACAATTATCAAACAAATTGAAAGAAATTCTGCGGCCTGGGTTGATGGTTTAAATGTTGATGATGAGTTATTGGCTATAAATGGAAATCGAATTGATCCTCAAGGAAGGGAAATGGAACAAATTATTCAATGCAATAACATAGGTGATCGAGTAGATATTTTAATTGCCAGAGATGGGTTGATTAGCCAAATTACTGTGACCTTAAAGGCAAGTGACAAAGTCTCTTATAGCATTGAAAGAAATCCAAATTCTACTGAATCTGAAAGAAAGTTAGGAGATATTTGGTTATCCCTTTAATACATTGGTATTGAAAAAAATAGATTCTAATTTAACCTTTAGAATCTATTTTTTTTTTCAAGTTTTTAAAAAGTATACCTTACAGACAATCCCAAACCATCTACAATTCTAAACCCGCTTTCTTGTAAAAAGTCAAAATATGGTTTGGCATCTAAGGAGACAGCAAGTGGTGCTGATGGAATTTTATACTCTATACCAACCACACCATCCACACTTAAGGCAAGTTCTGAGTATTTGTCATATCTATTACCACTTCCATCGGTGAATGCTTTTCCAGTATAGGATCCTACACTACCACCAAAACCCCAATACCATGAAAAATCATCCATAAGTGGCATATGGTGTTGATATAATCCAACTAACCGAAATCGGCTATATTCGGAATTGCTTTGAATACTTAAGATACCTTCCAAAGCTGTTGCGGGTGACATTGTGTACCTATAAGTTACACCTGTTGCAGAGCCAAAGCGAGCACCAATTGCGTGTTGAGAAGTTAATTGAGCGTTGACTAGATTAGTTGAAGCTAAAAATGTAATTGCAAAAAGTAAGGTAAGTTTTAAAATTTTATTCATGGATATTTATTATTTTCTTATGTGCCAAATGTACTATTAATTTCTAAACGTTTAAAACGAACTTCAGGTATAAATAAAGACAAAATTTATTCTGCAAGCATAGTTTTCATCCAAAAAATGATATATTAGTATAACCCAATATAAGCATACCATATTTAATTATTTCAAAGACGGGAGGAGCCACTTATGAGTAAAATTATTAGATTATATGATTTAATTACAAATTATCAATCAAAATTCAACCAAGAAATTATGGTTGCGGGTCGTGATCAGGGTGGGTGGAAAACCTTCTCAACATCAGATTTTATCGCCATAGTGGATAATCTTAGTAAAGGATTATTGGCAAAAGGTTTAAAAAAAGGTGATCGAGTTGCAATCATGTCTGGAAATCGTCCAGAATGGAACTTCATTGATTTTGCATGTAACCAATTAGGTATAGCAACAGTACCATTATACCCTACCCTCTCTATGCAAGACCTAGTTTATATTATTGATGACGCTGAGGTAAAAATGTTATTCGTAAGCAATGAAGATCTTTCAGTCAGAACAGATGATGCATTAAAAAAAAACCAGCTTGACATTCCATCTTATACCTTTGATATACTTAAAAATAGGGCCAATTATTCTGAAATAGTTAATTTAGGTGAAAATCAACAAATAGATTTAAACACGCATCGTGAATCTGTTCGAGGCGACGATTTATTAACTCTAATCTATACTTCAGGAACAACTGGAAAACCAAAAGGCGTATTTCTATCTCATACAAATATCATCAGCAATTTTGAAGCATGCAATCATTTAATAACCCAAGAATATAAAAAGGCTCTTAGCTTTTTACCTCTTTGTCATATTTTTGAACGAATGGTAGTCTATATGTATTTTTCTAAAGGAATCCAGATATACTATGCAGAGAATCTTGATAACATTGTAGCAGATATTAATGAAGTCAAACCTGATTTGTTTACAACAGTACCTAGAGTACTAGAAAAGGTTTACGACAAAGTGGTTGAAAAAGGTAAAAATCTAACTGGTATTAAGAAAACATTATTCTTTTGGGCTCTGAATTTGGGTTTGAGATATCAAGAACCAAGAAAAAATTCTAGTTTATATAACTTTCAGTTAAAAATAGCTAGAAAACTTATTTTCTCTAAATGGAAAGATGCCTTAGGCGGAGAAATTAAACTAATAGTATCAGGTGGAGCTGCACTTCAAGAACGTTTAGCACGAGTATTCTGGGCCGCTGATATTAAAGTGTTAGAAGGTTATGGTTTAACAGAAACCTCCCCTGTAATCGCTGTTAACTCCTGGAAACCAGAGGATGTGAAATTCGGAACCGTAGGTCGAGTATTGAAAAATTTAGATGTTAAAATCGCTCAAGATGGTGAAATTTTAGTTAAGGGACCAAGTGTTTCTCGTGGTTATTATAAAAATGAACAGGCGACAAAAGAGGCATTCACGGAAGATGGTTACTTAAAAACTGGTGACATTGGTGAATTAACATCAGATGGTTTTTTACGCATAACAGATCGAAAGAAAGAAATGTTTAAAACCGCAGGAGGCAAATACGTAGCCCCACAAGTGTTAGAAAATAAACTTATGGAATCGACTTTTATTGCTCAAGTTATGGTTCTAGGCGAAAATCAAAAATTTCCATCTGCTCTTATTGTCCCAGCTTTTGAGGAACTTGAAAAATGGGCCAAATTCAAAGGAATTTCCTACAAAGAGAGAGCAGATCTTATTAGTCAAGCTGATATATTAAGCAAATATGAGCAAATACTGGCACAATCTATGGCTAATTATGGACATTGGGAACAAGTAAAAAAGTTCAAATTACTAGCCAAAGAATGGACTATTGATGGCGGAGAATTAACTCCAAAACTCAGCTTAAAGCGTAAAGTGATTTTGCAAAGAAATGAAGATATTATAAAATCAATCTATACTGAATAGGGATATATGTTACAAACAATTTGCTCAAAAATAAAAGAATTCTGGAAATTATTGATGAATGCTGGTCTGGCGTTTACGGAAGATAACTGTATGAAACTGAGTGCGTCATTAGCCTATTACACCGTATTTTCAATTGGACCTCTTTTATTAATATTAACGTGGGCCCTCGGCTTCTTTTATGGGAGTGCTTTGGATGGAAGCGAGGGTGCACGCGAACAAATTATTGAGGAATTAAATGAACTTTTTGGTAAAGAAATCGCTTCCTTGATGGAATCCACAGTACATAATTTATCGCTAGACAGCAAATCTAACATTGGAATTATAGTCGGCTCTGCTACCTTGATATTTACCTCCACAACCATCTTTGTAGATATTCAAAACTCCATAAATACCATATGGAAAGTAAAACCAAAACCGAGGAAAGGTTGGATTAAAATAATCATCAACAGACTCATTTCCTTTTCTATGATTTTAGGTCTTGTTTTTTTATTAATGGCCTCCTTAATTATAAGTAGTTTGATAGGTATCATGACTGATTATGTCAATCAATTTATGGTCCATTGGGATATTGGATTAATTGATTGGATTAATACATTGATTACTTTTTTGGTCATAACGGTACTTTTCGGAACAATATATGCCTTTCTCCCAGATGCAAGAGTTCGATTTAAAGATATTCTAGGTGGCGCATTATTTACCGCACTTCTATTTATGCTGGGGAAATATGGAATTTCATTATATCTATCTCAAAACATCACGGCAACTTCTTATGGAGCTGCAGGATCAATAATTATCCTGTTGGCATGGGTTTATTATTCCTCAGCTATTCTTTACTTTGGTGCAGAATTCACCAAAGAATATGCTTTAAAATATGGAAAAGGAATACAACCAGCATCTTTCGCTGTTTTAATTAAACAAACAGAGTTGGAGATTGACCCTGAGACTGGCATCAGGGAGGTGGTAAAAAAACATAACGAACCAATTAAATAAGAGTCTAGTCATAACCTTTAAACGATAAACTCCCACTAGATTGGATAGATCCAACATAGTGGGAGTTGTTTGATGTACATTAAAATTAAGATTAATAAATAATCATGCTCGTCAAAGAGCTCTTTTAATTAAATCAATTAGACCTGGCTTAATTTACATTATAGTAATAAATTTGTCTACCTACATTACCTTGAACATCATTACCTTCAACAATCACTTTATATTTCCCGGCACCATCTGCATTAAAATACTCTAAATTCACCTCTCCTTTTCCTTCAACTTTTACGTCGGGATTCCAATATATTGTTGTTCTATAATCATTGACATTTTTACTCTGTGGTGTATCATATTTTGGCATATAAAACTTTCGTTCCTTTACATATCCCAAAGGGAAAAGGTCTATCACATTAGACTTTGGTAGCATGGCTTCAATTTGAGCAAGTGTCATTCGGGGTTGTTTTTTCTCTTTCTTGGTAATTATAGAGACAACTCCGTCATTCTGGTAAATGTTCTTTACAGTACCCAAATCATCTCGCATAAAAATTTCTATAGCTTCAATTTCTGAAACCTGTATTGCATTTATAGATGGTTCATCAATTGGCATTCCATTTAAGAAAAACTGTACAGGTACTCGACTTCCTTGATTGTAATTACGAGTAATATAATATTTCTGAGTATTTACATCAAAAGTGATTCCAGTAAGCATCGTGTTCAAACACATGCTCAATACATTACAGCCAGCCAATCGACTACCATCTACACGATGTTCAGGCATAGATAGACCAGACAATGCAGAGAAATCCTTGCTAGATTGCTTTTTTTCAGCAGTCGCTGTTACCACAACTTCTTCAATCCTATTGGATGTTCGAAATTCCTTTTTAGAATTTTCTAAATAAGCTGCCAAATTTTGATCAATATTATATGTTGCTGCTGCTGCATATGGGTTATCTCGATCAATCTCTGGAAAGTAAGTTTGATCCATATTAATCACCAAGTTTCGGAAATTATCGTTTCCTCGTGCATTTACGGTTGCTTTTAGAGAATCAGGGAAGATTAAATTTTCAAATGCAAAACGCCCTTGATTATCCGTGTACACATCCTTTTTAATTGCCGCACCTGGGATGGTTAACAATAATCCGCCGTTAGCTTGAACTCTGCCAGTATTTTGACGTAAAATACCTGAGATTGTTATTCCTTGCTCAGGCATAAATTTAACCTGAGGTAACTTCCCTTGTGTTAAATCTTTGTAATCAAACCGACGAAAGCCTTGGGTTAATAAGAGTGCGTCAAGAGCTTCAAGTCTATTTTGATTTTCTAAATTAAAATAATAATTAGGTTTTTCTACAAAACCTTTTAAATCAGAGGTAAGCAATATACTACTTACTATTCCTTTATCAATATCATCATGATATGGCACCTTGCTTTCATCAATTACTGAAACAGAGAAATTAGAAGGCAAGCTATCTACATGGGTATTTAGATTTAACTTCATTTTGACCAAATCCTTTCTTCCGTAATCCACTTTTTCAGTAGTGATATTAATATCTATTAATTTTTGAGGTTGTACATAAACCAACCTTTCAGATATAGGTTGTCCATCGGGAGTTAATAATGTCAATTGCATGATCCCATTTGGAAGATCTTTGATTGGAACACGAACAGAAACATCGGCGCTTTTGATTGAAACTTGTGCCGCATAAATGAGATGTCCATTCAATTGACCAAATACATAAAATGGTTTGTTTAATACTGTTTTTAAGTATTGCTCATTGGTCACAAGGCCAACACTCAGAAACTCGGCCTCAGGGATACCTGTTATCAAGTTAATTTTATTATCAACCACATTGGGAAGATTAAATGTTTTCTGTTCCTTATTTTCAAAGGTCACAATTGCTTGATAAATCTCTCCTGATACTGGAGAGAAAGAGAAAGTACCCATACCAAGCCCCATATCTTCAAATGCAACAACCTCCTTCTTTTTGCTGTCAATAATCGTTCCTTTAATCCGAAGACCTTTTCCATTAGAATTTACGGCTTTAAAAGCTACTTTTTTTGTGATTCCAGAGATTAAATCTCCTCCCTCAGGAAAGAATTGCACATCCGCGTCCCAGATTGCATTTGCTAAAGGAAATTTGGCGACCAAAGATTCACCGTCCTCAAGTTTTATCACCAACCTGCCATTCTTAAATTTTTCTTTTTCTTTTAATGAAAGGCTAATGGATACTTTCCCCATTTCATCCGTTTCCGACCTACCCTTATCAAAAGGATCCCATCCATCATTAGCTTCCCAATCAATCTTTTTATTGGCTAAGACTTGACCATCTGAACCTCTAAACTGTAAGCTAGCTATTGTTTTATTACCATCCGGTTGAAACTCAATACTAGTACCTATTTTTTTATTTATGGCATCTCCTATAGTTACTATTTTATTAAAAAAATAACCCAGATCAAAGTTCATCATCCATTTAGTATAAGCTCTAAACCGATAATTATCTTGTGACCAATATTGGGGGTCTAAAACTAACTGACCGTTACCACCTCCTTGATTCATTGGAATTCTCATGGTTTGCATCAGTGAATCCTTACTGTTTAAGACATCCACATACACCACTTTACTCGGTTCATAATTAAATAAATTTGTATTTAAGTAAGTTTTAAACCAAAGAGTATCTCCTACAGCATAATATGGTTTATCAAAATGCATATGAACTTTCTCTACTGGATAAACTGAAAAGTATTTTTGAACGTTTTCTACAGCTGTATTAATTGGAATTGCAGGTTTTTCTTGGGCTTTCCCATTTTGAGATAGGGTTAAAAGAACTATAAAAGCGAAAAGTATATTGTTAATTTTATTCATCAATTTTCAATTTTCAAAAGCTAAATATATTGAATATTTAGTGAATAAAGGTAGAAGATAACCAAATTTAACAGCTAAAGCTAAAGCAAAGGAGCCAAAAGTCGACATAAGGAATCTATGGCTCTTTTCCAGACCTTTCTTTTTTTCCAATCCTTAAGTGTTACCGAGATACTGTCTTGACGGTCTTTTTCGAATTGATCTTCCATGCTTTTACAGAAATCGCGATTTGAGATCACAGCTGCGACCTCATAATTAATATAGAAACTTCTAGAATCTAGGTTTACAGTTCCGACATAGGCAATCTTTCCATCTATAATGGAAGTTTTAGCGTGTAAGAATCCTTTTTCATATAGATATACCTTAACCCCTCTTTCTAAAAGAGGTTTCAAAAAAGAAAAGGAAGCGTGATGTACGATCTTTGAATCACCCACCGCAGGTATCATCAGTTCTACCTCAACTCCAGCTGCTGCAGCCGACTTAAGGGCCGTGGATAACTCTTCAGTGGGTATAAAATATGGAGAACAGAGTTTAATACTGGTATTTGCCTCTCCAATACTAATTAACAAAGCTTCCATATTAAATGGTCCTATAGATCCTGGATCGCTTGAAGCTAATGCAACCGAACATAATTGATCAGTTACTAACGAAGAATTATTAATATAACCATCTTCAAGATTAAAAGGTTCTCCATCAGTTTGATTCCATGAATTCCAAAAACTGATTTGAAACATTACAGCGGCGGTACCTTCAATTTTAACAGAAGTGTCACGCCAGTAAATTTTATTGTTTTTCGAATTAATGTAATGATCAGCAATGTTAATTCCTCCGATGTAACTCGTAAATCCATCGATTATCGCTATTTTACGGTGGTTACGATAATTACCATTTGCCAATGAGGTGAAAGTTACGGGCAAAAAAGGTTGAAATTCAATTTGGCTATCCTTCTTCTTCCGCATATACCGAACGAGCGCTGGAGAACCAAAACTGTCCACAATTAACCTCACTTTAACCCCTTGATTAGCTTTAGTTTCCAACAAATTTAAGACTTGCATCCCTATGTTATCCACTTCAAAAATATAGTATTCCAAATGAATCGAATGCTTAGCCGTTGATATTGACTCTAAAAACAATGGAAATTTTCGTTCTCCATTTATTAATAAGGTAACATGATTATTTAGTGTTGGTGTGGATATTTTCTCGTTTTTCAAGTATACATATACCCTAGAGAGGTTTCCAATTTTGTTATAAATATTACGGATTGATAATGAAATTAATGGTTCAAGTCGTTCAAACTCCTTTTTTATTCTAATAGTTTGTATTTGATTGATTCGTTTTAATTTTTTGATTTTGACAAATTTTTGTCCAAAAAGATAATATAATATTAATCCTACAAATGGCAGAAATATTATGATCAAAACCCAAGAAATAGTTTTAGTAGGATTTCTGTTCTCAATTAGTATTGTAATTATTACACCTATATAAACGATAAGCATGGGAATCCATCTCCATTCTATTAGAAAATTCAAGGTTGGAGTCAAAAATTTTATTATATCGTTTATTTGCATATAATTCTCAAAATCAGTACAATTTCAGCCAAAAAGCGATTAATTAACAACTTGATACTACAAGGTAAAAAAGAAAATCGATTCTTAGAAAATAATTAAGTTAGCCCATTAATTTTTACATGTAATTTATTAATTGATCAACATTTTGTTGTACATGAATAATCAAAATCAGACCAGATTATTTGTGCTAAATATAAAAACAGAGATTTCAATTCCAGTTCGCCATGCCAAAAATTCATTGCTTAATATTTATTCTTGATAAGAATATGTTATAACCTTATTTAATAAAAATGAAATAATCAATTCTCCAAAATGGATTACCAAAAAACGCTAGGTATAAAAAAATTCAAAAGTATTAAATAAAAAATGCGGGAAACATACCTTGTTTCCCACATTAAATAAAACTATACTTTAATTATATTAATCTAACTATTTTCTAAAATAGTTTTCATTGAAATTATCTTATAAACGTAAGAAGCAGTTTCAGAATTCAGTTTAAGATCATAATAATTATCTTTTTTCTGCCTTCTTAATGAGGAGCGTAAGCGGCTTCCACCGATATTGTACGCTGCGGCAGCTAATGTCCAGTCACCAAATTCTAAGTACAATGACTTTAGATATTTTGCTGCTGCATGGGTTGACTTTATTAAATCTAACCGGTCATCTACACTTGAATTAACGCGCAATCCGTATAACCTAGCTGTTGATGGCATAAACTGCCAATAACCGCCGGCTCCTTTATGAGATGTAGTTTGGGGGTTAAGTGAGCTTTCAACTATTGCAATATATTTGAAATCTTCAGGAACTCCATAGCTTTTCAAAATTTTAGCAATTCGAGGGAGAAGAATATCTGCCTTTTTATGAATGTGATGAGATGAT
Organism: Sphingobacterium sp. GQ94; assembly: GCF_059758715.1. NCBI lineage: Bacteria > Pseudomonadati > Bacteroidota > Sphingobacteriia > Sphingobacteriales > Sphingobacteriaceae > Sphingobacterium > Sphingobacterium sp. GQ94. The sequence continues at coordinate 74,934 of NZ_JCAXEC010000017.1, forward strand.
CTCTTCAAGTAGGCAAATTTACTTAGATATTTATCAATTTTTTGCTTTACACCTGTCTGATCAAATGGAATAGTATCATTTGCGAAAGAAATCTGATTATAAAACTCGCTCTCAGTATTCTTCTTTGATACTGCCAACGCATTTTCAACATTGGCTTTCATCGAATTGTTTAACGCCTTTCTAAAAGGGTCGGACAACTCTGGTTGGGGGTTTGAGTATAATTTTGACAACAACATAACTGTCAAAACTACACTACTACATAATACTCTTTTTCTAATCATTAAATCCCTTACTGCTACTCTTTTTACGAACTAAACATGGCAAAAAAAGTGGCTTGGTAAAAAACACGGCACAAAGATAACAACTATTACCTTACAGACCAAAGAGTTACACAAAACAAGAAAATGCTTACCGTATAAAATTGAATAAAAACAGTCGATAACGATTTTAAACCAATAATATCCCAGAATAGACCTAAGTAAATTCTTTGTAACAAATGTCCTCCATGTTAATTCCTAAAGGTGTATTTACTTAAGATAGAAGAACGCATTTTTTAGGAAAGGATAATATTGGGATTAAAATCTTATACGATCAAAATCATTTTAAATAATTAATGTATATAGTATTATTAATTTAAAATATTAAGACATTTCATTACTCACAAGTTTAGACAATATCGGTTCGAAACTTGGTCTAACCTACTGTTATAGGTAATAATACGATGTAATATCTAAAAGATAGATTCTTAGGATATTTTAAAAAAAATTGTTTACCTTTGTGATTCAATTTTTTTGAAAAAAACTATGCCATTTAGCAGCAACAGGAACAGTCGTGAAGACAACTCCAAAAGAAAAAGAAGCAACCCTGAAAGCTTCAGAGATAATAAAAGGGGAGATGATAAACGTCCTTCTTTTAATCCAGCAAAAGATCAAGATCGTAAATTCCACAAGTCTGACAAACCTGATAGAGATTCTAAATTCGGAAAAACCGATAGAGATTCTAAATTCGGAAGACCTGATAGAGATTCTAAGTTCGGAAAAACCGATAGAGATTCTAAACTCGGAAAAACTGATAGAGATTCTAAGTTCGGAAGACCTGATAGAGATTCTAAATTCGGAAAAACCGATAGAGATTCTAAATTCGGAAAAACTGATAGAGATTCTAAATTCGGAAGACCTGATAGAGATTCTAAATTCGGAAAAACTGATAGAGATTCTAAATTCGAAAGACCTGATAGAGATTCTAAATTCGGAAGACCTGATAGAGATTCTAAATTCGGAAAAACTGATAGAGATTCTAAATTCGGAAAAACTGATAGAGATTCTAAATTCGGAAGACCCGATAGAGATTCTAAATTCGGAAAAACCGATAGAGATTCTAAATTCGGAAAAACTGATAGAGATTCTAAATTTGGAAAAACCGATAGAGATTCTAAATTCGGAAGACCTGATAGAGATTCTAAATTTGGAAAAACCGATAGAGATTCTAAATTCGAAAGACCTGGTTATGAAAAAAACCAGACTTTTAAGGTAAAAGGTGAATCAGCAAATGATTTTTCAAAAGAAAGGAGATCTGAAGGGGGATATGAATCCAAATTCAAAAAACCATATACTGAAAAAAGACAAAAGGAAAATAAAGTAGATGATGGACTGATTCGTTTAAATCGTTATATAGCAAATTCTGGAATTTGTTCTCGTCGTAAAGCTGATGAACTTATTGAGGCGGGAGTTGTTACAGTCAACGGAGAAGCTGTCACTGAACTTGGAACTAAAGTTGACCCAGCAAAAGATGAAATTAGGTACAATAATGAACGTCTAAAACGTGAAAAAATGGTTTATGTCTTATTAAATAAACCAAAAGATTATATCACAACTACGGACGATCCACAGGAACGGAAAACAGTTATGCACTTGGTGGCCAACGCTACGAAAGAGAGGATATATCCTGTCGGAAGACTAGATAGAAATACTACTGGATTATTATTATTAACTAATGATGGAAATTTAGCAGAGAAATTATCGCATCCAAGAAACAATGTCAGCAAAATATATCAGGTGGAATTGAATAAGAACCTTACTCAAGGAGATTTCAACAAAATTAGTTTTGGTATAGATTTGGAGGATGGTCATATAAAACCTGATGATGTGAGTTATGTAATGGGCGCTTCTAAACGTGAAATTGGAATTCAAATACATAGTGGAAAAAACAGAGTTGTTAGACGTATTTTTGAATCCTTAGGCTATGACGTAATTAAACTTGATAGAGTTGTTTACTCGTGCTTAACTAAAAAAGATTTACCTCGAGGGCGATGGAGATACCTTGAAGAAAAAGAAATTATTCAATTAAAACATTTAATTAAATAAATATAAAAGGTGTCATATAGACTGCCTCCAAAAGTTTAGGCAAATTTAGTTATAGATTTGTATTGTAATGAGCCCGATATTCTAACGGGCTCATTTCGTTTAAACTGAGTTCTATCCTTTTGTTGTTATAATATTCTATTATGTCTTTTTTAAGTTGATTACTTGACTCATATTTCTTATGGGTAACACAGTTCTGTTTTTAGAATTCCGAAAAAGTTTTTAATTAGGCAACTGCCTTTTCTGGGCATGTTCTGTATAATCCCGTTTTGTCGCAGTTTTTTTTGTATTATAATATTTGATACCGCTATCTTAGGGCGGAACGTAGAATGAGTCCCTAAGAGTCAGTTTCAAGTATCCTATGGCCTTATCAAGCATCTCCATTATCCCGCAAAAGTTTGGTCGATCCCTTAAATTATAACTAACGATCTCCTGATTGAACAGATCGATGGTCGGCGAAAGATATAATTTTTTGTTCTTTACCCAGAATTCGGTAACATCAGTAGACCATTTCTTTGGTTTGTTGGGTAATCTGAGATTCTTTTCTATGGGTGGCCGGCCTTTAACTTGGTCGCCCATTAAAACCATGTGTTTCAACCCGCTTCTGCCATGTAACGATAGTAGAAGAGCTCGTAAGATTAAGGCATAGCATGGGCCTGCATCTAAGATATATTTTCTTTTTGAATTGTTTGCAGCACAGCGATTTTAAAGGAATGTGAATAAATGGCGTTATCTCCACGAGCCTATAAGCCTTCGATGCCAAACGCCTCGAATTGATTTTGTCAACGCCTAACCATACTATGCGATAAAGAAAATTCCTTTGTAATGGTTTTTGTTGAACCCTGATCCTGAACAATCCGCGCGGCAATACTAAGTTTGAATTCCAAACTATGTTTTTTGTTTTTTCTTCTAAAAATACTCCAGAAAGTGCCTAACTTTTTGGGTGTATTGCATTAGACACCTTTTATATTTGGGCTTACTTTAGTATTTTTAACAAAATTTACGAATATTATGACAGATCCAAAGTGCTTGACATTAGTCGCAGAATTCCACAAAACATTTCAGCATCCAATTTTAGAGGAACCAACAATTCCTTCCGAGAATCGTTGCAAATTAAGAGTTTCCTTGATTGCAGAAGAATTAAATGAGTTACAAGAGGCGATTGATAATAAAGATCTAATTGAAATTGCGGATGCATTAAGTGATATTCAATATGTTCTATCTGGAGCTATATTGGAATTTGGATTCAAAGATAAGTTCAATGATTTATTCAATGAAGTACAACGCTCTAATATGAGTAAAGCTTGTAATAATGAAGAAGAAGCTCAAGCTACTCAAGAACACTATCGCTCTAAAGGTGTGGAGTCCTATTATAAGAAAATAGATGGGAAGTATTTGGTATTCAGAGAAGGGGATGATAAAACATTAAAATCAATCTATTATTCACCTGCAGATTTAAAGTCAATCATAGAAAAATAAGTCTTTTTAGAATAATAAAATATTAATTTGAAAATTCTTTCCTTAATTTCTAATAATAATTTCAAAATCTAACTGTCTTAAAAGTTAACGAATCCTCGAAAATCATTGACCAATTTTATTTTTCGAGGATTCATTAACTAATAAGGGCAAACTTTTATGATATTTATAGCATAATTATTTTATCAGTATAAGCCGATCCTTGCCTTACACCTCTTTGTTCCAATCCTTTATCAATTTTTGTTTGAATTGCAGATTTTGGAAATCCCCAATTCGGAGCAATTAATAACTCTTTATCGGCAATTCCAAAAATACGTTGGATAATGATGTCAGGCCTCAATAACGGAAGAAATTTTGCCAAGAAATCTGTGTATTCTTCGATCGTAAATAAATGGAATGGATCCTTTTTATATTTTGCACCCATTATTGATCCCTCTACGATATGTAAGTGATGCAATTTAATAAATCTAATTTGAGTATGTTTATTTATTTCATCAGCATATTTTAACATCATCTCTTGAGTTTCCCAGGGGAAACCAAATATAGTATGAACACAAAGTTCTAAAGGCGAATTTTCTAACATTTTCATTGTTGATAAGAATTCGCTATGTGAACAACCTCTATTTATCAGTTCTAATGTTTCATCATAAATAGATTCCATACCCATTTCAAGATCAACATCAAATCTATCTGTATAACTTTCCAATAAAGCTATTTTTTCTGAATCTATGCAATCCGGTCGAGTACCAACGGAAAGTCCTATCGTATCTTCTGGACAAATGCTTAGTGCTTCATCATACAATGATTTCAAAAAATGGGGTGGCGCATATGTATTCGTATTTGGTTGAAAATATATTATAAATTTCTCAGCTGCATAACTCTTTTTTGCACGTTGAATACCATTTTCAACTTGTTCACGAATTGAAGGAATTCTTCTAGCTGTATCTGGTGTAAAGGAATCTACATTACAATATGTACAACCTCCATAACCCTTACTTCCATCTCTATTAGGACAAGTGAAATTACCGTCAACAATAACTTTAAATACCCGTTGACCATTATATTTTTCCCTTAAATAAGCCCCATAATAATTGTAAGGCTTAATCCCATTGTCTATTTGTGTACCCATTTTCACAAAGATAACTATTCGACGTTATATATGGGATGTAGAGATAAAATATCTTTATTACTCCACCATTCGACCATCGAATTTGCATTGCTGAAATATTAGATCTAGGATTACAAG
>NZ_JCAXEC010000018.1:0-79104 GCF_059758715.1 Sphingobacterium sp. GQ94
CAGTTCACTACCCATCAAGTTTTTGATCAGAGTAGCCACAATATTCATTTTGCAGAACCTGAAAAATTCATGCAAACCCTGCTGCGGTTCTTGGAAACTGTAAAACAAGATAAGGATGGCAGATAGGAGAACATACCATTCGTTTTTGTGTTTTTTTTAAGATGGGTTCGATAAGTGAATTCAACTCAAATGAAGTCTATTGAACTGGTCACAAAAAAAAAGACCCGAGGGTCTTCTGATAATTATTTTAGCGGATTTAAAATTGAAATGTTTTCTCTGGATTCAATTTTTTGCCATAACTTAATAGTTCGTAATGCAAATGGGGACCAGTTGAGCGCCCAGTACTGCCCAATAGGCCTATCACTTGACCGGCTTCAATTTTTTGTCCAACTCTAACCCTTGCACTGGATAGGTGAGCGTATCTGGTTTCCCATCCATTGGTGTGTTTAAGGATAACCACCTTGCCGTATTGTCCTTTATAACCGGCATGTATTACTTTTCCAGAAGCGGTTGCTTTTATAATCTCTCCTCGATTCCCTTTAATGTCGATCCCTGAGTGCATCTCCAGACCTCTGTTGGTGAACGGGTTTCTTCGGTAACCAAAACGTGAGGTAATTTTTCCTTCATGGGGAACGCCCATCGGTATACCCGCCAATTTTTTGTCAAGATTGATCAGTTCAGCAGCGTAATATTTACTAAGTTCAGTGAGATTCTCTTCTGTTTCTAGCGGACCACCTGCATTTGCTAAGGTAGGTGCAATTTCTTTTAAACCTCTTTTTCTCATTTTGGCATTAATTTGGTTCAATGCACTGTCTATAGCGTGAAAAGATTTTTGGGCCTGCAATAAACTGAGGTCATTTGTTGCTTCCTCCAGGGCTAAAGATTCTTTAGCTTCCTTAAGCGCTCTGGTCTTTTTTGTTAACTCTTGTTTGTATTTGCTATTGCTGGTTGTAGTGGCCACATAAATGATGGTTGAACAGATTAACAATAGGGCAAAAATTACCGCCGATAAAACGTATTTCCAGTTTTTTAATAAAACGGTAGGGATCTGAATTTGTATATTAGAATTTCCGCTTTCATCTGTGATTTTAACGGAAGTTTTTTGTTTTGTCATTGCTTGTGTACTCCTTAATTATTTTATTGCTCGGCCGTAAAAATATTATTTGTTAAACATGTCGTCTATTTTTTAACATTTTATAACTTTTCCCCTACGAATCGATCATATAATTTAACATCTTTGTATATGTCATTTTCTGATCGAATTTTAGCCTGGTACTCATCCAATAAAAGGGCATTGCCTTGGCGAGAAACACGGAATCCTTACGTTATTTGGCTGTCTGAAATTATCCTTCAACAGACTCGGGTGGAGCAGGGCTTGCCGTATTTTTTGCGTTTTCTGGAGGCTTATCCGAATGTAACAAAATTTGCTCAGGCAGATCAATCTGAAATTCTTAGGCTTTGGCAAGGTTTAGGGTATTACTCAAGGGCAAGAAACATGCATAAGACTAGCCAGATAGTTTTACAAAAGTACGGTGGCGTTTTTCCAAGTAATTACCAGGAGTTAATGTCGCTTGCCGGCATTGGCGAATATACGGCGGCAGCGATCGCTTCTTTTTCAAGCAATGCTCCTCATGCGGTTTTGGATGGCAATGTCTATCGCGTATTGTCCCGGTATCTGGGTATTGATATTCCCATTAACACCGGTCCGGCAAAAAAGGTGTTTTCAGCAATGGCCACTGAGCTTTTAAGTAGAGAACATCCAGCTGAATACAATCAGGCCATTATGGATTTTGGCTCACAACAATGCAAGCCTCGAAACCCAAATTGTAAGGATTGCGTGTTGGTCTTGGACTGCTATGCCTACCATCATGGGAGGGTGGAGGAATTGCCGGTTAAACTCAAAGGGAAAAAAAGTAGGGATCGGTATTTTCATTATTTCATCATTGAAGAACAACAAAAGATTATGATGTCTGAGCGTTCCCAAAAAGATGTATGGGCTAATCTATTCGAGTTTCCTATGATCGAAACTCAGGGGCAGCTTGATGTACCAGGCTTAATGCAAACTGAAGAATTTAAAGCTCATTTTGGGCAGGTTAGTCCCCAACCTATCGGGGCGCTTCGGAAGCATTTACTGAGCCATCAAAATATTTATGCGCAATTTTACAGGCTGAACCTCAGGGAGAACCAAATTGCTAAAAAAAGCCATTGGAATTATTATTTGTCAGAAAATTTAGATACATTAGCTAAACATAAACTCATTAGTTCCTTTGTGGAGGAATATTTTTAGTGCTAACTAAATCCTAAATTATAGTATGTCAGGAATAAATAAAGTAATCTTAGTTGGGCATCTTGGAAAGGACCCCGAAATTCGTTATTTAGAAGGTAATGTAAGTGTTGCAAGTTTTCCATTGGCAACCTCAGAAACGTATACTAAAGATGGGCGTCGTGTGGAACAAACTGAATGGCACAACATTGTGTTGTGGCGTGGACTTGCAGATGTGGCCGTGAAATATTTGGCTAAAGGTAAACTGGTGTATATTGAAGGCAAACTGCGTACACGAACCTATGAAGATAAAGAAGGGATCCGCAGGTATACTACTGAGATTGTTGCTGAAAGCTTTAATTTACTGGGTCGTCGGTCTGATTTTGAACCTCAAAATCCAGCTCAAGATGACGCTAATACGTCCGAGAATTCCCCAGAAAACAAAGATCAAAAGGTAGATTTTAGAGAGAACGATGAGGATAATGATGGGCTTCCATTTTAATTAACCTAATTAATACACATCGATTTTATTTATTTTTTAAAATTTGCTGTATCTTTGGCGCATGTTGCAAGATAAAATAACGCAGTATACGCAAGAGATTAAGGCTTTCTCGCCTAATTCTACAAATGAGGTGGAAGCATTCCGTTTGAAGTTTTTGGTATCTAAGGGTATCGTAAGAAGTTTATTTGAAGAATTTAAAACGGTTTCTGTAGACCAAAAGAGAGCGCTTGGACTCATCTTAAATGAGTTTAAACAATTGGCCGAGTCTACTTTCGCTCAAGCAACTGAAAAATTTGCGAATCAAACTGGGGCTGATAACACGGAAGAGCAAATGGATTTAACGCTTCCTGGACAAGGTTTTACCTTAGGTTCCAGACATCCGTTATCTTTGGTTCGTAAAGAAATTGTAGAGATTTTTAAAAAATTAGGTTTCGTCGTGGCCGAGGGTAATGAGATTGAAGACGATTGGCATAATTTCTCTGCCTTGAATTTTGCTCCTGAACACCCTGCCCGTGATATGCAAGATACTTTCTTTGTTCAGAAGAAGGACGGTAACGATATTGTTTTGCGCACCCATACTTCCTCCGTACAAGTTCGTTTAATGGAAGCGGGGCAACCTCCCTTCAGAGCTATTATGCCAGGAAGAGTGTTTCGTAATGAGGCAATTTCTGCGCGAGCTCATTGTTTCTTTCATCAAATAGAGGGTCTTTATGTTGATCAGGATGTCTCGTTCGCTGATTTAAAACAAACCTTATATCATTTTGTAAAAGAGTTATATGGTGAGAATACCAAGGTGCGTTTCAGACCTTCTTATTTCCCATTCACTGAACCTTCTGCTGAAATGGATATTTCCTGTTCGATTTGTAAAGGAGCGGGTTGCCAAATGTGTAAACATTCGGGATGGGTGGAAATTTTAGGGTGTGGAATGGTTGATCCTCAGGTACTGGAAAACTGCGGAATTGATAGCCAGAAATATTCAGGTTTTGCATTCGGAATGGGCATTGAGAGGATCACAAACCTGAAATATGAGATCCGCGATTTGAGACTTTTTTCGGAAAACGATGTTCGTTTCCTTTCTCAGTTTGAAACAGAAATTATTTAAATACGATAAGCTTATTTGCATGGTTTCTTTGGTGTCTGTTCTGTTTTTTGACTAAGAGCTACTGAAACCAGTATAGTTGTTTATACCTAATGTTGAAAAAGAATTCCCAATTTGATGGAAGATAAAGTAGTCATAGCAATTAAGAAATCCGCACGTGATTTATTCAGAAAATATGGCTATAATAAAACCAGTGTTAGTGAATTGGCGAAAAATGCTTCCATTGCAAAGGCTACAATATATAAATATTTTGCCAGTAAGGAGTTAATCCTGCACGCAGTTTTGATGGATTATATTCAAGAAAACGTGTACGATATCCTTAATAAAAATGTTAACGAAAAAGATTTGGCCACCTTTTTGGCAAATACTATTTTAAGAGTTAGCAGGGTAACATATACCGTGTGTAATGAGTTTGTTGGTTGGGAATTTATTCGAATTTCCGCTAACGCTCAGGAATACCTCAAAACATTATCCGATGACTTGGAATTTCTGCTTTTACGTTCTTTCATGCAAAACCATACAATTGGCTCAATGATTCCTGAGGATCGCTTGAATTTTTTAATAAAAACGAGTAAAAACATTGTTTTTTCTTTTGCTTTTACTGCTGTTTCTGAAGCGGATGTGCGTAAGAATTTTATTTCGTTTCAAAAGGAAATGTTGCCCTATCTGGTGCAGGCTACTCTACTCTGATAGTTTCTGAGTTTGTCGTTTTGACCTGCTTGAATTGCTCTCAACCTTGATTCACACCATAATCAGCGTAATGAATTTGAATTCGTTTACTAAGCTGCTATCTATCACTAAAAAATCTTAATTTTGCACCCATATGGGAAGAAGAAAACCTCAAGAGAAGAAAGTTGTGTCAAATATAGAGATTATCGACATCGCTGAAGAAGGAAAGGGCGTTGGTAAACACGATGAATTGGTTTTATTTATAGAGCACGCTGTACCGGGCGATATTGTTGAGGTGGAGTTGTATCGTAAAAAAAAGAATTTTGCGCAAGGCAAAGTGGTTCAAATCCAGAAGCCATCTGAACATCGGATAGATCCTTTTTGTTCGCATTTTGGTGTTTGCGGTGGTTGTAAATGGCAACACATGAGCTACCAGGCACAATTGATTTTTAAACAACAGTCAGTCGGAAATGCTTTGTCACGGATTGGAAAGATTGATGTCAGCGCAATGGAGCCTATATTACCTTCCCAGCAAACCACCTATTACAGGAATAAATTAGAATACACATTTTCCAATAAAAAATGGTTAACGAGTTTGGATGAGATAGGTTCAGGGGATTCTATGGATGCTTTGGGGTTTCATGTTCCGGGAAGATTTGATAAGATTCTAAGTATTGATCATTGTTATTTGCAACAGGAGCCTTCCAACACAATTCGAAATCGTGTTGCTGAGTTTGCAAAGCAGAATGGAATTTCTTTTTATGATTTAAGACAAAATCAAGGGGCTCTTCGCAATTTAATTATCCGAACCTCCTCTACGGGTGAGGTGATGGTGATTGTCGTTTTTGCTCATCCTGAACAGGATGATGTACAAAAAGTAATGAGCTTTCTAAACCAGGAATTTAAAGATCTTACCTCATTATTGTATATCGTTAACCAAAAGCTTAATGACACCATTTTTGATCAGCAAATCGAAACTTTTTCCGGAAGAGACTTTATTTATGAGGAAATGGAAGGCCTTAAATTTAAAGTAGGGCCGAAATCATTCTATCAAACCAACTCGTTGCAGGCTTACGAACTTTATAAAATTACCCGTGATTTTGCAGACTTAAAAGGGGATGAATTGGTATACGATTTATATACTGGTGCTGGTACCATTGCGAATTTTATTGCAAAATCTGCAAAGCAAGTTATCGGTGTGGAATATGTCCCTACAGCCATTGAGGATGCAAAGGTTAATTCCGAAATTAATGCTATTGAAAACACGAAATTTTTTGCCGGAGATATGAAGGATGTGCTAACGCCTGATTTTATAGCCGAGCATGGTAAGCCTGAGGTGGTGATCACGGACCCTCCACGGGCGGGCATGCATGCCGATGTGGTGAACAGGTTGTTGGAAATGGAGAGCGAGAAAATTGTCTATGTGAGCTGTAATGCTGCAACTCAGGCACGTGATTTGGAGATGTTATCCCAAAAGTACGATGTATTGCGTATTAAACCAGTTGATATGTTTCCGCATACTCAACATGTTGAGAACGTTGTGTTACTAAAATTAAGAAAATAATGGATTTACAAGATTTGTTAAATAAAACACCCTTGGGTGAAAATAGTAAATCAGGGGAACAAAAAGATCAAAGCCCTTTGGTTAGCTTGAAAGCAGATTTGGATTTTTATAAAGAGTCGATTCAGGAAGTTTCTGCGGAATTGTTAGAAGAAGGGTATACCAAGCATCCTATTTTTGTGGCCCATCAATTGGAAGTGAAACTTGGAGAGCTTATTTTAGACCGTCAGGAGTTAAATACTTCGTGGTCTATTCACGCAAGTTCATTGGAGGAGTTTTTAGAAAAAGGACTAGTGGATCCAGATCGTAAAGCCTATTTCATAAAACATTTTAAGCCAGCAAATGAATTCATGTGTTTATTTGTGATCGTTCCCCAAGGAGCAAACTTTGTGTTTTATCCGTATAAATAACAGATTCGTTTTTATAACTATTTAACATTTGACTCTCCAAACAATTGGTACCTTTAAAAATTAATGAATAGTATATTTAGACATATCGGCTTAGCGGTCATCCTGTGTTTGCTCTGTTTACCCAAAGTGCATGCACAAGCCGTTGATCATGCAATTTCGGGGTTGATCATGGAAAAGGGTACAGCCAACAGGATCTCGGACGCGAATATTACCAACTTGAGAACAAGGCAGGTGGTCAGCAGCAATTCGTATGGCGTTTTTACTATTGAAGCTAATATTGGAGACAGCCTTTCTTTTACTAAGGTTGGTTATGGGCCTGTTAAAACGGCCATTCAAACTCTTGGCGATATTTTAGTGGACATGCAACAAGGAATAAAAATCGAAACTGTTGTGGTAACCAGAAGCACCAAAGAAGCTGAGTTGCGTTCTTATTTGAAAGATTTCGAAAAAAAAGGTATTTATAATGGTGGACACAATAAGGTTGGAACTTATCTGGCCAGTCCAGCCACGGCACTTTATAATTTGTTCGGTCAAGAGGCTAAAAATGCGAAACGTTTTGAACGTTACATGAATCAAGAGCTCGAGGCGACAAAAATAGACCGAATTTTTAACAAACCACTCGTTTCTAGATTGACCAATTTAAAAGGAGATGAATTGCAATCCTTTATGGACATGTATAGACCGTCTTTGTCCTCGGTGGAGCGTTGGGGGGAATACGACCTGATGAGCTATATTACCAGTTCATTCAGGGCATGGGATGCGAATGGTCGTCCCAAATCACAACGATTACCAAAACTTGAAATACCTCCCCAAGAAAAATAAAATTCTGATTTATAGTAGGTTATCTTGATTGTTAAGCCCATGAATGCTTTTGGCATCCGCTTTGCAAATATATTGGGCAGATAAGTTATTATAGTACATTATTAAGGTAAATTATATAGTTATGAAAATGAATAAGAGATTAGCAGTATATGGTTTGACCGTTGCGACCTCAGCAATGCTTTTTGCTAGTTGTACAACGGTTCGAAACGCTAGCAACACGACAAAAGGTGCTGTAATAGGTACAACTGCAGGTGGTGCCATTGGCGCCTTAATAGGAGGTAAAGCAGGTAATACCGCTGTCGGGGCTATCGCGGGTGCTGTAATAGGTGGTGCTGCGGGAACCTTGATTGGTAAAAAAATGGATAAACAAGCCAAAGAGATCGAAAATACGGTTGCTGGGGCTGAGGTTGAACAAGTTGGTGAGGGTATTTTGGTGAAGTTTGATGAAGGTATTCTTTTCGATTTCAATAAAACAGCGTTGAAGTCAACTGCAAAAGAAAATATTGCAAACTTGGTCGCTACTTTAAATAAAGAGCCAGATACCGAAATTTTGGTGTTGGGCCATACCGATAATAAAGGAACCTTGGAGGTGAACCAAAGGATTTCATTAGCGCGCGCGGATGCTGTTAAATCATACGCAGTTGCTCAAGGATTAAAAAGTGGTCGAATTAAAACGGAAGGAAAAAATTATTCCGAACCAATTTCGTCCAATGACACAGATGCAGGACGTGCAGAAAATCGTCGTGTGGAAATTGTTATTGTTGCCAGTAAAGCAATGCAAGAAGATGCTAAAAAAGAAGTTGGTCAATAGGTTCTGATAGACCGGTTAAATATACTTTTTAAATTATATATAGAGGATATCCGCATTGGGTATCCTTTTTTTTTGTGCTGGTTTTACATTTAAAAAATAGGTGAGTTCTTATTCTTTTACGTGTGAGCAAAAAGGGTTTGGGTTGAATTACGCTAATTTTTATTTTTTTTGTTAATTTTTGGTCAAGTGCTGACAAAGTGTCATTGTTTTCCCAATTTATTGTTAACTTTGTGTTCTTTGAAAAATGACTATGTTAGAGTTAACACATACAACAAAAACACACGATGAAACTCGCCAAGGAGAAGTCTTGGACATGATTGCTACGGGCCTTTCCAGCGGCCGAAAACTTTATATTGAGAGCTACGGTTGTCAAATGAACTTTTCGGATAGTGAGATTGTTGCCTCGATCTTGATGGATCAGGGATACCAAACCACCAAGGATTACAAAGAAGCGGATGTTATCTTTATCAACACCTGTTCAATTCGTGAAAATGCTGAACAACGTGTTCGTAATAGATTGAAGGAATTCGAATCCGTGAAAGCGAAAAATCCAGGAATGGTTGTGGGCGTTTTAGGGTGCATGGCTGAACGTTTGAAAGCAAAGTTTTTGGAAGAAGAGAAATTAGTGGATGTGGTGGTCGGACCGGATGCTTACCGTGACTTACCGAACCTGATTGCTCAGGTTGGAGAGGGGGCTCGGGCAGTTAACGTTCTACTCTCCAGAGAGGAAACATATGCAGATATCAGTCCTGTTCGATTGAATTCCAATGGTATCTCAGCATTTATCTCTATCATGCGAGGTTGTGATAACATGTGTTCTTTTTGTGTGGTGCCATTTACCCGAGGAAGAGAGCGTTCACGAGACTCAGCGTCTATTGTTGCGGAAGCAAAATCTTTGTTTGAAGCTGGTTATAGAGAGGTAACTTTATTGGGCCAAAACGTAGACTCCTACAAATATACACTCGGGGAATCGGAAGGATCGCAAGAACAACTAACGGTGAATTTTGCGCAATTATTGGAAATGGTTGCTCAGGTGAACCCTTTATTGCGCATTCGCTTTTCTACCTCCCATCCTAAAGATATTACCGATGAGGTATTGTATACAATGGCTCGTTATGATAATATTTGTAATTATATTCATTTACCGGTTCAATCGGGTAGTTCAAGAGTACTGGATTTAATGAATAGAACCTATGATCGTGAATGGTATATTGATCGTATTAACGCGATTAAACGTATTATTCCTGAGTGTGGTATTTCAACGGATATTATCACTGGTTTTTGTACTGAAACTGATGAGGAACATCAACAAACCATCTCAATGATGAACTTTGTGAAGTATGATTATGCTTATATGTTTGCCTATTCAGAGAGACCAGGAACCTTGGCGGCTAAACGTTACACAGATGATATTCCAGAGCAACTTAAGAAGGATCGTCTTACTGAGGTTGTTGCTTTGCAACGTCAGCACAGTTTGCTCCGCATTCAGAATTTTGTTGGAAAAGTTCAACGAATTCTAATAGAAGGTTATTCCAAACGTTCGGAAAACGATTTCTGTGGACGGAATGATCAGAATACTATGGTTGTTTTTCCTGTGGATTCGAGATACAAAATTGGAGATTATGTTAACGTATTGGGTGAAAGCTGTACCTCAGCAACCCTGATTGGACGTATTGTAGATTAAGTTCTAAAATAAACAGTAAAGCAGACCAATGGATCATCAAGACATAAAGAATAGATTTGAAATAATAGGCAATTCTCCTTTGTTGAATCGCGCGATCGATGTGGCTCGCCAGGTAGCACCCACTGATATCTCCGTGTTGATTCAAGGGGAGAGTGGTTCTGGTAAGGAAGTGTTTTCTCATATTATCCATCAACTTAGTGCGCGTAAACATGGTCATTTTATTGCCGTGAATTGTGGTGCTATTCCAGAGGGAACGATCGATTCTGAGTTATTTGGACATGAGAAGGGTTCCTTCACAGGGGCTCATGAGGCTAGAAAAGGCTATTTTGAGGTGGTCGATGGTGGAACTATTTTTTTGGATGAAGTTGGGGAACTCCCGCTTGGCACCCAAGCCCGATTATTGCGGGTTCTGGAATCGGGTGAATATATCCGGGTTGGTTCTTCCAAAGTCCAAAAAACGAATGTAAGGGTCATTGCGGCAACCAATGTAGATGTTTATGAAGCCGTAAAGAGAGGTAAATTTCGAGAAGATCTGTATTACCGTTTGAATACTGTTCCTTTGCGTATCCCCCCATTGAGAGAACGTAAAGAAGATATTAACTTGTTGTTTAGGAAGTTTGTCGTTGATTTCGCGGACAAATACAGGACTCCCGGAATTCAATTAATGGAGGATGCTCAAGAATTGTTAAAAAACTACGCTTGGCCGGGAAATGTTCGTCAGTTGAAAAATATTGCAGAGCAAATCGCCGTTTTAGAGAGGGAAAGAATTGTTAATGCGCAAATCTTAAGTCATTATCTACCGGTTGAAACCCAAAGTTCATTACCAATGAGCATGAAGGATCAATCACAAGATAGCTTTTCGGAAAGAGATCTTTTGTATAAAGTTCTTTTCGACATGAAAAAAGATATGGTTGACTTGAAGAAGTTGGTGGTGGAGTTAATGCAGAAAGGGGTTAGTTCTGGCACTATTGAGAAAAATTCTCCTTATATTAATCAACTCTATCAAGAGATTCGTCCGAGTTCGGCGAACTTAGTTCCCGAAGAGTATGCTTCAGGACCTTCTTCAACGCTGACTATTCATAATCCAAGTCAGCAAAATAACAACAACGATTACCTGACCTATGACACCCAGGATGTGGAAGAGGTGGAGGAATCTTTGTCATTGATGGATAAGGAATCTGATATGATAAAAAAAGCGTTGAAAAAACACAAAGGAAAACGGAAAGCTGCCGCGCAGGAATTGGGTATTTCCGAACGTACGCTTTATAGGAAAATTAAAGATTTGAAACTAGATTAAGGTTTTACATGTTCAAAATAAAAGGATCACGCATTGCTGTTCTATGGATAGTATTGTTAATATGCACAGTACAGGGGTGTGGCGTTCGCTACAGTCTGGGAGGGGGGAAGATTCCAGACAATATGACCACTTATTCTGTTTCATTTTTTGAAAATATATCGCCATTTGTATCGGCGACCCTGAGCCAATCTTTCACCGAAGGTTTAAAGGAGAGGATCCGAACCCAATCGCGTTTGAGTCAGGTGGACCAAGATGGAGATGCCATCTTCGAGGGAGTTATTACAAATTACACGGTGTCCCCCGCAGCGGTTGAGGCAGGAACAGATATGGCCGCCTTGAATAGGCTTTCCATTACCGTGAAAGTGAAATATACCAATCGTAAAGACGAGACCGGAGAGAGTGATTTTGAGGAAAGTTTCACCCAGTTTAAAGAGTTCCGTGGTGAGGTTACCAATCAGGAAATGGCCTTAAACACGGAAATTGTGAAAATGTTAACCGAAGACGTTTTCAACAGGGCATTCAATAATTGGTAAAATAGAGATTTTTAATCACATGAATCAAGTTAATGTATTTAGAAAGGCCCTTGAAAATCCGCTCGAAGTAAGTGAGTCGGAGTTCGAGTTTCTGTTGTCCAGATATCCTTATTCTCAACCTATTTTTTTTGCCCATGAGCGAAAGAAAAGGTTAGAAAATCAAGAAGTGGATAAGCAAATCAGCTTGTTATATGCATCTAATTCTTTTTGGCTGCGGGATTATTTAGATAAACCTATCACGAGCGTTCCTGAACTTGAAGTTGATTCGCAGGACTATATTGCTTACGAGGATTTACCAGAGGATGAAATTGAAACACGGCAGATCGCCGATAATCCTGAGTTGGCTGTTCCTGAGGAATCTGTGGTACAAGAAGAAATGCCATCTGATCCGGATATGCCGCAGGAGAGTGAGCCGGTTTTTGAGATGCCATCAACGTACCGTCTTGAAGAAGAGGTTCTAGAGACTCCCAAACAGGAGGTTCATTTGGAATCTGTAGAAGCATCCTTGGAGGTTGCAGTTGAGACCACCAAAGAGCCAAGTCCCGAAGATGAAATCAGTTTGTACAACGATGAACTCATGCCATATAGTTTTAGATGGTGGTTGTATAAAACACGTTTAGAACATGCCCAGACTTATCAGCCGTTTGTTTCCCCTGTTTTTCCAAAACAAGATAAAGGACAGTTTGATCCAAAGAAGTTGGATGAGGCAATTTTGGATCAACAAATCAGAGAGAATATTTTTCACCTGCAAGATCCTCAGGATAAATTAAGTGATGCGCATAAGAAAGAGACCGTTGAATTTGTTTCTGAGCAAAAAACAGATGAAGTTATTGAGAGATTTATTCGAGAAGAGCCACAAATTCAACCCCCAAAAGCTGAGTCCATCAATACCGAGAACAAGGCCAGAAAAAGCTCTGAAGATCAGTTTTTGGTGGTGACCGAAACCTTAGCCAACATCTATGAATCGCAAGGAATGCATGAAAAAGCGATTGCTGTATTTAAAAAATTAATTGCAGAAAATCCAGAAAAAAAATCGTACTTTGCGAGCCGAATTAAAGAATTAGAATTTAAGTTATAAAAGTAATATAGAAATGGAAATTTTATTTATTGTCCTCATTATTCTTGCAAGTCTTTTGTTGTCCTTTTTTGTTTTAATCCAAAATCCTAAAGGAGGCGGTTTGTCTTCTGGATTTTCAGGTGGAGCAAATTTAATTGGGGTACAGCGTACTGGGGATATTTTAGAAAAGGGTACATGGATTTTGATTATTTCAGTAATCGTATTCAGTATCGCTATTAACATTGTTGGTCCTTCTTCTTCCGCTTCTGGAAGTTTGGGTGATCAAATTGAAGCGCCAGTTCAAGCTCCTTCATTGAATCTTAATCCTTCACAAGAACCTACAACAAATACTACGCCTGAGGCAAGTGCTCCGGTGACGGTTGACTCGACTAAATAATACGGTTGATTCTTAAAAAATATACGAGCCCTGTCTGATTCAGACGGGGCTCTGTTTGTTTGCTAGTTCTGTTTGTTTTTTGGTGCCAACCTGACATTAGAAGGAAAGGAAAACTGACATATTGAATGTCATAAAATGCAAAAATGTCAAAAAATGCAGTGTGTATTCGATTGGCATAGTTACTGATGTTGATAGTTTAATTAAACGTTATAAAAAACAATTTAAATAGTTATACAATTATGGCTTTAAATATTAAACCTATCGGAGACAGAGTAGTAGTTGAGCCTGCTCCAGCAGAAGAAAAAACAGCATCCGGAATTTATATCCCTGATACGGCTAAAGAAAAACCATCTCAAGGAACAATCGTAGCTGTAGGTTCTGGTAAACCTGAA
This sequence comes from Sphingobacterium sp. GQ94, assembly GCF_059758715.1. Taxonomy (NCBI): domain Bacteria; kingdom Pseudomonadati; phylum Bacteroidota; class Sphingobacteriia; order Sphingobacteriales; family Sphingobacteriaceae; genus Sphingobacterium; species Sphingobacterium sp. GQ94. The sequence goes on from NZ_JCAXEC010000018.1 coordinate 13,498, forward strand.
GAACCACTTACTGTTCAAGTTGGTGATAAAATTTTATACGGAAAATACGCTGGTACAGAACTTACCTATGAAGGAAAAGAGTATTTAATTATGCGTGAGGCTGATATTTACGCGGTCCTTTAATCGATTATTAGAAAATAACCACAATCTTAAATTAAGCTCATTGTTCATTACTGAATGTAATGATTAGGAGTTGAAATAGTCAATTTAACATAACATGTCAAAACAAGTAAAATATAACGTAGAAGCTCGCGATGCGCTGAAAAAAGGAGTTGATACTCTTGCAAACGCTGTAAAGGTAACCTTAGGTCCTAAAGGACGTAACGTTATTATTGAGAAAAAATTTGGTTCCCCAGTAATCACCAAAGATGGTGTAACTGTTGCTAAAGAGATCGATTTAAAAGATCCTTTGGAAAATATGGGTGCTCAAATGGTGAAAGAAGTAGCCTCTAAAACTGCTGATCAAGCAGGTGATGGTACAACAACTGCAACCGTATTGGCACAGGCAATCGTTGCTCCAGGTATTAAGTCTGTAGCTGCTGGCGCTAACCCAATGGATTTGAAACGTGGTATTGATAAAGCAGTTTCGGCAATTGTTGCCAACCTTAAGTCACAATCACAAGTTGTAGGTGCGGATATCAACAAAATCAAACAAGTTGCCTCTATCTCAGCGAATAATGACGAGGTGATTGGTTCCCTAATTGCACAAGCAATGGAAAAAGTTGGTAATGACGGTGTTATTACTGTTGAGGAAGCCAAAGGAACTGAAACCGAAGTTAGAACTGTAGAAGGTATGCAGTTTGACCGTGGTTACCTTTCTCCTTATTTTGTAACCAACTCTGATAAAATGGAAGCGGAACTAGAAAATCCTTTCATTTTAATCTATGATAAAAAGATCAGTAACATGAAAGAGTTGTTACCAATCTTGGAAAAACAAGTGCAAACTGGAAAACCATTATTAATCATTGCTGAAGATCTTGACGGAGAAGCATTAGCGACTTTAGTGGTTAACAAAATCCGCGGTTCGCTGAAAGTTGCTGCTGTTAAAGCTCCAGGTTTTGGTGACCGTCGTAAAGCGATGTTGGAAGATATTGCCATCTTAACTGGCGGTACCGTAATTTCTGAAGAAAGAGGATTCAAATTAGAAAATGCTGAACTTTCTTACTTAGGTCAAGCTGAAAAAGTACTTATCGATAAAGACAACACAACGATTATCAATGGATCTGGTGTTGTTGAAGATATTCAAGGTCGTGTTGCTCAGATTCGTTCTCAAATTGAAACAACTACTTCTGATTACGATAGAGAAAAATTACAAGAACGTTTAGCTAAGCTTTCTGGTGGTGTTGCTGTATTGTATGTTGGCGCAACAACAGAAGTGGAAATGAAAGAAAAGAAAGACCGTGTTGACGATGCACTTCATGCAACTCGTGCAGCTGTAGAAGAAGGTATCGTAGCTGGTGGTGGTGTTGCTTTTATCCGTTCGGCTGAAGCTTTAGTTTCTCTTAAGGGAGATAATGAAGACGAGCAAATCGGTATCGATATCATTAAACGTGCTATCGAAGAACCTTTACGCCAAATCTGTTCTAATGCAGGTATCGAAGGTGCAGTAATTGTACAGAAAGTGAAAGAAGGATCAGCTGATTACGGTTACAATGCGCGTACCGATAAATTTGAAAATTTAATTGGTGCAGGTGTAATTGATCCAACTAAAGTTTCTCGTGTTGCTTTAGAAAATGCAGCGTCTGTTGCCTCAATGTTATTGACTACAGAATGTGTATTGGCTGATGAACCAGAAGATAACGCTGGCGGCGCTGGTGCTCCTCCAATGGGTGGTGGCATGGGCGGAATGATGTAATCATCATCGCTAAGTTCATTAAATATATCAGGAAAGCCGTTCATTTTGAACGGCTTTTTCTGTATTTTAGATTTCCTGAAAAGCTCTTGCTGCGCTAGAGTTAAGGAGGTGAGGCAATGGGTTTTTATTTTCACAAAACAAATTAAAACATTTTGCGTTCCTTCATAAAAGGAAGATTTTAAACACTGATCAATGGAATATAGAGTATTACAAAACACAGATTTAAGTTTATCGGTAATTACGTTTGGTGCATGGGCAGCAGGCGGTTGGATGTGGGGGTCGACAAATCGAAAGGATGCAGTTCAAGCGATCCAAGCAGCTTATGACTTGGGAGTTAGCTCTATTGATACGGCTCCTATCTATGGGCAAGGAACCAGCGAGGAGATTGTAGCAGAGGCAATCAAAGATATTCCTAGGGACAAAGTTCAACTTTTAACCAAATTTGGCATGCGTTGGGATGTTTCTCAGGGTGATTTTGCTTTTCACAGTCAAATGAATAATGGTGAAGCTATTGATGTGTATAAATATGCAGCAAAAGATAGCGTGATTTATGAATGTGAGCAAAGTTTAAAACGTCTAGGGACGGATTATATTGATTTATACCAAATTCACTGGCCAGATTCAACGACGCCGATCGAGGAAACTTTTGAAGCCGTGGGACGATTAATCGAACAAGGTAAGGTGCGTTATGCTGGGGTGTGCAATTACTCGGCTGAATTAATTCAAAAGGCCTCAAGTGTAATACCGATTGTCTCAAATCAAATTCCTTTTAGTATGGTCAATCGAGCAGTGGAGGAAGAAACAATTCCACATTGTATCAAAAACAATCAAGGTATTCTAGCCTATAGTCCTTTAGAACGGGGGTTGTTAACGGGGAAAATAAGTGAAGAATATACTTTTCAACAGGGCGATCACCGCGCAAACCTTGCTCATTTTCAAGCTGATTTTATACGCAAAACGAATGCTATGCTGGCACGCTTTAAACCTTTAGCAGATGATAAGGGGGTGAGTCTAAGTCAGCTGGTGTTACGCTGGACAGTTTCTCGAGCTGGAATTACGACGGCGCTTGCCGGAGCTCGAAATCCTGAACAATCTGTGCAGAATGCAAAGGCAATGGATTTGATTTTAACAGACGATGAACTGGCATTTTTAACTTCGGTGGTCGATACATTTTAATATGGCCCCATAGCAATCAGATGTGGTTTGCCTCTATAAAAATAGTGTGTTATAACTTTTGGTACAAAGGGAAGCTTAGAGATGGACCAGGGAATCAGGTGTGCTATTTCTTATTTAAAAAAATTGCTTGATTTTTAAATAATATTAATTATCTAAATGTTAAATTTTAATCAATTTTTATGTTTTAACAGTTATTTAACGCAGGCTGATAAAAATGATGAATATTTAACTGTACATTTACTGCGTTAAAACTAAGGTATACTTTAAAGATGCATTTTTATAAAGGATACCGCTTATATCATCCAATGAAATCATCTATCAAATTCAACAATGTAAACACATTGTTCTCAAAAACCTTAAAACTTAAAACGAACGATTATTTTAAGAATACTTCCATTGATAAAACTGGAAACAGAAGGATTTTTCTAAAAGCAATCATTCTCTTGTTTTTATTTGCTTCGCTGTACCTCACATTAGTGTTTGTGCAGCCGCATTGGGCAATAAGTGTCGTATTGTGTATCATCTTTGGAATAAATCTTGCCGCTATCGGATTTAATATAATGCATGATGCTGGCCATAATAGCTTCTCCAGAAATAAAAATCTGAATAACGTAATGTCATACAGCTTAAATTTACTAGGAGGTAATATCTATTTTTGGAAGCTTAAACATAATATCGCCCACCACACGTACACCAACATAGAGGGAGAGGATCACGATATTGAAATTAAATTCATGCGTATCCACGATGATCAACAACTCAAGAAACATCATAAGTACCAAAAGTTCTATTTTATAGGTCTATATGGTATTTCATATTTAGCTTGGATTTTCTTTCAAGATTATGAGAAATATTTTAGACAACGATTAGGGAAGACCTCCGCTGTGTTTTACTTTCCAGTGAGAGAAAAAGTAATTTTTTGGGTGAGTAAAATTATTCATTTTGTTCTTTTCTTGGTGATCCCTGTTTTGGTTGTTGGCTGGATTCCTACATTAATCGGTTTATTGATTTCTGGAGTGGTTTGTGGATTGTTTCTCGCTATTGTTTTTCAGCTGGCTCATGTCGTTTCGGGTACAGATTTCAATCCTGGGGATACTGTGAAAATTGAGGAAGAATGGATGATTCATCAATTAAATACCACGGCAAACTTTGCAACTAAAAATCCAGTGTTGACTTGGTTACTTGGTGGTTTGAATTTTCAAGTCGAACATCACCTGTTTCCAAAGATTAGTCATGTTCATTATCCAGCACTTAATGCTATAGTTCGTGAAACATGTCAGGAATTCAATGTGAAATATGTCGAATTCCGTTCGTTCTGGCAAGCCATGAGATCGCATGTGAAGGTGATTCAAACGATGTCTAGGTAGTTCTTTTTTTGTAACTACTTCACATTCATGCAATAAGAATGTATAATAAATTAGAAAATACTTTCAATTACAATTAATTACACTTACCTTTGAGGTATAATAGGGCTCTGCCTTTGCAATTTCTACTACTGAACACGTCGAGTTTCGGTTGTACTTATCGCTTCTACAGCTGCCAAATATTTTTGTTATCATACTTTGTGCAGTACCAAACAGATCTTGATTTTAGTCAAGCATCTTCTTAAGACAACACCTTACTTGTTAACAAATTCAAGCTCATTAATGCGCTCGTCGCATTTTATGAGGTTTAATAAACATAGCCCCATCAGTGCTTTTCAGATGAAAGAGAATTGGGTGCTTTAAGAATTTAATAATGACATTTGAAAATTTAGGACTAATAACTCCTATATTAAAGGCCGTATCCGAAATAGGATACACCAATGCCACAGAAATACAAAAACAATCCATTCCCGTGGTTTTATCGGGAAAAGATATTATCGGATGCGCACAGACTGGAACAGGAAAAACAGCCGCTTTCGCAATTCCAATTTTACAAACTTTATCTGCCAAAACAGCCAAAGTTAAAAACCAACCTAGAGCTCTAGTATTAGCGCCGACCAGGGAACTTGCCCTTCAAATTTTTCAAAATTTTGAACAATATGATAAATACTTGGGTTTAAAACAAGTTGTCATTTTTGGTGGCGTTTCTCAACAACGTCAGGTTTCACAAATAAAAAGTGGAGTTGACATCGTAATTGCTACTCCTGGTAGATTGTTAGACCTATTAAATCAGAAACTAATTAATCTTTCTCAAATTGAGTTTTTAGTTCTAGATGAGGCTGATAACATGTTAGATATGGGTTTTATTAACGATATTAAGAAAATTATCAATCATATCCCATCACAAAGACAAACCTTATTTTTCTCCGCAACGATGCCTACAGCAATACGTAAATTTGCCAATACTATTCTCCGTAATCCTACTGAGGTTAGTGTTTCTCCGGTATCTTCTGCGGCAAAAACTGTGAATCAATCAGTTTATTTTATTGAAAGGAAGGAAAAGACGCAATTGTTTTATAAATTGTACCGTGATTTGGGTATGAAGCAAACATTGGTGTTCACCCGGACCAAACATGGAGCAGACCGTTTAGTGAAGCAGCTACTGAAATTTGGGTTAAAAACCGCTTGTATACATGGGAATAAATCTCAGAATGCTAGACAAAAAGCATTAAGTGATTTTAAAAATGGATATATTCAAGTTTTGATCGCAACGGATATCGCGGCAAGAGGGATTGATATTCAAGATCTACCCCACGTGATAAACTATGATTTGCCGATGGACTCTGAAACCTATGTACACCGTATAGGTCGTACCGGTAGAGCAGGAAAAGGCGGTGTGGCTTTATCATTTTGTAGTGAAGAAGAAAAAGCAGGCCTACGTAGTATACAAAAGTTAATTGGCTTTGAATTGGCCATTGCTTAAACATAAGAAATAATTAATTTATCAATAAATACAATAATACAATGCAACAAGGAACAGTAAAATTCTTTAACGTAACCAAGGGTTTCGGATTTATTACACCAGCTGACGGTGGACAAGACGTTTTTGTACATTCATCAGGATTAGTACATGAGATTCGTGAAAACGATAATGTAACTTTTGACGTAGAGCAAGGAAAAAAAGGAATCAACGCAATTAACGTTCGCGTAGCTAGATAATTAGCTTTCCAACATTCGATATTTCGATATGTCACAAATGTAGTAATAGACAGCAATGTTTATTACTACATTTTTTTTTTGCCTTTTTTCTCATTCGTGTTAGATGAGTTCATCTGCTGGGCTTTTTTTGTGTTACGTGCAGAGCAAGATTTTTGTACTAAGAATAGATTCATCGGCTCAAATGGGCATAGAATTTTTCTGAGGGTTCCCTAAAAATAAATTAAAAGTGCGGCTTTAGAGAAATTGTCCCTTGAGTCTACCTCGTCTTGTTTAGCTTTGGCAAGCTATTTTCTAAATTTTTTGTTAAAATTTTCTTAAAAAAATCATTTTTCATTTTTTTTTCATAATCCTCATCTAAATTCGATTAATCAAAATTCAAGAAAATGAAGAATATTGGATTAATGTCATTGGCCTTGCTGTTAGGAACAGCAACGATGGCTCAAGAAACGAAAACAACGACGAATAATTCTACAAAATCGACCTTGGAGGTAAAAGCGGAAAAGGCGAAAACCGAATCATCTGTAGACAATAAGGCAAAGGCTGAAGTGAAAAAAAATGCAAAAGCTGAACAAGCTAGTACAATAGAAACGGTGAGTGAAGGAACAAAAGCAGTAGGGGTGACTACAGGCAATGAAGTCTCTAGCCAAACACATGGTGCTATGGTGAGTGAAGTCGCTCATTCCATTCAAACGCAAGCAAAAGGAGAGCAAATTAGCGAATTAGCAAAGCCGGTTAAGGAAGTCATTGGGAACGAGCCTAATGCGGAAGAGCCAGCGACTACCGGGAATGAAACCTCAGTTGAAAATCACGGTGCAATTGTTAGCGAAGTTGCAGGTTCAACGGTTCAGGGAGAAGTAAAGGGAGCAGTGGTAAGTGATGTTGCCTCCTCAGTGGGTCAAATGCAATCAACAGCAAACCGCGCCGTTCAAAGTGTAGATGTTGCCACTAAAGCAGCTGTTCATGCCGCACCGAAAGTAAATACACGGGTTCAGACGAAGACCAACGTGGATGTTAAACCGGTAAAAGTTAGAACTAAAATTCGAACAGGTGTGAACCTGAAATAAGACCTCTTAAAAGAGCTTCATAAATACTACTTAATAAATAATACAATAAATGTGTAAATTGGAGGGGGAAATCCCCTTCAATTTATTTTGCTTTTAATATATAGCAAAATTAAGCCAAGGTATTAAGAATTGAATCATGCTTATTAGATATATTATACTTGTTTTGCTGTTCTTTTCGCTCCATTTGAGCTTAGGGTTAGCAGCTCCTATCTCTGGGGTTCAGGTTTCTTTGGAGCCTGTAAATAATTTTCAAATTGATACCGTTATTCAAGGTTCCCAGAAAGAAAATGCGGAATCGGTTAAAAATAAACCTCAAAAAAAAGACAATCAAGCTGTAAAAGAAGTTGTCTTAAAGGTTCCCAAAGCCCGAAATCAAGAAGTACCGCGCTCGATCACTAAAATCAAAGGCGTCGATCCAGAGGTAAAGGTGAAAACGAAGGTTCAAACCAAGGTGAATCCAAAAATCAAAACCAAAGTAAACCCGAAGATCAAAACCAAAATCAATATCAAACTATAAGGTAATAGCATGTTAAAACAGAAACTCATTCTTGCTACAGCATTGACTATAGCTCAACTATTTGTTTGTGTGATCGCGTTTGCACAAAATCAAGATAGCACCCTCAAAAAACCAACGATTTTTACCTGGTCTACACTAATGAGTACAAATGCTAATTATTATGGTCAGACTGCTCAAAAAAAACTGCCATTTCTGTATTCCGACCTAACCATGCGTACTGGATTCGGTTGGTATGCTTCGGCCGGTGGTTATCAATTACTGAGCGAAGGAAACTTTCCTTCTGAAATGCATTTGGGGACAGGTTTTGAATTTGCAATGGGTAAAAAAGTTTCCTTTAACTTTGGTTATACTCGTAGTTTTTATAGTCAGGATTCTCCGCTCTTACAGGCCTCTAATCCCAATAGTCTATCGGCAGAATTAGGCGTGAGTCATTGGTTTCAAACAGATCTGACAACGGATTATAATTTTGGTAAAGAGAGTGACTTTTTTGTTAGTTTGAGCAATAGCAAAACAATTCCATTACATGCATTCGCGGATCAGGATTTGTTGTATATCAAACCAACCATCACCCTTAGTGCAGGCTCACAAAGGTTTTATACAACCTATCTGGAAGAGGAAAAGCGTAGGGGTAATCTTCCTGATTTTTTAGGTAAAGATCTACCAATAGGCCAACAAGAGCCTACTTATGAAGAAATAACTGTTGAATCTACCGATTTCAAGATGCTTTCTTATAATTTTCAACTGCCCTTGATTTGGCAATATAAACAAAGCGCCTTGATGGCTTCCTACCAGTTCTCTCAATTGCATAAAGATGTAGAATCTGAAAACCGTTCTTCCTCGTTTTTTAGTGTTGGATATTTTTATCAATTTTAGAATACCATTTAAACGCGCGAATGAAAGTACTGATCGTAGAAGATGAAATCGAACTGGCTAAAGAAATAACGGACTTTCTTGAAAATAAGCAATACGAATGTTCAACCGTGACTAGTGTTGGTGAGGCAACGCAAATTCTTTCTGAACGCCATTTTGATGCAGTTGTATTGGACCTAGGCTTACCCGATGGAGATGGAATGCAACTGATCAAAATTTTAAAAAATGATCATCTAGAAACTTTTATCATCATTGCTTCGGCTCGTGGGGAGCTCGAGGACCGCATTAAAGGACTCCAAGATGGTGCAGATGATTATTTGTCCAAGCCCTTTTCGCTTGCTGAGTTATTTGTGCGTTTACAGGCGATTAAACGGAGAGTTTATGGCTCTAAGGATCTGATTTTGCAGGTTGGGGAATTTCAGGTAGATATTCAGGGGCGACGTATTCAATACCGAGATCAGGAAATTGTTTTATATAAAAAGGAATTTGATATTTTAAGTTATTTATTGTTGAATAAAAATCGTCCACTGAGTCGTTCTCAACTCTATGAGCACGTCTGGGGTGATTTAAGCTTTCCCAGTAGCGATTCGAATTATATTGATGTACACATTAAGAACATACGTAAAAAACTGGCCGTCTTTGCTTCCGTGGATTGGTTACAATCGGTAAGGGGTATTGGCTATAAAGCCTGTTTACCATGAAACTCAACACCAAACTTACCCTCTATTTTACTGTTTCCAAATTATTAATATTTGGGTTATTCTTACTGGTATTACCGTTTTTATTCAATTGGTTTGCCCAGCTTTCAATTGATAAGTTTTTACATAAACAGCAAAATGAGGTTTTCGAAAATATTCGCGTTAACGGTTTAGAACACTACCTTCAAGGCGAAAAGAATTACGGCAGTTACACGATGCTTAAGGAGGACTATATCGCTATACAGACTGTAAAAAATGATAGTAGTCTGCTAAAACCTGCCGATATCAGTATTGCTCAACGTGTTGTAGATACGGATACCATTGATTACCGGATTCTTAATCGGTATTTTATGGCTAATGATCAAGTTTATCTTTTGGAAATCGGACGCTCTCAGAATAGCATTATAATGTATGCTGATCTATTGCAACAGGTCGCCTTGGGTATTCTAATTATCTTGTTTTTAATAACAGTTTCAATTGATTATTTCTACGGACGTTATTTATTGTATCCTTTACAGAAAATCATACGCCTGAGACTTACAGAACAGAGTTTTCCTTTTAAATCGAAATTTTCACCCATTAAAACGACCACCACGGACTTTGAATTGCTGGATAAGAAATTATGCGAGTTAATGGATAGGGCAACTAAGGCCTATCTTCGAGAGAAGGAATTTACAGCGAATGCATCCCATGAACTGCTAACACCGATTAGTATTCTTCGGGGCAGAATCGAAAACATGTTAAGTGAGGAATCTACTGAGGAAAGCAACCAAGAGAAGCTCTTTTCCTTGTTGAATACTTTAGAACGTCTGAATGGCTTGGTTAAAACCTTATTGTTTTTGGCTCGGGTGGATAGTGGACAGTATCAACGCAAAGAGGTGGTCAAGGTTGCCGAGCTTTTGGACGAGGTTGTCCAGGAGCTTAATCCAATAATGGAAGAGAAGGAGATTCAGTTGTATGTCGATTTGCCTGCGAGCCTTGAAATTAAAAATCAACACAGCCTTCTTCTTTTTCAGCTTTTTTCTAATCTTCTCAATAACGCCATTCGGTACAATCGGCATGGGGGTTATATTAAAGTATCGGCAAAAATTTTGAATGATGCCTTTCACATTGATATTGAAGATAATGGTATCGGCATGAGTCCGCTCGAAAAACAAAAGCTTTTTGAACGTTTTCATTCTAAATTTAATAAGGGTCAAGGTTTGGGTCTGTCTATCGTGAAGAGTATTGCTGATTTCCTTCAGATTCGTATTGAAGTTTCCTCAGAGAAAGATGTAGGCTCCAAGATTAGTCTTCATTTTGATAGAAACTTGGTGTCATGGTGATTAGAATTTATTTAGTCGCCTTATTCATAATTTAATAATACCCTTTAGATATCTTATTCCCGTTTAATTACTTATTATTGTAGCTAAAAATACAGATACCAGTGAATAAATACATTCTTTTACCCTTATTTTTCTTGTGGGTTACCTCCCTGCACGCTCAAGAAGCTAAACTCTCCGGTAGAGTCCTAGACTCTATATCTAATGTACCCGTTGCCTATGCCAGCATTGGCGTCTTTGATGCCAACAACCAAGTCGTTCAGGGCATGATGACCGATAGCACAGGTACGTTTCTTTTTTCGGATTTAAAATCCGGAAATTATACCGTGTCCATTAAATTCATCGGCTACGATCAAAAACGCAAAGCATTTAAGCTCGAACCTAAGGGGACCGTTAATCTCGGGGATATTGTGTTATCCTCTTCAAACAATCAATTGAAAAGCATTACTGTAACCGGTGCTGCAAGTGCTCAAAAACATACCAGTGATCGACAAGTGTATCAAAGCAGTCAATATAAAAATGCTGTCGGTGGATCTGCCTTAGACATCATCAAAAATCTACCAGCTGCCTCGGTAGATGGAAATGGCACAATCAGCATTCGCGGAAATTCCGGAGTACTTGTATTGGTCAACGGCAAACCTTCTTTGCTTGACCCGCATACCATTTTAAGTCAAATAGCAGCGAATGATGTCACCCAAGTGGAATATATTACCAGTCCCTCTGCACAATATGATCCAGATGGGAAAGCTGGTATTATAAATCTAAAAACAAAAACGAATGTGAATAATGGTTTTTTTTGGTTGTTAAACCTTCAGGGTGGATTACCAAGCGTAGAAGATTATGACAACCTGGAAAAACAACAACGGTATGGAGCTGACTTATCTTTTCAATACAAAAAGAATCGATTAGAACTGAGTGGTTCAGCTAATTTTTTGAGAAATGATAACGCTGGATTTAGAGAAGGCGATGTGCATACCATTATCAGTGACAGGCAAACCTTCTTTCCATCAGCCGGGGAACGGAGTTTTGATAAATACAATTATGGTGTAAGACTTAACGGCTCTTATGAACTATCGAAAAAACATTCTTTTAATGTAGGCCTTCTTGCTTCTAAAAGATTTCAAGACAGATTAGCGGCTATCCATTATACGAACCGAACCATTCAACCCTCAACAGGGAACGAACTCTCGAGCGTAAATTATTATAATCCTAATCTTCAAAATAAACAAGGCGAGTTCTATTTAATGGATCTTTCGTATCAGTATAAGATGAATGCCAATCATAGTTTGCAAATAGGAGCAATTTATGAGTATGCGAATATTCATGGTTCTACCCTGAATACCAATATTGAAAATAGCCTGGATACGATGCAATGGTCAAAGAATGTGTACGAAAACCCGTTGAGAGGTTTACGACTCTCAGTGCAGCATTCTTGGAAGCTTGGAAACGATGAGATTAAAAGTGGATACCAGTTACGTCAGGATAAACAAAAGGGGAATTTTGACTACTTTGCATCTAATACAGGGGAAAATGATGCGGTATTGGTCCCCGAATTTACAGGAAAGCTTACGGCACAAAATGTTGTTCATGCATTTTTCTCCCAGTACGACAAAAAGTTTAGCAAAACTTCCCTTTCCCTGGGTCTACGGTATGAATACTACCAGCGCGATCTTTTACTCTTGAATACCAATGAGGAATTTCCATACGCAATTCATCAATTATATCCTTCCCTGAATATTATGCATGATTTTGCTGATGATTGGTCATGGAAATTCTCTGCTGCGCGGCGGGTTCAACGGAACAACAACTTTGAATTAAATCCCATACCTGAACGCGAGCATTCGGAAACTTTAGAACAAGGAGATCCTGAATTATTGCCTGAATTTACCAGCAATGTGGAAACCGGCTTGGTCAAAAAGTTCAACAACTCGAGCCTATTTTTCAACGCGTATTATCAGCATACAAAAAACCCGATTCAACGGGTGAATTCAGTGTATGCCGATACGATTCTTCACCGTGTGTTCACGAACGCAGATTATGCGGATCGATGGGGCCTGGAGGCTGGGTTGGACGCTAAATTGCAACGTTGGTTGCAGTTGAATATTGGCCTTAATGTTTATAATTATAAGATATCTGGCCAAGTGTTAGATTATCAAGAAACCCGTACCAATCAAGATTGGATTTATTCCTTGAATTCTGGATTGCAGGCAAATATGCCAAAAGACTGGAGCTTAGGATTACAGATGAATTATATCTCCCAAAGACCAACAGTACAGGGGTTTGATTCAAGATTTATTACCCCGCACCTGAATTTAAGTAAATCCTTTTTAAAAGGAGCTTTGGTTGCCCAATTGCAATGGCAAAATATTGAACTGGGAGATTGGGGTGTTAATGAACAGCGAATCACAACTTTTTCTAATGACTTTTATACAATGACGAATTACGTTTATGAAAAAAATGTTTTACTCATCAATTTAAAAGTAAATCTTCAAAAACTAAATCAGCTAGTTAAGCTACCTAAAAGTGAATTTGGCGAAAAGGAATTTTAGACCAGTAACAATAAGATTTCTAAAACCCATTTGTTGAATAACAGATGGGTTTTTTTATGCCTTTTTTACTCAAGGAGAGGTTAACGAGTTGCCTTAGCGTATCAAAGGGATACGCCATACATGTAGAAATTACGCAATCAAATTCGCTTGAAACAAATAAAAGATATTTTTGTCTTTTATTTGCTTCAAAGTTTCTACCTTTGCTTCTAATGGGGATAAAGCCATCAATACACAGATAAATAAAGATAGAGTAGACCTATTCTTTCGCTGGGATTTGGCTGTTTGGGATAGCAGTACTTTTAGTGTTAAATAAATTTTTAAAAATGGGTATAATGAAAAATATAATTTTCTGCTTTTTATTTATGGGCTTAGCGAGTACAAAGGCTTTTGCTGAGCGTAGTACCCCATATGCTTATTCCATTACGTTGGATTCCATGCTTTGGTGGATTTTTTTTGTGTTATTTCTGATCCTACTGTTGACCATTTTAATCTTTTGGGATAAGACTAAACAAAAAACTAACTCTTTAATTGAGCCCAGAGGAGAGGTCAATGAAAAGACCATTAAGCATTATATCAATAGATTTAACAAAGCGCAGATTCAACGAGTCATTGAATTAAAAAAGAAGAGTGGTTCTAAAATTCAACTATTTTTTTTGCCTTTGATTGGGACGCTGAGTGTACTGCTCCCTTCGGAGAGTCTCGGCCAGGATCAAAATACGATTACACGTGAAAATTTATGGAGCCAATCAGGAATTATCATCACCTTAATTTTGCTGCTTATCACGGTCTTAACCGTTCTGGTTTTATTATTTGTAAAAATCTCAAAGAGATTTAGCAGTTTAGACAAGCAAAATAAATTATCGCAAGCAAAGCAGGTTGCCGAATACATTGAAACTTCTCAGAGCGAAGAATTATCCGAAAGTTTGGTCTCTCGGCTAGCCACTGAAAGTTATCAACTTGATCAAAATCTCCTTTGGGGAGTAGAACAGGCAAAGGATTCTCGCGGGATATTGCGGATTGATCCTCTAGTGAAGACGGCTATCGTATCAGCCAAGAAAAAAGCTACCATACGCCCAAAAATCGACCCTGAATTATCAAAATTAATTATCTGGTATTTGCTTAGCGCGACATTTTGGTTGCTTTTTGGAACTACAATTGGTGAGTACTTAGGTGTTAAATTTGTGGCTCCTGAAATTGAATCCTTGAGTTGGTTGAGTTTTGGGCGTTTAAGACCCGTTCACACGAATGCAGTTTTTTGGGGATGGGCATCTATGGCGATGATTGGATTGGCCTATTATGTTGTCCCAAGAGTAAGTAATGCGAAAATATATAGCCTAAAATCTGCTTGGATTTCAATGCATCTGATGAATACGGCAGTGCTAATAGGTACCGTATCACTGATGGCTGGTTTTAATAACGGAGGCGGAGAATATCGTGAATACCTTTGGCCAATTATGCTCTTATTTGCAGTTGCCTTGGTATTAACGTGTGTCAATTTTTATAAAACGATAAGCGCTCGCACAACAAGAGAAATTTATATTTCCAATTGGTATATCCTATCAGCAATTATTTTTACCATCATTATTGCCCTTGTTGCATATTTGCCTTTTTGGCAAAATGGTTTGGGGGAAACCATAGTGCAAGGGTATTACATGCACCAAGGGGTAGGTATGTGGTTTATGCTATTTACCCTGGGTTTGGTGTATTATTTTCTTCCCCAACAACTTAATAAACCAATTTATTCCTATAGTTTGGGTGTTCTGGCTTTTTGGACTCAGATTTTATTCTACACACTTATAGGAAGTCACCACTTTGTTTTTAGTTCGATTGCATGGTGGTTGCAAACAATTGCGATTGTCGGCAGCGCCGGAATGGCAATACCGGTTATTGCCGGGACGACCAATTTCCTGATGACATTTAAAGGGGCATGGTTTAAGCTACGGGATAGTTATACCTTACCTTTCTTTCTGGTTGGTATCTTATTTTATTTTACAGGATCAATGCAAGGTACGGCTGAGGCTTTCAGATCGACTAATCTGGTATGGCACTTTACGGATTTCACTGTAGCGCACTCGCATTTGACGATGTACGGCATCATTTGTTTTTTTCTTTGGGCTTGTATTTACGCCCTAATGCCTCGATTGACTAATCAAGAGGCTCCACAAATTACCATTGGCGCCCATTTTTGGCTGGCCTTAATTGGAATGCTTTTTTACACCGTTCCGTTAATGTATGGCAGCACCTTGAAGGGGATGTTGTGGATGCAAGGAAAACCTTTTATTGACGGCGTCGTTTTGATGGCCCCTTATTGGTTATGGCGGGCGATTGGTGGTAGTTTGATGTGGTTGTCTCATTTGTTTTTTGCATACAACATGTATAAGATGATTTCTATCAACAAAGTTGTTGACTTACCCCAGGCCATTATTAATGTTTTAGAAACGAAAGAGGAAGTTATTCCACAAGACAATAAATAAAAGATTTGACATGGATTTTTTTGATAACCACAAGAAGCTATTTTTAACAGCAGGGATTTTCTTTTTGGTATTAACCATCTTTGTAGCGATAATACCTGCTCTACATAATCAAGCCCAAAATGCCCCCTTGCCAGGTGAGCTTCCTCTATCTCCTGAAGCCGTAAAAGGAAAGGCCGTTTACATCGCAAATGGTTGTGTCGCTTGTCATACTCAACAAGTCCGCAACATAGAAATGGATCGACTCTGGGGATCAAGGCCAAGCCTTGCCTCGGATTACGCCTCTGAGGTTAGGACTGATTTTTGGCGCAATACGGCCACTTTAATGGGGACAGAGCGGACGGGGCCAGATTTAACGGATGTGGGGAATCGGCAACCGAGTAAAGATTGGAATTTGTTACACCTATACAATCCTCGTATAGTCGTAAAAGAATCCATCATGCCCAGCTACCCTTATTTGTTCCATTATAAAAAGAAACTTGATCAAGGAGATGTGGAAGTAAATATTCCTGATCAATACAAGCCAGCAGGTAATCGCAAGGTGGTTGCCTCTGATCAGGTCCTGCATTTGCTCGCCTATCTGAATTCATTAAAGCAAACTGAATTACCTGAAAGCACTCCTGCTCCTAAGTTTCTGTATCAGCAGAAGCAAGACCTAGTGAATTCGGAAACCGCTGATAATGCATCCGAAAAGGTCGATGGAGAAGTATTGTATCAAACCCATTGTCAGGCTTGTCATCAAGCCGACGGTAATGGATTACCCGGTGCTTTTCCACCTTTAAAGGGGAGCGCAATTGTCGCCTCGGAGGATTTGCGCCTATACGTAGATATCATTATGAATGGTTATGACAGTCGGCCTGAATTTGGAGTGATGTCGGCTGTGGGAAGTAGTGCAGCTTTAAACGAAAAGCAGGTAGCGGCAATTATTAATTTTGAGAGAAGCAGTTGGGGAAATTCGGGGAGCCAGGTTAGTCCTGAGCAAATAAAAAAAATAATGGATTCCATCCAAAGTCAAATTAAATAGCATGATTAAAAGAACCATTTTTAGCGGTGTATTTTCACTAGTTCTGATCAGTCAGCTTTTGGCTTGTCCAGTTTGCGAACGTAACCAGCCTAAGGTATTTTGGGGATCAGTTCATGGTAGTGGTCCCAGTGGAAATTTGGATTATTTTATTGTAGGTGTGATGGTGATTATTTCTCTATTGACCTTGTTTTTTGCACTGAAATGGTTGATAAAACCAGGCGAGAAGGAAGCTAATCATATTAAAAGAATGGTTTTAAAAGGAGATGATTATGAATAAAAAGAGTAAAATCTATATTTTCATAGATGAGGAAACGGTGCCTGTGGCCGAGGTTTACGCTCCAGTGAACTTCGATCTTGATACCAATAAATTAGTGGATGGTCCGCATGTTTTACGTATCGTGAGTATAGATCCTCAAGGCAAACAGGGGGTTCGGATTATTCCTTTTGAAGTTCGAAACGGTCCGGCAATAGAGGTTTCGGGTATAAAAGTAGGGGCGGTAGTAGATGGTCATGTTCCCATTATGGTAAATGCATATGGGAAAGGGTCTCAAAATTACTTTTTAATTGAAGGAAGTGAAACACCCCAGAGTATTCCTTGGTGGGTATGGATCTTGATTATTGCATTTGTAGGCTGGTCTCTATATTACTTAGCAATGTATTTATACTATACGTAATCTGCTGCGTGTTTTCTATTTATATTCGATTATTGAACGCATCCGCTTCCTTTTCCATCAGGTTTTAAGTTCAAAGTACTTTAGGCTAGACTGGCTTTTAGTTTTTCTAATAAATCGGTTGATTTGGTATTTTCTACTTTGATTTTTCGGATTGAGGTATGTTTTCCTTTGCTTTTCTGTTTTATTATTTTGAGCAGTTCTGCACTGTATTCGTTTTTATAACTTGAAATATCAAATGATTTGGAATGTTGTTTGATCAGTGCTAAGGCCATATCCAATTCTTCTTTCTTTAGTTTTGTGCTGCTTGGCAGATGCAGTTCTTCTATACTGCGAATTTCCTGTTGAAAGCGGATTTTATTAAGGATTAGTGTGTTTCCGAAAGGTTTCACTAAAGCTAAGTTTTCCTGATTACGCATAACAAAGGAACCTAAGCCAGCTGTTTTACTTTTTTCCAATGCTTTAAGCAGTAATTGATAGGCTTTTTCGCCGCCTTTTGCTGGTTCCAAGTAGTATGGCGTGTCAAAGAAAATACTATCCACTTCTTCGATTTTGACAAAAGAATGTAGATTGATCATTTTGTTTTTTTCTGGACTAGCTTCTTGGAAGTCAGAGTCTTCCAATACCACATATTTGTCGTCTAACAAGTATCCCTTTACAATATCGTCCCACTTAACTTCTTTACCTGTACTTTGATTTACACGTTTATAATTAATATTGGAATGATCCTTTCGGTCTAGCATATCAAGATCAAGAGCACTGCTACTGGTTGCACTGATTATCTTAATGGGAATATTGACCAAACCAAATCCTATTGCTCCTGTCCAAATTGCTCTCATACTTGTTTTTATCCTTGTCTTATCCAAGAACAAGTAAAGCAGAATTTGGTTTTTACTTTTGTTATTGAAATTCGTTAATCCAGTCTTTTTTTGACCGTATTTAGCCCGCTGTTAATGGAAACAGTTCGCTTTCATGATGTTCAAGCTCGATGAGTTTTTGCATCTTTTTGAGCAGTTTTGGCTTATTTAAAGGGTGTTTTTCTTGTGGATCTTTCTTGAGATCGTAAAGCTCATAGCGTGTTTTCTTTGCTTCTTTCACATTCAGTTTGACAAGTTTGTACTGTTTGTAGCGAACAGCCTGTTTACCGCCGTCTTCATGGAACTCCCAATAGAGCTGGGTATGTTGTTTTTGTTTTCCTTTGTTTAAAAGGGTGGGTAAAAAGGAAATGCCATCTGTGTTCAGGGGCCTTTTACTTCCTGATATTTCGGCCAAAGTTGGAAGAATATCCCAGAAAGCGGATACATGATTGCTGACAGCTCCTTCTGGAATGTGGTTTTTCCAACTGATTAATAGGGGCGTCCTGATCCCGCCTTCATATAGGTCTCGCTTGTATCCTTTGAATCCTGATGTGCTGTTAAAGAAATCGGGATCAGCACCTCCCTCTTTATGTGCGCCGTTGTCACTACTAAAAATAATAATGGTGTTTTCGGTTAATCCCAATTCATCTAGTTTATCCATCACCTGGCCAACGTAATGATCCATCCGGCTTACCATAGAGGCAAAGGTTGCACGTGGCTTTTCAACTGAAGCATATCCTGCTATAGTTGCCTGTGGACCATAATCATTTCCCTGATGAGCTTTCTCCTGGAAGGCATCTTCATATTTTTTGTAAAATTCATCTTCAGGCCCTGCCAGTTCAGCATGTGGAAGTACTGTTGGAATAAATAACAGAAAAGGTTTGTCGCTGTTCTTAGCGATGAATTCAAGCGTTTTTGCTTGTATTAATTCTGGTGCATATACATTCTTATCAACCAGGTCGTTTCCCGTCAATTCAATTCGTGTATCATTGTGCCAAAGGTGTGTTGGATAGTATCTGTGGGACTGACGTTGACAGTTGTAGCCAAAGAATTCATCAAAACCTTTATGATTTGGATCGCCCGTTGTTCCTACCATTCCCAAACCCCATTTCCCAAATGCGCCGGTATGATATCCTTGCTGCTGCATAATCATTGCAAAGGTTTGAATCGAATCCAATAAAGGTTCTTGACCTTCTGGTTTAATTTCTTTATTGCCTCGAATATGGGTATGCCCTGTATGTTGACCAGTTAATAAGGCGGATCTTGAGGGAGCGCAAACTGAAGTTCCTGAATAGAAATCCGTGAAACGTAGTCCTGATTTAGCAAGCTTATCTAAATTTGGTGTACTGATTTTGGTTTGGCCATAACTCCCAATATCTCCAATGCCCAGGTCATCGGCCAATATAAAGACAATGTTCGGTTTGGATTGTTGAGCCTGCGTGTTCAGACTGATTAGGATCAGACTAAAAAAGATGATATTTCTCATGTTTAACTGATAATTGAGCAGTTTTGCAATTCTAAGTAAATATATATTTTTATTCTCTTTCGGACAGCAATAATTGGCCTATTCTAACTCGTTTTTTAACTCATCCTGCAAGGTAAGGACTTGGGTTTTGCTGTACCTATTCATGATTAAGGCTACCATTAAGTCCCCAGTGACATTCACAGAGGTTCGTAACATGTCTAAGGGTCTATCTATGGCGAATATTAAGGCAATTCCCGCAGGATTAACCCCTATTGATTCCAGAACAATTACTAACATCAGAATCCCAGCTCCTGGGACAGCAGCAGCCCCGATTGAAGCCAATGTTGCCGTGGCTATGACACTCAATTGCTGGGCAGTCGTCAAATCATAACCCATCACCTGTGCAATAAATATGGCCGCAACACCTTGGTAAAGGCAGGTTCCGTCCATATTAATGGTGGCTCCAATGGGTAATACAAAACTCAACACATCTTTGCGAATATGTAAGTTATCTTTAGCACAATCCATTGTCACGGGTAATGTAGCAGCGCTTGAACTTGTTGAAAAACCCAGCAACTGTGCTGGAGAGATCGCTTTAAAAAAGCGTATAATATTCATTTTGCCGAGAAAATAAATAAATAAGGAATAGACTCCATAAACCAAAATGATTAGGCCTAATATTACGGTAAAGGCATACATACCTAAAGCCTTAAAAACATCGATAGACGGAGATTCAGCAATCAGTGCGGCGATCAGCGCAAAGACCCCATATGGTGCGAGCAGCATAATTAAATCGACCACTTTCAATACGATATCGTTGGCCGAATCCATCACATCCTTGAAGGCTCTGATTCGGTTCAAAGGCAGGGACAGAATAGCTATTCCAGTTAACAGGCTAAAGAATATAATCTGTAACATGTTGCTGTTCGAGGAAGCGGATAAAAAAATATTCTCCGGCACGATATCGACGAGCATCTGCAGCGGCCCTCTGCTTTCTTTGGTCACGTTCGCCAGCTCAACCTTGCTTTGTACGTCACTACCAAAGGATTGCAGCATCTGTTCCCGGGTACTTTCTGCTATAAAATTTCCGGGTTGAATTAGGTTCACCAACAACAGGCCAATGCTTACGGCAATTAACGTCGTTAAAATATACAAACTGAAGGTACGTAGACCAAGGCTTGAGAGCTGTGTGATATCTTTTAAATCTGAAACTCCCTTAATTAGCGAAACGATGATTAATGGAATTGCAATCAGCTTTAAAAGATTGATGAATATAGTGCCAAATGGCTTGATCCAATCGAGAATGAACTGTATGCCACCTTCAAATTGAGTGCCGATGAATCCAATGAGAATCCCCATTAATATGCCAATTAAAATTTGCCAATGTAGTTCTATTTTTTTCATTTTTCTCTTTCGTTAGTTTCATCAATCTAATTTATACAGGTCATAATTATAATCTTTTCGAAAATTATAATGAGGGGGATATACAAGGTAACCAAATAGTTTAAAAAATGAAATTAATCAGAAGGCTATTGAACTCCTAACGATTAATAAAAATTCAGAATATGACTTAACCTTCTGTATTTCAGTGTTGTCAATTCTTTGTTTAAGATTTTTAAAATAAAGTCTCAATAAAAATACATCAAAGATTAATAACAGACAAAACGGTTGTAAATAAAGACTTTACAACTGTTTTGTGATTTTTTGGGAGTGAGGTATGGCAAAAGTAAGATTACTAAAACGTTACTTTTAAATATTACAAAGAATTGTTTTAAAATACTGTATTTCAGATTTCTGCATAGTTTTTCCTATTGTTCCGTAGCTCACATAAGTTTAATTTTATCATTAAGAATTGTGAGTATGGAAACGACAAAAAATCAACGTTTTGCTTTATAGGTCTTTCCTATTCAGATCAAAGGACTTAAAAGCAGCAATATTCAAGATTCCGTTGACGGAAACCAGTGGATTATTGTTCGCAGAAAGAAAACTGCTACATCGTCAAAGGTGATGCTCTTGGATATTCCGAAAATTATTGTTGAAAATATGCAGCATTGTCAAAGGACGGGAAGGTATTTTCTGTACCAAAATAAAAAGGCGACATCTATTTTACCAGAGGTCGCCTTTAAGTTTTAGGACTTCAAAATTTTATTTTACTCCAGGTTTTTTTGTCGCAGTTAAATGCATTTCACAAACATAAGTTCCAGGTAAGTTAAATTTCAAACCGAATCTCAACTGAAGAATATAAGATTTTGGATCTGTTTTATAGGTAATAGAATTAGGTGGATTCCATCCATCTACATAATCAGCAGATTCTATCCATTTGTCGTAAATTCTATAATAACTCAAAATATTATTCGGTTGTGAATCCCAATAAACATCCGGGAAACGGGCCTGAGCATAATCATAAATTACTGCAGTATCCGTAACTGTTGTTTTGTATGCAAATGTCTCTAATGTATTTAAGAAAGAATCTCCACTTGGTCTCCTTTCCAATGCTTTCCCAGGGAATAAATTACCATTTTTGTCATAAACCTTCAATATCACTTGATTAGGTCCACCCGGATCTCTTGTAATATTAAATTTTATATTTGCACTTTGCTGTTTACTCATATCGAACCAATCAACATCATGCGGGTAACGGATACTATTTCCATTTGCAGGATCGACTAAAATAAAATAAGGAGCAGTAGTATGTTCAAAAATTACTGGACTATTCACTTTTATCGTGGTAATACCTGTGTACTGTTTGGTTCCATTGGGATTTTGAACTTCAATATCCAATAAGTATTCACCTACAGGTACATTCTCTGTTGCTTGAGTAAACATCAATTGACCGCTTTTTTCAATAATCTTCAGCGGTAAACTCAGTTCTTTTTTCCGCTTAGCCTCAATCAATGCCAAAGTCGTATCCGATGTAGGGTCATATTTCTCCTTCCAAACCGTAATTTCCGACTCTTTAAAAAAGGACTCTTCTGTTTTCCCGGTTTCCTTATTTCTTACATCAAGTAAGGTGATTTTAAAAGGGGGAGTAGAATTATCTGGGATAATACCAGTTACAATTTTAAACACACCTCGGTCTACGGTTACTGGGTTGGAACCATAACGAATATTATCGCTTAGGTATCCTACCTCAACCTTCTTACAACCCGCAATAATTGTTGTCAGAAGAATCAAAGTTAGTATCGAAATTTTATATATGATTTTCATTGTTTACTTAGTTAACATTAAATTTTATACTTCTTAACCAGGTGTGTGAATTCTCTATCACATGAATTATTCCTGTATTAGAAATAACTCCTGTTGTTTGAAGAACATTTCGCAAATCATTTTTACTATTATCATTGCTCGGGTCTTTACGAACTCCCCCGATAATTACATCTTTTTCACCAATAATTCGATTAAAAAACATAAACTTCGGACGATTGGTGATGATTCCCCCTGCATTGTAATCATCATTGTTATGATCCTCAAGAGTGATTAAGAATTTATAAGGACTCAAGCTACTTGAAAACTCTTTTCCATTCGCATCCAAATTTTCTCTTTCAATATCTTGAGCAAAGAAATAAACAGACATGGAATCCTTTAGCATCGTTGGCGAATAATATTTAAACAAAGAATCTAAAGTATAATCCTTTCTTTCATCTATTTTTCTGACCTCAGCTTGACGAACAGTCAAATAAGATTTGATGCTGTAATCAGTAGGGACAAAAAAAGTTCCTTTACTATTAATTATTTCCTTCATTTGACCTTTGTCAATGATTAATAATAAAGTATCAAACAATCCGCGTGGATGTGACTTTAAATAATCATAGGTTGTCATATTTACTTGAGGATTACTCACTCCACCATCTACGATTGTATCTTTCTGGCATGAGGAAAACAAAAGTAAAATTGCCGGCAGTGTAAAGAATATAAATTTTTGAAATTTCATGATATGAATATTTTAGTACTTACCCATCCAGTAAGGAATTTGAGTAATGTCTTTGTTAGCATTTAAAATTGAATTATGGATAGGGAATCGATATCCTTTTAAGGAAAATCTATCTTCATTGGCATTGGTTCCACCAATACTCCACTTCAATAAACTCGAAACATTAAACTTAAAATCTGAAGTGTTTTTTCGTTTCCAAATATTACGAACGATATCGAAATAGGCATGTCCTTCCCCAATTAATTCTCGTTGTCTTTCGTTTAAAATCTCGGTAAGCAATTCTGTTCCAACTAAATTTGGATTAATTTCGCTTGCTGAAGAACGCTTTCTAATAACATTTACCAAATTTTTAGCTTCGAGATCTCTGTTTAAGTAATTTAAAGCTTCAGCTTTTAACAAGATAATATCGGCTAATCGGAATACGATGAGGTTGCTTTCTGCTCGTACATCACTAAAAGTCGCCGCATTTTTATAAACAAAGTTCGCATACTTAGTAAGTGATATTCGATCCACATTTGCCGAATTGTCATCTGTAACTGGCCCCGTATCAAATTTTGAATAGAAATCAACTCTTCTTTGATCATTAACATCCGTATATAGGTTATTAAATCGACTACCATCAATAAAGTATAGAGGAAGAGAATTAGGAAAGCCAACATACTGTAAATTGCTTAAGGTAATAAACATGATGCTATTTGTAAACGGATTTCCAGTGTCTGCGGAAGATTCATTTTCAGCATCCTTAGTTGTCAATACAAAAATGTTCTCTTTTGCAGTCGCATCTTTAAATAGATCTTTTACAGAACCACCGGGTTGAAGAGAAAATAAGCTTGATTGACTAATTACCGAATCTGCATATAAAACAGTTTGTGCATAATCATTTTGAAATGCATTTGCATGAGCTAATAAAGCTAAAGCAGCCCCTTTATTTCCTTTTCTTCTTCCTGATTGATTTACCGTTTCCCAGTCCATTAGAGATGATGCTTTTTGAGCGTCACTAATGACCAGTTCTAGGATTTTTTCACTCGGTGTTGTTGTCTTATATTCCGCATCATCTGCTGTCTCTGTCGGCTCGGTTTGCAAAGGCAAATCCCCCCAAACTCTCGTCATATAGAAATAACTTAGCGCGCGCATATAATATCCTTGACCCAATAGGTAGTTTTTCTGACCATCAGCAAACTGACTATCCGGAATTTCCGGCGTCTTCTCAATAATCAAATTGGCAAGATCAATAATTCTATACCAGTTTGTCCAGTTGGAAACTCCTTCTTCACGATATGGTGTAGTAAAATTCCCGTTGTAAATCCCATTGTGATTTGAGTTGTTATTGGTAATCAATTTACCGATAGGCATATCGCCCCAAATGAAAAATGCCTGGTTGTTGGTCATCGCCTTTCTAAACAAAGCATAAGTACCATTTACTGCACCCTCAACATCGGACTGGTTCTTCCAATAAACATTGCTATATGTATCGTTCTTCAATACATTCGCCAAATCTTTTTCACAAGAAGTTTGTGTCAAGCTAGTACTTGCTAACAAACAGATTCCTGTTATATATTTAATAAATATTTTTCCTTTCATATTGAAACTATTAAAAATCAAACTGAATACCTAAAGTAAATTTCTTTGGCAATGGATACCCATCTGCCATATCATACCCTTGACTGTCTACTCGTTCTGCATCAATGCCCGAAAACTTTTGGAACATCAAGACATTGTCCATAGTAGCATACAATCTCATGGTATTTAGTTTTGCTCTACTCATCCAACCATGTTTGGCAGGATCAAAACGGTAAGTTAAATTGATGTTCTTAATCCTTACATACCATCCAGGTTCCATAAACATTGATTGTCCTGTTCTCCAGGTATATAACGCCAAGTAAGGATTAAATGCCGGATATTGAGCATTGTCTCCCTCCTGTTTCCAGTAGCTGTATTGTTCCATATCCCCAATTGATCTTCTTGCCAGATCAAATGGATTTGCATAGAAGAAACTATTAGACATCCGCTGAGCGAATGATTGATTCATTATATCTCTACCTAAAGTAAATGTTGTCAATATTTGAAGGGAAAAATCTTTGTAAGAGAACAGGTTGGTGAAACCGCCCACAACTTTGGGGTTAGGGTCTCCAAAGAATGTTCTATCGTCTTCACCAATTGCATCAGAAATTTTATAATCTCCATTTACATCCACCCAATTGGCATAGCCTGGCTTTAATACCCCCCATTTTGTACTTCCAACTTGTCCCGTATATGGATTGACAATAATATCATTACCTGAGCTAATTGCACCATCAACTAAAAAACCATAATACATATTCAATGGTTTACCAACCACATACACCGCACGATCATAATAGATATCTCTATTATTATTCGGCAAAGCGGTAACCATGTTTTTATTGAATGCTAAATTTAGGGAAGGTGTCCACTGAAACTCACTTTCATTTGGAAGGACTCGGCCACCAACATTTAGTTCAATTCCTGAATTTCGAACTGATGCAGCATTTGTAAATGTACTTAGATATCCTGTGTATTCCGGGATAGTAATGCTTAACATTTGACCAGAAGTCTCACGGGTATATGCATCAATATTGAAGAACAATCGATTACTGAATAATGCGCCATCTAAACCAAGGTTCCAGGTTTCTGTCTCTTGCCATGTAATATTATCATTTGTGATACCTGCATAATTTGGAATAACCGAAGTTTGACCTCCATATGTGTTGGAATTTCCTGACCCAGTATAAGTGCCATCTCCAGGGATATAAGCATTATAACGATCATTATCACCAATCGAAGACTCATCACCAGTTTTACCCCAACTTGCTCTTAACTTCAATTCGTTCATCCAGGTCAAATCGTTTGTGAATGACTCATTCGAGATGATCCATCCGATAGCCAATGATGGGAAATCACCCCATTTATTATTCTTCCCAAATCTTGATGAGGCATCCTTTCTCCAAACCGCATCTAGTAAGTATCTACTATCATAATCATAATGGAAGGCTCCTAAAAACGATAGTTTTGAATAGGATGATAAATCAGAATAACCATTTAGGTTACCACTTTTAATCCCTTTAATTACCTGGATATTGTCATTCGGAATGCCACTTCCTAATAAGAACAAAGCCTGATTGGTTCTGGTCTCAAACTCTTGGATAAAATTGGCAGTAAAATTATGAACATCAGAAAAAGTCTTTGTCCATAATAAATTGTTGGTCAATAAGTATTTTCTAAATTGTGTATAGGTCGATTTACCCGCTGCCAAACCATCGCTATTCATATAGGTTGGAGAGAAGAAATCATTTTTTGCGGTAGAATAATTAATGATACTTCTAGTACTTAGCCTAAAGTCATTTAGGAAAGTATAACGTAATTCACCAACTCCGCTTAAATCAAAATTAATGTTATCATTTCGCTGATGGTTGTAGGGGTTTATCAAACCATCCAAATCCATGCCCTCTAGTCGATAAAGGGATGAGTACATATTGATAGGATTAACGGCAAATACATTTCGATAAGAATTATTTCTCACAAAATCAGTAGTTCCTCTTCCTTCCTTCCTATTTGCAGAGGATACTTTAAGGTTCGTCAATAATTCTAATGATTTTGAAAAGTTAAAATTTACATTACTGGTAAATGAATAACGCTTAAAACCAGTATTGATCACGATACCCTTCTCGTTATACAAACCACCACTAATTCTATAATTCAAGTGTTCAGTACCTCCAGAAACAGAAAGATCATAGTTCTGAACGCCACCATTTTGAAAAAATAATTCCTGATAATCCGTGTTATTATTAAAAGCCGGGTTCAAACTATCCGTTAGCATAATTGGAATATTACTTTGTTGAGACAAAGTCCCATAACGATATAATAAATCCAGCTTTTGATTTCTTTCTGCCACACCCAACAAGGTGTTTAATTTTTCTGGTCGAGCGACTATCCCTTGATAAGTATTCACACTGATCCGAGGTTTCCCAATTCGGCCTCTTTTGGTTTTAACCAAGATGACTCCATTATTCGCTCTGGCTCCATATAATGCAGCAGCAGACGCATCTTTCAAAACGTCTACAGATTCAATATCATTAGGATTTAAAGAGGATAAAAAATTAGTTCCTGTTACATTGAATGCTCTTAATTCATCATCTGCAATTGGAACCCCATCAATAACATACAATGGGTTACTGGTTAAATTATCAGCATCGAACGCGTCATTTGACCTTGGAATATTTGCATTTCCACGAATTACTAAGGACGTTTTTACACCTGGCATACCGGTAAAATTCTGGACATTTACGCCCGGTAATTTACCCTGTAATAGCACATCAATACTTGCTGCAGGTAAATTTTCGATGTCTTTAGCTGTTATACTTGAGATTGAACCTGTAGTTTTCCGACGGTCAATCGTGGTATAACCCGTAACAATAGTTTCTTCCAAGGCGTTCGATGATTCGGTCATTACAACATTAATGACACTTCGGTTTTCCACCGGCACTTCTGAACGTTGAAAACCTATCAGATCGAATAACAGAATATCAGTTCCATCAACACTCACTTCATAAGTACCATCAGTTTTTGTTGCTCCAATGGCCTTATTGGTTTTCTTCAACCTAATTGTAACGCCGGGCAGTGGTCTACTATCGCCGGAAACAACACCAGAAACTTTTTGTTGTGCCGTTGCAGAAACGCTGCAACAGAGTAGGATCAAAAGGAATAAGACAACTTCCTTGAACCTCAATAATAATCTGTGTAAGATTAGATTCATAAAAAAGGGTTAATTAAATTTCTATTTGGTTTTATTATTAAGGCTAAAATGAGATAGTATTATTTTAATTCCAAATCACCAATATGTTATATTTAAATACACCTTATTTCGCAATCGATTGTTTCAGAGAAAAACAAATAGGGCAATCGATTGCCCTATTTTTACTGTTTGTAACAAGTACCTTTTTATTTAATGTTATGCAATTGATTTGCTCCGCAACTTAATGAATCTAAAAGAAACAGACGATTTCATGTTCTCGGGCGAACGCTATCTTTGAAAACCTAAGGATTATCCGGATAGTGCCCATTTTACTGGATTTTGGACTACACCGGCCTCATCTGTCTTGGACAAAGATTTGCTAGAACCCAATAAAAAAGAATCAGCCCCACTTTTAATTACATTTGGAAGCATGACTTTTGAAACCAAAATCGATTTGTCGAAAGCAATTCTGAAAATGTCAAAAGAGTTAAAACTAAGGATAATCATTGTAAAGGTTGGAGATTTTAAGACACAGAAAAATTGATGGACAATCTGGATATTAAAGTGATTGAATCTGCTCCCTATGATAAATTATTTCCAAACCTGAAAGCCGTATCCATCCCCTTTAGAGACCAGTATTTTTGGGGGAATATTAGATTCAAAAAAAAAATCACAAAAGAGCCTGGAGTAACCAAGGCGGTTGAATTAATCAAGCTGAATAAGCGGTAAATGAACCAATTGGCCAATCATGTAGCATAGAAATAATCTAGCGTTGGTTTAACAAGGCTAGATTATTAAAGTTATTCTGCAGATATTCAGTTTCCTGAAGGTATGTTCATTTTATGCCTGTACTTTTTTATTATTTGCGGCACTTAAAAATAAATAACCAAGAATCCCGGCAACAATAGAGCTGATTAAAATTGACAACTTGGCTTCATTGATTTGTTGCACATCATTAAAAGATAGAATGGCTATAAAAATGGACATCGTAAATCCAATTCCAGCTAATAATCCAACCCCTATGACGTGTCTATAAGATGATCCTTCTGGCAGACTGCTGACTTTTAGTTTATTACAAATAAATGCAGTTAAAAATATACCTATTGGTTTTCCTGCTATGAGGCCTAAACTAATTCCTAGGCCTAATGGTGCCGTTAACCCGTTAACCATTTCGGCTTCCAATGTAATGTTGGTATTGGCAAAGGCGAACAAAGGAATAATTAGAAAATTAACCGGTTTAACCAATGCATGTTCTAAGCGTTCTAGGGGAGATTCAACAGAAGTGTCATTAGTAGGAATAGTCATTGCTACTAAAACACCTGCAATTGTTGCGTGAATTCCTGAATGATGTACAAAATACCAAATGAATGCACCAGGCAAAAGGTAGAGGTATGGATTTTGTATGTTTAATCTGTTCATGATGAATAGAACAACCATCCCGATTCCTGCATAGAGTAAATACCCCATTTCGATTCCTGAGGAATAAAAGAAGGCAATAACCAGGATTGCAATTAAGTCATCAACAATAGCTAAGGCTGCTAGAAATATTTTTAAACTGGCTGGGATTCGGTCTCCCAGAAGCCCAATGACGGCTAATGCGAACGCTATATCGGTCGCCATAGGAATTCCCCAGCCATCGGCTGTTTGTTGACCAGCATTCAGACTTAGGTAAATTAGAGCGGGTATAACAGCTCCTCCAATTGCACACAAAATGGGGAGTGATGCCTTTTTAGGAGAAGAAAGCTCTCCTTCGACTATTTCTCTTTTGATTTCCAAACCAACTAACAGGAAAAATATGGCCATCAATCCATCGTTTACCCAAAGAAGTAAACTGTATTTAAGATGAACTGATTCTGATTCATAGCCAAATTCGAAGTCTAATAGGGATTGTAAGCTGGTACTTAGCGGTGTGTTGGCTATTATCATCGCTAAAATCACGCAAATAAACAGAAGTACACCTCCTGCATTGCTTGATTTAAAAAAATTCCTGAAGACTGTTAAATTGATTAATTGGTTCATGATACTTCTTTTTAATTATTTTAATCAACATTCCCCGGTCAAGAAGTTGATTGTTCACGCAACAAAATTCTATTTGTGTCGCGGAGGATTCCCGCAAAATAGGGAAATCTCTGCTTATTCACTGAAAATAGTGTATAGATTATATTTATAATTATCTGAAATGATATGTCAATAACATTAATTCTCTAGCCATACAAAAGACTAGCATATTTCTAAAATTGAACACAAAAGCTATAAGATGTTGGAAGTCTATATTTTTTTTTAGCTTTATGCCATATTTTTGCAAGCGTGATCAAAAGACGATTTTTTAATCCAGCACAATTATTTATATCCAGTTTCCTAGGACTCATCCTGCTGGGGACACTTTTACTTTCTCTTCCTTTTGCTTTAAAGCAACCTTTGCCTCTAATTGATGCCCTATTTACAGCAACCAGTGCTGTATGTGTAACCGGGCTTGTGGTTGTTGACACTGCGAGCCACTTTACGATTTGGGGTCAGGTTTTCATCATGTTGTTGATTCAAGCCGGAGGAATTGGTATTTTGTCATTTGCGGGATTATTCACATACTTCCTAAAAGGGGGCAGTAGCTATGAGAATCAGCTGGCTATTCGAGATTTCTCGAATACTAATCGATTGGGAGAAGTGTTTGTGTTACTCAAACGCACTATTTTGATTACTTTTGGGATTGAACTAGTAGGTGCCATTGCTATTTATTTGAGTCTGGGAGACGCACTTGCTGAGGCAACTTTTAGTGAACGTGTTTTTTTCTCCTTGTTCCATTCCATTTCTTCTTTTTGCAATGCCGGGTTTTCGCTACTTCCTAAAGGGTTAATGGATGAGAGCGTTCTGTTCAATTATAGTTTTCAGTTTATTGTCGCCTCAATTTATATTTTCGGTGGTTTAGGTTTTCCCATTGTGATCAATGTGCTTAAATATATGAAACACCTAAAAAACAGGTTATTTAAAAAATGGACATCAAGAGAGAACTTTTACCGACCGTGGGTGGTCACGATAAATAGCAAAATTAATTTAATTACCACTGGAATCATTTCCGTGCTTGCCACACTAATTCTATATGTCAATGAATATGATCATGTTTTTAGTGAGCATAGGGGAATTGGAAAATGGGTTATTGCTTTTGCGACAGCAACCACACCGCGAACGGCTGGCTACAATAGCATTGATTTCGCTCAGCTCCACTTTTCTAGTATTTTATTCGTGATGTTGCTAATGTGGATTGGTGCATCACCCAATTCTACAGGTGGAGGGATTAAAACAAGCACTTTTGCTGTGGCCGTTCTGAATGCCTTCAGTCTAGCAAGAGGAAAGGATCGGACAGAAATCTTTCGAAGAGAAATTGCGATGATTTCTATTCAAAGAGCTTTTGCGACCATGTTTCTCTCATTGATTGTCATTGGATTAGCTGTTTTTTCCATATCTTTCTTTGAACCGGAGCGGTCTTTGCTCGATATTTCATTTGAATGTTTTTCAGCCTATAGTACAGTGGGCTTGTCCCTGGGGGTTACAGGGAATCTAGTCATCGGAAGTAAAATAGTCTTGATTATTGTGATGTTCATTGGCCGGGTAACGATGCTCTCTGTATTGATAGCCTTTGTGAAGAAAGTTCGTTATATACATTATAAATATGCTCCAGAGGAGCTTACCATAAATTAATTACATGAAATTTATCATTATAGGACTAGGCAATTTTGGTGCTTCATTAGCTGAAAAACTTACCCTTCAAGGTAATGAAGTCATTGGAGTGGATATGCTTTTGGAAAAAGTAACAGCAATGAAGGAAAAAATCACGCATACCATTTGTTTAGATGCAACTGATGAAACAGCCTTCCAATCTTTACCTCTAAAAAACACCGATATGGTTGTCGTTGCTATCGGGGAGGATGAAGGTGCAAACATTATGGTCAGTGCACTTTGTAAAGAAGCAAACGTGAAGCGTTTGATTAGTCGGGCCGTAAACAGACTTCATGAAAAGGTGCTAGGGGCCCTAGGAGTTTCAGAAATAGCACATCCCGAGGAGGAGTCTGCTGAGCGTTGGTCCAAACGTCTATGCATGACCGGCCTGGTGGATTCATTTGAGCTAAATAGCAATTATTCTATCGTTGAGGTCGTGGTACCTCAAAAGTATATAGGAAAAACTATTCTGGAAATTCGTTTTCGCGAGAAATACGAATTACTTGTTCTGACTATATTAAAAAGTACAGAAAAGCAAACCTTGTTTGGGAAAAGTGTAGTCACGACCGTGCTTCATGGGGTACCTCGTCCTGACACAAAACTTGAAGAGGGTGATATCTTGGTGATTTATGGTTACAATGATCACATCAAATCGTTTTTATAGGATCGTTTTAAGTTAAAAAATTGATAAAGTAAACCTTTTATGGTTGGAAATAGTCTTATATAAGCCTTAGTTCTTAACCTGGGTTGATGAATCGTATAATTGGAAACCAGGCCTTTTATTCGATTAGTCCGATTGCACAAAAATGAATAGTAAGCTTATGAGGCACCTGATGCGAAACGCTTTTTCTATGATTTTATCTTTGATTGTATACCATTCCTCATCCGCCCAAATTACCCTTGTGGATAAAGGAAATACAGCATATCTGATTCTATTGGCTGAAATGCCTTCAACCTTAGAGGTACAGGCAGCAACTGTCCTTCAAGAGTATATTCATCGGGTAACTGGTTGCAAAATACCCATCATGAATGAAACACCCGGATCCTCCAATGATGCGAAACAGTTTAATCAGGTGATCAGTGTTGGAGGTACCAACTTGGCAAATAAATATCCGATAGATTTACCTCCTGAGAGTTTTTCAATTGAACAGCACCAGCAAATATTGGTCTTCCAAGGAGCCGCTAAAGGTATTCTGTATGCCGCCTATAGTTTTGTTGAAGATATATTGGGGTGCCGTAAATGGTATGCAAATGAACCTGTAGTTTGTGTTCAACAACAAAAAATAGTAATTCCTAAGTCCTATACTCGAAAAGAGAATCCGGCATTTGCTTACCGGGAAGTTTACAGTCCTGTCGAAAGGGATCAGGAGTATGTGGATTGGCATAGACTGCACCTGTTGGATGAACTTTGGGGGGTATGGGGACATAGCTTTGATAAGTTGGTTCCTGCGACTATTTATTTTAATAACCATCCTGAATATTTTTCGTTTTTTAACGGTGCAAGACATTCCAATCAGCTTTGTTTAAGTAACCCAAAAGTGTTAGAAATTGCTGTTAAATCCATTGCGCATGAAATACACAATCATCCCCAGGCCACCTTCTGGTCAATTAGTCCAAATGATGACCCTGTTTACTGTGAATGTGATGCGTGCAAAAAAATGGACGAGCAACAAGGCGGACCTCAAGGTTCATTGATTCATTTTGTGAATCAGCTTGCTTCACGTTTCCCCGATAAGCAGTTTACCACGCTTGCCTATGGAACTACCGCAAAACCGACCCAAAGCTTAAAACCTGTAGAGAACCTTACCGTTTTTTTAAGCAATATTGATGCTGATCGAACCTTTTCAATCCCATCCGAGAGAAGTGCAAGTGCATTCAGATCGCAACTACTGGGATGGCTTAAGCAAACTAAAAAAGTTTTTATATGGGATTATTATACCCAGTTTACAAATTATTTAGCCCCTTTCCCTAATCTGTATACGATCAAGGAAAATATGCAATATTACAGGAAACATAAGGTATTGGGGATATTTACCCAGTCAAGTGGCTCTTCTTATTCAGAAATGGCCGAATTAAAATCCTATCTTTTAGCTAAATTACTATGGAATCCGGATCTGGATGTTGATTCCATCGAGTCTGAATTCCTTAAAGGCTACTATGGGAAAGCGTCAGTCCCTGTAAAGGACTATCTGATGGCGTTGCATCGGGCCAGTAGGCAAGAATCCTTAGCTATTTATGGAAATCCAATTCATCATCAGACGGGATATTTGTCCTTAGAAAATATGGACCTATACAGCACGCTTATGGATCAGGCAGAAAGGGCTGTGGAAGGAGACGAATTGTTTGAGCAAAGGATTACAAGGTTAAGATTAAGCCACGAATATGTTTATCTTCAACAGGCAAAATTCTATGGCATTGAACCCCATGGGATATTCCAACTAAATGCTCTTGGTCAATGGGCTGTCAATCCTCGTTTGATCGGTAAAGTAGCCAATTTTACCAAAAATGCTATCCATAATGATGTAACGGAAATTTCAGAAGCTGGATTGAGTCCTCAGGAGTACCAAAAAGAATGGGATGAAATCCTTGAATCAAAAGTTAGAAATAATCTAGCCACTCATGCGGTTATATTTGATACCAAATATGACTTTGAATCCTCTTTTGGAGGAAAAGGATGGAAAACACTGGTGGATGGTAATCCCGGTTACAACGATTTTAGTTATAATTGGTTGTGTTTCTATGGAAAACCTATGGAATTATCTTTAGATTTACTGCAGCAGAAGACTGTTAATAAAGTATCTTTAAATTTCTTGGTCGACCCAAGACATTGGATATTTGCACCAAAAAATGTGACGGTTTGGGTGTCTAAAGATGGCGCTAAATTTCACAAGATAGGGGCTAAAAATTTTACCAATCATCAATTAGAGGACTATCAGATTAGCAGAGCAAGTTTATCTTTTAAGAATACGATTCGAGGGATACGTTATATAAAGTTAACCGCTCAATCACTTCAGGAATTACCAAAATTTCGGTTCCATAAGACAAAAAAACCAATGATGGCTTGTGATGAAATTTGGGTTGAGTAAAATCATCTAAAAATATACAGGATTCTATGGATTTGGAAAATCTAGAAAAAAGTGAATTAATAGCATATATTGCTGCACTGGAGAAGAAAAACGAAGATTTAAAGCGAGCTAATTCAAATAATAAAACTTGGCTTGCATTAGTAGTGCATGATTTTAGAGGTTTTTTTGGTAACCTAGTTTGGATGGAATCTCTATATAGGAGTGGGGACCTGAATTTGGACTTATTAAGGGAGCTATTTCCAGAATTAACAACCATTGCCAATAAGAATTTGAGGATATTGGATGATACCTTTTCAAGGGTAAGGTTTGAGCAGCAGAATATCCTTATAGATCGAGAACATATCAATGTCATGGAAGTTCTGCAAGAGATTGACGAATTTTTTTTCGTGGAAATAAAACAAAAAAAGTTGAAACTTTCTATGGAGAGTGCCAAGGGATTTTTTGTTTTCAGCAATCGTTTAATACTCAAGAGCATTTTAATTAAAATCCTGCACAATGCCATTAAGTTTTCATTTCCAGAGCAACAGATTTTGGTTGAAATTGAAAAAAAAGAACAGTGCCACCAAATCATCATCCGTGATTTTGGGACTGGTATTGCGGAGAACACACTTGGTAAATTATTTACCTTAGATAGCTCACCTACACCAGGCACAGCAGGTGAAATGGGATCAGGTCTTGGTTTGGTTTTGGTCAATGAGGCCTTAATTTTATTAGGAGGAACTATTAAAATACAATCTGAATTAGAGAAAGGTACCCAGGTTTATATCACTATATAATACATCGCATGGAAATAACGAAAGTACTCATCGCGGATGATCATAAAATTATACATTTAGGCTTAACAGCAATTCTAAGGAAGCTCAGACCGAACGCGGCCTTTGAATATGCGATGGATTTTGCGTCTGTATTGAGATTGATCAATGAGCATTCCTTTGACCTCCTGGTTATGGATGTCAACATGCCTTCTGGTAACTTTCAAACTACCTTGGAGTTTGTGAAAAGAATACAACCTACTGTGAAAGTAATGGTATTCTCTTCTGCCGATGAAGCCCTTTTTGCTCCGCGTTTAATTCGACAGGGTGCGGATGGATTTTTGAATAAATTGTCTGATGAACAAGAAATTGAAAAGGGGCTGCAAAGTATCTTAAATACAGGTTCATACCTTAGCTCTGAACTCAAGGATACCTTGGTTCGCAATGTTTTGAATAAAGAAAATTCGTTTGAAAATCCATTGAAAGTGCTAACTGACAGGGAACTGGAAATTGCTGCTTTATTGATCCAAGGCGACTCTTTAAAATTTATTAGTAAGAAACTGTTTATCCATATTTCTACCATAAGTACCCATAAGACCCGGATATTCAAAAAATTAGCTATCAGCTCGATTCCTGAGCTCATAGAGATATTTAAAATTTATCACTCTTCCTGATAATTACCTATCGTATTTTTACTACAAGAATATCCGAATAGTACTACTGCAGTTCCTCTTTTTAGGAAATATCTTTGTGATACTGACGGCTCTAAAAAGAAATTTTTAGAGACTAAGGGCCAAAGTAATTATTAAAGATATGAAACATATATTGGTTGTAGAGGATGACCAAATGTTGTTGAAAACGATTTCAGCAATATTAGAGAGTCGTGGGTACAAAGTATCCCAAGCAAAAAATGGGAAGGAAGCTTTGGGAAGGATTGCAGATACAACTTTTGATCTCGTATTAACGGACATTATGTTGCCCTATTCCAATGGGTTGGAAATAATTTCTAAATTAAACGATCAGCAGCATAAAACCCCGACAATTATTATTTCTTCTGCTCATGCAGAGGAATCTATTCAAGATGGATTTGCAATGGGCGTAGATGATTACATCCGTAAGCCATTCACTCCCTCAGAACTCATATTAAGAATTTCCAGATTAATTTAATACGAGATGTCTTTGAATCAGCTATCCCATTTTCCGCTGTTTATTCAGGCGGTTCTGCTTGTAATTTTGCTTGTTTTGCTGGCCTTGCTTATCACCTACATCAATATAGGTCTGTTGCGGTTTCGTAAGTATAGGCTCTCTAAATTGAATGATCGGTATGGTCATTTATTTCAAAACCTGTTGATTCAACAGGTCATTATCGATGAAAATAAAAGCCATCAACATTTCAGCAAGACAATTGAGGAACTTAAAAAGTTCAATTTAAGAAACAATGGAATCAGACGAGTGTTAATCCAACAAATTTATCACCTGAGCGCTCAGCTTTCAGGTAAAACTAAACACACTCTTCATCAGATCTATTTGGAATTGGGACTCCAAGAGCTGGCCATAGTTCGTTTGGGTAGTCCTGATTCACAAGCTATAGTGATGTCGATTAAGGAATTAATGGAGATGAGGATTTATGATGCTCGTTTGAATACTGAGGATTTTCTCCTACATAATAATCCATATGTCAGAGAAATTACACGTCGGTATTTAGTTTCTTTAAAAGATAGTGGAATTTCTCAGGTCTTCGGTAGTTTAAAGGAGCCAATGAGTGGAATGGAGCAGCTTGAACTTTTCAAGGTCATTACCAGTAAGGAGTATAATGAAATCCCCGATTTTAGCCAATGGATTCGAATTGAAAATGAACTAAGCTTAGTCTCATTATGCATCAAGTTAAGTGTTTACTTTCAACAATTTTCAGCCGTTCAATCGATTGAAAAATTAGTATTAGAATCGCCTTACGAGCTACTTAAGGATTGTATTTCTGCTTTAGGGAAATTTATGCAAGTTCATTCCGAGGAAATTCTGGTGCATATATACGACGAGCAGATCCTTGAGATTAAAATTGAGATTTTAAAGGCCATTGGAAAAATCGGAAGTGGTGGATCTTTGAGTTTTCTGAGATTTATTTTTGACCATGAACCCATCATGGAATTGAAAAAATATGCTGCGAAGGCCATTATTAATCATCAAAATCTAGGGGCTTCTTTGTTGGAGAATTTATATCAGAAATCCAGCCAACAAGATAGAATTATTTTAAACCATGCTGCAAGCAGCTATATTCAATATTAATGAGCACATCTACTTTTTTCAGCCATTTGGGTACATTTTATGAAAATGCAGTTTTTACATACTGCGTGGTATTGTTTGTGCTTTATTTTTTGATGGTCCTATTGTCTAGACTGGTTATCTCGAAAAACAGATTTTTAACTCATTTCAGGAACGGAAATACGGTTTTGTCTTCTCCAATTGCTCCAGGAATATCGGTTATCGCTCCAGCATTTAATGAATCTGTGACGATTATCCCAAGCGTGAGATCGTTGTTGACCCTGAATTATCCGCTCTTTGAGGTTATTATTGTCAACGATGGTAGCACCGACGATACCTTGTCTGTTTTGATTGAGGAGTTTAGTTTGCAAAAAGTTGATTTCGCATACAATGCTATTCTCAAAACTCAACCGGTTCGGGGAGTGTATAAATCGACCCACAAAGCATATAACAGGTTAATTATCGTCGATAAAGTGAATGGTAAATGTAAAGCAGATGCTTCAAATGCCGGTTTAAATGTGGCTCATTTTCCGTATTTCCTAAACACTGATGTGGATTGTATTTTGGATAATCATACACTATTAAAACTGATTAATCCAATTTTGGAAGAAAAGATTCCGGTGATAGCGGTTGGTGCTGGACTGCGGATTGCGAATTCTTGTGAGATTGACGCAGGAATGATAAACTTGGTGAAGACACCAAAAAGTTTCCTGCCTCGTTTTCAGGAATTAGAATATATCCGATCCTTTACCTTAGGGAAATTGGGATGGTCTTACATCAATGCTGTTCCCAATGTTTCTGGCGGCTTGGGACTTTTTAATAAAGATGTCGCGATTAATTCAGGAGGATATGACTCAAATTCATTTGCCGAGGATATGGACCTGGTTGTTAGAATGGTGAAATACAGTCTTGAAAATCAGAAAGAATATGCTGTGCGCTATATTCCCCAGACCTTATGCTGGACAGAAGGTCCAACTGGAATTGATGTGTTCGTTCGCCAGAGAGTAAGATGGGCTAGAGGATTATGGCAAATCTTTTCTACCCATTTAAAAGTTCTTTTTAATCCTGAATATAAACGTTTGGGTCTGGTGGTTTTTCCTTATAATTTTTTGTTCGAACTCGCTGCTCCACTGATTGAAACCCTGGGGATCGCCTATTATATTTATATTATCCTGATGGGCTATGTGAACTGGCCGACGGCTATTATTCTTTTGCTGTTTGTCTATACCTCAATGGTGCTTGTCAGCATTGTCTCTGTGCTGTGGGATCAGTTGGTTTTCAGGCAATACAAGACTTTTTCTGAGGTATTGGGATTGACCTTGATGGCTTTTATTGAGCCTATCTTCTATCACCCTATCATTCTTTTTAGTTCGCTCAAAGGGTATTGTTATCAGGTTTTTGGAAAAAAGCATACCTGGGGAAATATGAAACGCAAAGGCTTTAACACCGCCCAGACCACCACAAATTAATGTTATTTTAAAATGAATCAATTTAGAAATAGAACGAAAATAGGTATATTTATCTTATGTTTTCTTGCTCAAGTTAACTTCACGCTCATGGCTCAACAGGATTCAATTCGGTTAAAAGACACGTTGAAAAATCACATTGGGCTTACACGATTGCAAAGTTTTTACGACAATCAAAAGCCGCAAACATCTATTACTTCTCTGGAATATAGTCGAACCCTTGCGAATCGGAGTACGTTAATTGGACGGGTCAATTATTCGGATAGAAGTGACAATAATGGTTTTCAGTTTGAGATGGAATCCTATTGGATGCATAGTCCGGCTTATTATTCCTTTGTTTCAATCGGAGTGGCCGATAAGCAAGTATTTCCATCCTTTAAAGCCGCCTATTCTCTTAACCATAATTTTCACAAGGGTTGGGAAGGCGAAATGGGGTATCGCTATTTACGTTCTGAAAATGTAGATGTACATTCGGCTGTACTAGGTGTTGGTAAATATGTAGGGAATTACTGGTTGAATCTAAAGGGATACTTGATTGATGATGCGGGTAATTGGCAACAGTCCTACCGGTTTACAACTCGGTATTACTTGAATGATCAATTGGATTACCTGACCCTTATATTGGCTACAGGAACATCTCCAGATGATAGGAGTAGGGTATTCCAGGATCTCCAGTTTGATAGTTTCCTTTCCAAGTCTATCGCCTTAGGGTATAAAAAATTGTTTAAGCATAACTACAGCGCTTCCCTTACAGCTGCATGGACAAACCAAAAGATAAGCGATACCAAAAAATTAAATCAATATGATCTCTATTTCTCAGTGTCGAAATATTTTTAATAAACGTATTTATGAAATTAAAATTACCTCATAAAACAGTATACAATATAGCCACCGTAGTCTTCTTAGTTCTGGTCCTTAGTTCCATTTCAATAATTACCTATGTGGCCAATAGAAATTC
The DNA here is from genome assembly GCF_059758715.1 of Sphingobacterium sp. GQ94. Taxonomy (NCBI): domain Bacteria; kingdom Pseudomonadati; phylum Bacteroidota; class Sphingobacteriia; order Sphingobacteriales; family Sphingobacteriaceae; genus Sphingobacterium; species Sphingobacterium sp. GQ94. The sequence continues at coordinate 54,033 of NZ_JCAXEC010000018.1, forward strand.
AGAAGAGCTATCCGATGTGGTGAGCAATTTGTCTAACAATCGCTTTGAAATCGATAGGATTGACGAAGCCATTCAGCTTTTGTATAATGCGGAGAATAACTCAAGACTTTATGTGTTGACCAGAGAAGAAGGGTTATACACCAAATACATGAATCAACTCGGCCAGGTGTCAAATTTGATTACCTCAATTCAAAAAGATGAACAAGGTAGTATTGAGGGGCTTTTGAAAGATAAACAGCTTAAAACTGAGCTCTATATTTCGGCGAAAATTCTTGCTGATTCTTTAATTAAAGACAACAAGAATCGCGAAACCTTACCCGCCACGGTTGCCCGGGTTGAGCCTATTAAGGAAGAACCTGCTGCACCGCAGGATGGTCCTATTAAAATAGTAGAAGAAACCGTTACCCAGCAACGGAGCAAAAAAGGACTTTTCGGAAGAATAAGAGATGCGATCGTCAATCAACCAAAAGAAAAAGAGCACAGAAGTACAACCACCATTAAACAGATCGAAAAAACAACTCAAATTTCCAATAAGCCTCAGCAGGATCTTGAGACATCAAGCATTCGAAATGCTAGCGGTCCTGCGCTATCAAAGTTAACCAAGAAAGAGAAGGATTTACTGATTGCCAATCAATTATTATTTAATGAATTGAAAAGCCTATTGGTGGATTTGAAGAATCAAGAAGTTCAAATTAAGAATCAGCGCCAAGCAAAATTGGGGGATGACGCGGCCTCTTTGGTGATTGATTTGAAAGCTAATAATCAAAATGTTTTGATTTTCAGTTTGTTATTAACGATTGTCATACTAAGTGTCTTGGTGTTGTTATATCGTAACATGAAGGCCTTGCAAGCAGAAAAGTACAAAGCGGAAGAATACGCCAAATATAAATCAGATTTTATTGCCACCTTAAGTCATGAGATCAGAACGCCACTGCATTCGATTCATGCTTTTACAGATGAATTGTCCAAAAATAATGCAAAAGAGGGGGAATCCGAGGTAATTGATGCGATAAAACTTTCTTCCAATATGTTAATCTCCATTGTCAACAATATTCTGGATTTTACAAAAATGGAAAATGGAAAATTCAAACTGAATCACTTGCCATTTATTCCTTCTGGGATTATTCAGGAAGTGATTTTAGGGTTTACTATCCAAGCCAAACGCAAAGGTTTGATCTTGACATGCCAGCTGGATCCGTCATTGGATGTGAAGTTGTATGGAGATTCATTTCAACTCAGACAATTGCTCATAAACCTCATAAACAACTCCCTTAAATTTACAGAGAAGGGATCTATCCATGTTCATGCAAATTTTCTCAGGATTGATGATTTCTCGGGTAAACTTATGCTAATGATTGAAGATACAGGGATTGGCATTGCGGAATACCAATTGCCAACTATTTTTGATCAATACAATTCCCAGAACAAGCACTCTGAGATAGAACAGGGTAGTACAGGCCTGGGGTTAAGTATTGTGAAGAAAATAGTCGATTACCAAAAAGGAAACATTCATGTGAGTTCTCAGCTTGGTGGTGGTACTACTTTTAAGGTGGAGATTCCCTACGATATTTTTTTAGAAAACACGTCCAACTCAGAAAATAGGAAGATTAATCAGCAGGCTCATAAATTGTTAATCGTAGAGAATGACGCACTGAACTTAAAAATAATGAAATTACTTTTTGTAAATGAGAATTGGGTAGTCTCCCAGGCCCAAAATGGGACTGATGCCCTTGAAATTTTCATGAAACATAATTTTGATATATTAATTACGGATATCTCGATGCCTGGCTTAAACGGTTTCGAACTTGCGCAGAGGATTCGAGAATTAAAAAACCTAAAGAAGGCCTCGATTCCAATTATTGTATTGTCTGGTTATGACAAACCTACTCCGACAGAACGTCCTGAGGTAGCATGTATTGATGCTTGGTTGGTTAAACCATTTGTTCCAGAAGAATTGCTGAGACTCGTAGAGGAACTTTGTGAACGATCGTAAACGGTTTCAATAATTTTTTCCCTTACAGGGCATACTTTTTTCAGCTATTTTTAGCCCTAGAAAAGCAAAAAAAAGGGATGGTAAACGTTTATACGCTATTCCTTTTTTGCTCAAAAATTGTTGGAATTGTATCTTCTATTGCCCCAAGAATAGCATAAACACATTCGCTCTCTCAATAAGGATTTCACCATTCACCGTTTTCTATTTCAAGGTGGAGCTAAGGATAATTTTTTCTATGTAACTTTGTGTAATTGGATTTAATTATTTGAATTTAAGAACGATGGAGATGACTAAGAAAGCAACTAAAAAACATGCGTATCTCCCGGTAGCATGGGAATACCGTGAGGTTATCCAAGAACAGATCAAAAAACAAACCAGCGGGAAGATATTCTATTTTGGCCAAGATGATAGCCTTGAGGAAACACAAGGTAAGGCCGTTGAAATAGCCGAAGAAAAGAATGAAGGTGTGTTTCTTGTAATGGACCACGGGCTAAAGATAAGGATTGACCGTATTATCACTCTTTTTGGTAAAATTGGCGCTGCATATGAAGAGTACAACGCGTATGCAAACGCATGTATGGACTGTTCAGGAGGCTATTCAAAGGAAGAACTGGACGATATGTAATTGGATTCTTTGAGATTTCTTGCTATGCGCATCCGATTTTAGAAACTCATTGGTGAGGTTCCCTAGGAAGGTTTTTATTCACTGCAATTGCTTTGAAATTTGCCGGGATTTTTTTAAAGAGGGAAATGTTGATCATTAAAGGATACAATTTTATCCTGCAACCTGGTATTATCTATTTTCAAGGGAAAGTTTCTGGAAATAATTGACCCTGGGGGTGATTGATAATAAGTCGTTTAACTTTTTTGTAAAATCCAGTTTTTTACTTATTTTTAGCGATCATTTGCCAAGATAAATCTTAATAATTTAACATAAACTTAAATTTAACCTAATATTCCATTGACAAATATTCGGTTATTTCGTTGTGAAAGAGATTTCATCAGAAAATAAAAAATGAAGGACAATAACCTGGACTTATCGCAGGAAGATTTCTTGTTGTTCTTGGAAGGAGATCAACGGATTTTTCGGAAAGTATTTGATAGATATTATGCTCCGTTGTATAGGTATGCCCAATCCTTATCCCAAGAATCTCAGGAAACCGAAGATATTGTGCAGCAATGTTTCATTCAACTTTTTAGACACAAAGAGGCTATCAGTGAACCCTCAGGACTATATCCTTATCTTTTTGTGATCGCTAAAAGGTTGGTCATTATGTCTTTTCGCAAACAGGTGCTAGAAACCAGATTCCAAAATGAAACAATTCATACTAGTGAGTCTAGCTCTTTAACGACCGAAAAGCAAATTGATTTTAATGAATTGCAAGAGATGCTCTTGAGATTCATAGATAGTTTACCTCCCCAGCAAAGAAAAATATACCGTCTGAACAAAATTGACGGTTATTCCTATGATGAGATTTCGCTCGTTACAGGCCGCTCGAGAAATACCGTGAAAAACCATCTAATATCAGCGTCGAAAAAAATTAAAAAGCTGATTTCCAGTCAGTATCTAACTTTTCTAATATTTTTTTTCTAACACACTAGTCCATTCTACTGACTTCTTCATGTATAAGGTTAAATAAGAAGAACCATTGGAAAAAACGAGACTAAGTGAATTGATTAAAAAGTTTAAATCGGGAGTAATATCCGATCAGGAACTTCAAATCCTCAAAAAGTACGTCAGTAGTGCTGATGCGGATACTTCTTTGGATGAATATGCTAGAGAGGAATCAGCTAGAACAGAAAATATCCCTGCAGTTAATGAGCACCGTAAAGAGCAGGCTTTCTCTGAAATTTGGGCGAATTTAAATGAAAACACCCCCATTGTTCCAATTAAGCGTAAGACAAGTTGGCTAAAAATAGTATCAGCAAGTGCAGCTGCTGCCGTGATAATTTTCGGTTTTGTTACCCTATATTTTCAGCAGAATCCTGCTGAAAAAACGGATATACTCGCTAGCAAAGATATCCCTATACAACCGGGTAGTGCAAAAGCTAAATTGCTGTTGGATGATGGACGTACACTCGATCTAGAGTCGATTCAGAATGATACCCTCATCAATTTGGAAGGGTATTCTATCCGTAAAGGTAAAAATGGAGATTTGACCTATACGGTAGCGAATCAAAATGCGGTTTCTAAACCCGTTTATAATACAATTATCACCCCCAAAGGAGGAGAGTATAAGTTGAACCTTCCAGATGGAACGGCTATTTGGGTTAATGCTTCCTCTACACTAAGGTATCCATTACGTTTTTCTGATGAAAAACGGGAAGTTGAACTTACCGGAGAGGCTTATTTCGAAGTAGCTAAGGTGAATAGAGAGGGTAAGAGGATTCCGTTCTTTGTGTATACAGATCAACAAACCTTAGAGGTGTTAGGCACAAGTTTTAACATTAATTCCTTCAACAAAAATATAGAAACGACCCTTGTAGAAGGTAAGATCAAGCTTAGTTACTTGAATGGACCTGAAAAAATTCTTGCCCCCAACCAACAAGCCGTTTATCATCCTGGATCAAATAAAATAGAAATTGATCAAATTGATCCTTTCTATTTTACGGCCTGGAAGAATGGAACGTTTGCCTTTGAGCGGAGTCCGATAAAGGAAGTCATGGAAGTACTTTCCAGATGGTACGATGTAGAAGTGTCCTATTATAAAGATGTCAGCAACCTGGAATTTACCGGTACATTATCCAAATATGAACAAATACAAAAGATTCTAAAGGTGATTGAATTAACGGAAGCCGTAAAATTCAAAATTGAAGGAAGGAGGATCAAGGTCATGTAAAGCCATCCACACGGGTAGAGATCTTAAATCTAAAAGAATCAGGAGCGTTGCAGCGCCCCTGATACAAAGAATGATTTCGATTGAAAGTAAGCTATTTAAAAATATTACCAACCGATTTACAAATGTACAAAAAAATAAAAAATTGCTCCTTAAGTGAAGGAGCTTTACATCGAACACCTAAATTCTTGTCGATGAAATTAGCCATATTACTAATGTGTGCCGGCATTGTCCAGGCGAGTGCCATTACCCTTGGGCAAACGGTTACTCTAAACAAGAAGAACGTAAAGATGACCAACGTGCTTAAAGATATTCAAAAGCAAACCGGGTATAACATCTTTTACGATTCATCGCTTATACCTGAAAATATGACGGTCTCTCTTTCTATTCAAAAGTTAGGTCTTGAGACGACTCTTAAACAGATATTATCAAAGCACAATCTGAACTTTAGTATCGTAGATAAAAATATTATCCTCAAACGGGCTACACGTTCAAATGCAGCAAGGACTGAAGAGCAAAATTTGGTTCAGAAACAGATTACTGTCACAGGAAATGTAAAATCTGAAGACGGGCAAAATCTTCAAAATGTGTCTATTAGTGAGAAAGGAACGGCAAATACCACAATGAGTGACGAGAATGGACATTATAACATAACCACCAGCTCAGCGAATGCGGTACTACTATTTTCTTTTGTTGGGTATGAAAAACAAAATGTACCCGTAGGTAATCAGACAACAATAAACATTGTTCTTCATTCCTCTACGACGAATGTTGACGAGGTTGTGGTTGTGGGATACGGTGTGCAGAAAAAAGTAAACATGACCGGAGCCGTGGCCTCTGTAGACATGGATGCCCTTAGCGACCGTCCGGTAACCAATGCCACCAATGCTTTGGCAGGTCTGGCGGCAGGTTTGGCGGTAACCAACACAGGAGGGAACACTCCAGGATATGAATCTCAGACGATCAGAATCCGTGGACAGGGAACATTGAACAATGCGAGTCCGTTAATTGTAATTGATGGAATGACAGGTTCCTCGATTAGTGACATCAATCCCCAAGATATTGCCAATATTTCAGTATTAAAGGATGCGGCGTCTTCGGCCATTTATGGCTCTCGTGCAGCAAATGGTGTGATTTTGATTACCACTAAAAAGGGTGCCGAAGGAACCTCAAAAATTACTTACAGCGGGAATGTGTCTGCTGAAAAGGTGGGAAAGCGTTTAAATTTGGTAACCGACTATGCTGATTTTATGGAGATTCAGAATCGAGGACTTACGGCTAACGGACAGGCTCCTCGCTTTTCGCAAGGGAAAATTGATGAATGGCGAAATGATGCCGGGAAAAATCCTTCAGTTTACCCTAATACAGATTGGCAGGACCATATTTACCGCGATCCTTCTTATGTTCAGAATCACAATATCGCAGCAAATGGCGGTTCTGCCAATATGCGCTATAACCTTTCTTTTGGAATTGTTGATAATCCAGGGATGATTTATAACACGGAGTATAAGCGTAATCAGTTAAGGGCGAATGTTGAGGTAGACATCAAACCATGGCTTACTGTAGGAACGAATTTATTCGGCTATATGGACACCAATAATCCTTCAAGTGAAGTTGCCGCAGCCGGAGGGGATGTAATCTTTGGCTTTGGGGCCTTTAATACGGTGCCTGGGATGACCTTATATGATGAGGCTACCGGAAAATATGGTGGCATTCAAAACCCAGAAGAAGAGAATGTAAGTAATGCTAATCCATACCGCCGGATGTGGTTCTATAAAAGCGATTTTCCAACCAGAACGCGTCGAACAGTAGCCAAAATGTTTGGAAGGCTAAAACCCATTGAAGGATTAACGATTGAAGGTTCTTTCTCTTACAATTATTGGGATAGAAATGTGGATCAACAATTGACCGATAGAGATTTATTCCGATTTACGATGGACGGCCCGGTATTGCTCCGCGAAGGGGTGGTGCGGACCTATGTCAGGAAATACAATTACCGAAATACCTTCCGTTCTTCCGATGTCACTGCGCGCTATGAACGCAAGTTTGACAAATTGGAAACATCCTTTATGGTGGGTGGAAGTCAGGAGTATAACAAATATGAAAATGAAGTTTTCAGAAAATACGATTTAGTTGATCCGGCCTTAACTTCCTTAGATGGCGGTGCTACGGATGGTCCTGTAGGGGGTAATTACAACGAATGGGCTATGCACTCCTACTTTGGCAGACTAAATTTGGCTTGGGATAATAAATATCTGTTGGAAGCTAATTTCCGAGCAGATGGCTCATCCAAATTCGCACCTAACCAACGTTGGGGTTATTTCCCATCAGTATCTGCCGGATGGAATATTTCTGAAGAATCTTTCATGCAAAATAGCAAGGGAGTGTTGAATATGTTAAAATTAAGGGGATCTTATGGTTCCTTGGGGAATAACGCAACCTCAACCTACTACATGTATCAATCTTTGTTCGCCGCAACCAATTACATCTTGAACAATGGCATAGTCGGAGGACTCTCGCAAACAATTCTATCCAATACGAACTTAACTTGGGAGACGACCTACATGACAAACCTTGGACTGGATTTCGGTGTTTTAAATAATCGCCTGACCGGTTCACTAGATCTGTATACTAAAAAAACAAACGGGATTCTAATCTCCCTACCAGTACCTTTGGAGCACGGAACGACAATTGTTCCCAACCAAAATGCCGGAGGGGTTACAAATAAGGGTCTTGACGTTAATATAAACTGGTCAGACAAAATTGGAACATTAGCGTATTCGGCAGGAGTTAACCTAGGTTACGTGCGTAACAATGTGACTAAATTCAGGGGAGATGTATCTGCAATAAGCGGAGTGTATAAAATTCAAGAAGGCAGGCCGATAAATCAGCTATATACCATTACTGTTGATCGTATCGTTCGAGATCAACAGGATATGGACTATGTTGAATCTTTGGTTCAGGCAAACCCGAATTATTTCGCGACTTATCAACGTCCTGAACTTGGAGATTTTTTATATGCTGATGCAAACAAGGATGGGAAGCTTGATGCGGATGATCGGGTTGAAATTGGCAACGGAAACAGTCCTACTTTTACCTATGGGGCTAATCTAGGATTAACTTGGAAAAGTTTTAACCTCAATATGCTCTTGCAAGGTGTGGGGGATTATCAGGTGTATTATAATAATCAAGCGTTTCGTTACATTACAGTAATGGGACAGTCCTTGATAAAGGATATTACGGATAATGCATGGACCGCGGAAAATCCTTACCAATCAAAATATCCAAAACTCCGCAATAACGCGAACACCAAGAATAACCAACCTAGTAATTCTTTTATCTTCAATGCGGCTTATCTTAGAATGAAGAATATTCAATTGGGATACAGTCTTCCGCAAGAAATCTCAGAGAAATTTTATGTAGAAAGATTAAAGGTGTATGCGAGTGTTGATAATTTATTTACCATTACTGATTTTCCAGGATTAGATCCAGAGGTTGCGGCAAATGTAGGGTATCCTTCTCTTCGTCAATTTTCTCTTGGCCTTAACCTAACTTTTTAAACCCCAGTATTAAGATAGTAAACTATGAAAAATAAAATATTAAGCTTAGTGCTTTTAGGATCTGCCCTACTGTTCGGTAGTTGCGAAAAATTGGATTATGTTCCTGCCGACCAGCTCTCAAGTGTTACCTATTGGAAGACAGAGGCTCATGCTAAACAAGCAGCTGTCGGTATGTATGCGGCCATGAAACAGCCGTGGTGTTTTGGTATGGAATTTACTTTTGATATGGTATCTGACCTTGCTGATGGCAGCAGTCCGTGGGCAGATGTTTCCAGGGGAATTTCTTTCTCCTCAGGAAGCACTGGTGTTCAGAATCATTTCCAAAATCTATATGAACTTGTTCATCGCTCGAACACAGTGATTCGGAATGTAGCCCTAATGGAGATTAGTCAGGAGACAAAAGATGTGGTAATTGCTGAAGCCAAGTTTTTGAGAGCGATGGCCTATTTTCGAATGCTAAATGCCTGGGGAGGTGTTCCATATTATGATGAAACTCGTGATATCAATGAAGAATTTGCGAGCGTGACTGATCCAAAAAGTACACCGGAAGAAATACGAAATCACATATTAGCCGATTTGTCAGCAGCAATAGAAAAACTACCAATTGAATGGGGCAAAGATTATGGCCGGGCGACCAAAGGTGCTGCATATGCTCTGCGTGGTAAAGTCTACCTTTTTAACAAAGAATGGACCAAGGCAATTGCTGATTTTGAGGAAATAGTGCACAATAAGAGCGCAAGTTATGGATACGCTTTACATGATGATTATGAAGAGCTTTTCCGCCTTTACAACGGGAAAAAGAGTGATGAAATGATCTTTTCCATTCAGTCAATTGATAGAAATGTCGGTGGACATGCACTGGATATAGTTTCTTACTTTGGAAATAAAGCAACCATGCGTTTAATTGCAAGCAACCTTATCGTGCCATCTACCAAACTTGCAGATATGTATGAGAATTTAGACGGTTCCAAATTCAATTGGGATGATACATTTGCAGGCTTTAATGCTGGAGATTCTAAATTTCGTCGGAACGTCTTAAGCGTTGCCATCGATCAGGGTAGTACAAAAATTACCAGCACGTTAAATGCAGACACCGCAAAAATAAGAGATGTTTATCGCAAACGTGATCCGCGCTTAGAATGGAATCTAATTACTCCTTATTCCCACTACTTAGGAACAGATGCCGGGTCCGTACCTAGGGATAAACAATTTGTTCTTGCCGATGCCTCAAAAGGTGGCTCTCCTATGGAGGCGCTAGCATTTATGCGTAATTCTGAAGGTTGGAATTCTTATTTCTGGAGAAAATGGATACCCACTGGAAATCTTGAAGGGTATTGGGGTGAATATAGCCGAACTCCTTATGAATTTCCTTTAATCCGTTTAGGGGATGTAATTTTGATGCTTGCGGAAGCGTATAATGAAAATGGAGAACTGGCAAAAGCAGAGATTGAGATTAATAAAATTCGTGCTAGAGTAAATATGCCAGGTATAAACTCCGGACCGGCATGGCTTTCAGCGAGTACGAAAGCTGAAATGACCCAACGAATCCGAAACGAACGGGCTTATGAATTGGCAGGTGAGGGACAACGCTATTGGGACATTCGTCGTTGGGGTATCCTTGAATCTACGGTCAAAAATGCTACCGACATATTTGGCGATATGATGTATGAACGGAAATATCAAGTTCGTCATGAAATTTGGCCTTTTCCTCTTGTTGAGATGGATAGGAATCCAAATTTAGTGCAAAACCCGAACTGGTAATTTTAAAACTTATATATCCACAACCCATTTATGATGAAGTATAAAATAAGTATTGCTTTTTTGGTTTTGCCCCTATTAATGCTCGCTCAACAGCCCCTGCATTATTGGAAAAAACCCGCTGAATTCATGCAAGAGCAATCCAGAGAAACCATTCGTTTGGTACAAAGTCTATTGAAGGCAAACCCACCTTCAACATCCATTAACGAGAGTAGAAAATCTGCATTGTTGCATCTTGACTGGATCTTTCATGATCCAAGACTGGATAGTTCTATAGTAACAAGAGATTTTTTGGAAACTCAAGTTCGAAATGTTGTTGATGAGCTTAAGGAACCTGTCTTAAAAGGTCTCCGGGTATTCAAGATGTACAACCACGCATTTATCGTAAAATCTCCTAGCGTAACTATTGCTTTCGATATGACCCGTGCGGGCCAGGGTAATGCTAAACCAATGATTTCAGATGGGCTTATGGATTCTGTTGTCCAGCTTTGTGATGTTTTATTCGTATCCCATTTTCATGGAGATCATGCAGATTCCAAAGTCGCTGATATATTTATTCAGCATAAAAAGGATATTGTGGCTACCACAGGGATCTGGAAGGATAAAGGGGATAGGGTGCAACATATTCGCTCGGAGGAACTCTTGAAAAAGAAGGTTTTATTGACTAATGGTAAAAAACTAGATGTAACTGTAATGCCAGGACATCAGGATAATGTTCCAAACAATGTATATATCGTGCGGACCCCCGAAGGTATTAGCATTGCTCATACCGGTGATCAATATGCTCAAGAGGCTACATGGATTGATCATGTAAAAGATCATGAAAAAGTGGATGTTCTATTGGTGCACTGTTGGGCAATGCCATTGGAGCGAATAATCAATGGCTTTAATCCTAAATTAGTGATTACAGGACACGAGAATGAGATTGTTCATTCGATTGATCATAGGGAACCTTACTGGTTGAATTATAGGAGGATGGCTAAGGTAAACAAGCCAATCCTGTATATGACTTGGGGAGAGAATTTCTTGTTTAAACAATAATCTCATTTTACTCGAAGTCATTGATCGTATTGTTTTACTGAGCAATGAGAAAACCCTCGAATGAAATTCGAGGGTTTTTTAAAGAAGTAAACTAAGCCTTATACCAAACCTGAACGGCCGAAGCTCACCTTATTAATTGGCGGCAAATAATATGTTCGCCCCATGTTGATAGTCTCGCAAAAAGTACCCATTATACAATCCCTTCCAATCTCCTTTTTTGGGGGTTGTTACATTCCCGTCAGCGTTCGTGTCACCAGCATGTGTATCATCTTTGAATGAAGTGAATACGGCGGTAGCATGAAGTTGGACATTGTGCGCGGCACTTCGGGCGATTCCAGACCCTGTTCCGGCAAACTTAACGGTTACATTTGGTCCTACGATGAGAATCTTTTCGTTTGCTAGCTGTATCCAATCACTAATGACATAAGGCACCTCAGTGATATTCCAAGACATGGTCACATTGCTTGAACTTCCCGGAGATACGTATATCGCATTGTGGGTATTGGTTACGCTAGGATTCTCGGGATTATGAAATTTATTACTCAGAGGCATGGTGTACCTCATGTTTAAAAAAATAGGTTTACCACTATCGTAAATAGCATTGTTGGTAAACTTGGAAACATTGGGATCTGACATCGTTTCTCCAGCATAAAATACTGCAGAAGTATGAAATGAAGCCGCATTATTGAATAATGTATGTGCAAATCGGCAGTTGTCAAATTCAAATGAGGCGGCACTGCTTCCACCTATTCTAACCGCATTGTGATACCCGCCATTTCGTTGACCAGCATAAAAAATATCGCAATATTGGAACGTATTCTCTGTTCCTCCGCTCAGTGAAATCGCTTGCCAGTCTCCTTTGGCAGGTTGTGTGGCCGCAGCATCTCCGTTAGTGTCACCACAATATCGATCGTCAGCGAGTGAAGTGAAGACGATGCGCTGTTGTGCAGTTCCTTTTGCAAGAATTTTGCCGCTTACTATATTCATTTTTGCATCTTTTAGTTTTACCGTAACTCCTGGTTCGATTGTAAGTACCGAGCGTAGTTCAATATTGGCGTCTTCTATAACGTAAACGTTTCCTGATTTCCACACAGTGGGCTCTTTAATGGAGCTTGTTACTTTAACGAGATTGCAACCTTTTGGTTGTTCTGGCTCTTCTTCTGGTGTGATTGTATCTTTTGTACAACTCGACAGGCCCAAAATGAGCAGGCTTGATAAGAGAATGATTCTTGTTTTCATAAGTGTTATGTTTATAATTTTTTGTAACCAAACTGGTGATGTCGTTTATTACCAGTATTGTAAAGCAAATTTAAAGGCTGTTGATTCCTTATTATACCCCCAAAAGGGGGGATTTTAGCAAAAGCAGATGAATTACCTTTGATCCTAAGATTCACTGAAAGAGGAAAAACGATAGGTTATAATTATGAAAAGAACAAAATATAAAACACCTCAGGGACTAATTCGGCTGATCTTTTTCTGGTTTTTTCTTTGTATTTGGGTTCCTGTTTGGGGACAGTCTATCGATTCCTTAGAGCGGGAATTAAACAATAATGCGTTGAATACAGTCGATAAAATAAGACTATATGATGAATTGGGATGGGCTTATACCTCACATAATTTCCGTAAATCTATCACGTACAACCAGCTGGGATTAGCCCTGGCAGAAAAGAGCAATAATCAGGTGAAAGTACGTAAGTTCTATACAAATCTTGGCGCCGCATATTATAGGGGAAGTATATACGATACTGCCACCGTTTACCTCGAGCGAGCACTCCCTCTTGCTCGCAAACAGCATAACTATAGATCGGAAGCCTCCATTCTGGTGTTATTTGGTGCTGTATTTCAAGAGCAGAGTCTTTACAATGAATCCTTAGAGGCATATTTGCATGCCGCAAAAATTTTAGAAGGGAAAACGGATCACAAAGGACTTGGCAGTGTGTATAGTAATATTGGGGGAATCTATCAGATTTTGAAAAATTATGATCCAGCGCTGAATTACTTTGCAAAAGCAGAGAAGCTCGCCTTAATAGAGAGTAATAAATCCTTATTGGCAAATATTTACATTTCCCTGAGTGATATAGCTTTGCATAAGGATAGACTTATGGATGAATCCTTACACTATGCTAAAAAAGCGCTCAGTCTTAGCCAACAGATAGAAGATGCCTTTAACGAAGTATCTGCCCTGCAGATGCTTTCAAGAGTGTACTATCATTACGGTGATCCTAAGGTCGCTTTGCCAATTGCCCAAAAAGCCTTGCAAAAAGCGCAAAAACTCGGAATTCCCAATTTAATTACACATTCATTAATAGATGTTTCGAATGCACATTATTTTCAGGGAAATTATGGAGAATCCGCGCAAAGTGCATTGAATGTGTTAAAAATAGACACATCAAATATCAATATTAGTTTGAATGCGTATGCGAATTTGATACAGTCAAATGCATACCTGGGACGTGCAGATCTTACTCAGAAATACCTAAAGATTTATAGGGAGGAACTGGATAGGCATGCCAATGAAGCCTATCAGCACTCGCTGTCCAATTTGGAAGTGCACTACAGAACCGAAAAAAAAGAACTCAAAATTGCCTCATTGGAAAAACAGCGAAAGTTGTATACCTGGCTCGGAATTTCAGGAGCAATCATTGTACTGACGGCTTTTGCATTTGGACTTTTGCGTTACCGCCTAGCGGTGAGTAGAGGCAAACTTGCAGAACAAGAAACCAAACGAATGGAACAAGAAAAGCGATTGACGACTGTACAGGCCACATTGGAGGGGGAGGCCGCTGAGCGAACTCGATTGGCAAAGGACCTGCATGACGGATTGGGGAGCATGTTGTCTGTGGTTAAGTTTAATCTTCCCCAAATGAAAGGAGGAGCTATTTTGGAGGTGGCTGATGTATCCCGCTTTCAAAAAGCAATGAGCATGCTTGATGAATCCATACAGGAACTTCGCAGGGTTGCACATCACATGATGCCTGAATCGCTGTTACGGTATGGATTAAAAGTCTCACTTACGGATTTTTGTGAATCGGTACCCATGTTGGACTTCCATTACTTTGGAGATGAAGTTCGCTTGAGTGAAAAATTGGAAGTGATGGTTTACCGGAGCATTCATGAATTGGTGAATAATGCCCTAAAACATGCCCAGGCTTCCCACATCAATATTCAGTTGGTACAACAGCAGGACCGCCTTTCTTTTACAGTTCAGGACGATGGAAAGGGATATGATCAGAACAGTGTATCCGAGGGGATGGGGCTAAGTAATATTCGTCAACGTGTAGAAGCTTATCAAGGAAAAATGAGTATTTATTCATCGGAGCTAGGAACAGAGATTCACGTAGAACTGGATTTTAAAAAAATGAGAAAGAATGACTAAAACAACCGCGGTAAATCAGCAATTCACTGCTAGCTAGAGTATGAAGATTTTTGTTTCGAAGGTTAGTCCTAAAAGGATACCAGTTGGACTTATTCAATAGGTCGGCTAATTCTATACTTTAGTTTTTATATATTTTATAACCCGAAAAAGAAGTAGGATAAGAATTCCAACAAAGCAAATACTTAAAAATGCCATCTCCGTCGATCCAATATTTACAAAGTTAAATGTCATGCTGCTTCGTTTGGTTTTTTATGTATAGGCGCTTTATTTTTAATACGTGCCCCCTAAAGGTACTGATTTCCAAGATGAATTGCAAACCATATGCATTTGGTTAAAATCCGCGTTCTAGCTACGTTTATTGTCCACCACCAAGCTCTTTAATTTTTGCTTCAATTTTTATCTTGTAATCTTCTATTTGTGTTGTGTATTGGTCTGTGTCCTCCGAAATTGCTTTGTAAAGTAACTCATAGCTGTTTATTCTAAGCTCACAATATTCCTTTATAAGTCTGTTCTTAGTTCTAATTTCAAGTGGCAAATCCAAGGCCTTGAAACTGTCTATGAGTTTGATGTTTTCGTTCCAATAATAAATTCCTCTGTCTTTAATTCCGTATAGAATTTTCTCGTTGGGTGTGTCTGGAGGTAAATTGAATACCTCTAAAGCCATTGCTTCCATTGATGCAAATTCTTTCATTTTGGTGTCATACGTCCCAATGTCATTCGGCATTTTTTTATAAACTACAAAAGAAGGAATTAGAATTAGCGTTGTTAATAAACCAACGGTCGTATATTTTAATTTATTTTCATTAGGTTTTTTTAGACTTGGAATTAAAGCGTAACCAATAACAAGTCCACCGATTAATCCGCCAACATGTGCCGCGTTGTCTATACCGCTGTTTGGTGTCAGTCCGTTAAGAATGTTAAAACCAACGAAAACGGCAATACTTGTCAATAATGCTTTTCTTGCGGACCTCTCAATGAGGTTTGTCGTCAGCATAGCAAGGAACACTCCATACATTCCGAAGACTGCTCCCGAGGCACCGGCGCTAATTGTCAAGTCGTGCCACCATAAACTTGCTATACTTGCGGTGATTCCTGTCAGAAGGTAAGCTGTTGTAAATCTTGTTCTGCCTAAATGCGGCTCTAAAAGTAAACCGATATAAAGTAAGGCATACATATTCATTAAAAGATGGAAAATTCCAATGTGCAGAAAACAATTTGTGATTACTCGCCACCATTCGCCTTCTAATGTTATTGGTCGGAAATTTGCTCCCCACTTTAATAAACTTGCATTGTCAGGAAGCATAAAATTAACGCCTGAAATAACCATTAAAATAAATATTGCAATGTTTAAGTTTATTATTATCGGAGTAATGAAATAACCTTGTGTCGGTTTGAAGATTGCAAAAACACTTGTGATTTTTTCCTTTGTTGTCGGTGGCGGTTGACTTAAAACATCTTGTTCTTTTGAAACCAAGGTTGGTTTAAGTTCTTGATACTTCTGGGCAAGTTCTTCGGGAGATGAAGAGATTTTTAATTCATTGAATGTTGCAACTAATTTTTCAATGTTCCCCTTATTTTTTCCCCAATCCACCATTTGAATGCCTGTACATTCGCTTTTTAAGGTCGCGTTGTCACCGTCAATTTTTACCTTGACTTCCTCACCCGAAGAACTCATTGAGAACTTTGTAAATGCAATGAAACCAGTTTCACTGGTGTAGCCAACATTCCAATCAAGTTTCTTTGCGGCTTCAATTGCAAGCACAAGAAATTGTTCTGTCGTTAAACTTTCAAGCGGTAAGTCCTGAATGTATTTAGGCGAAAATCCGAAAGCCATATTTATATTGTTGGTGGTCCTGAAATTGGTGCTAACAAATATACTAATTTTCCTAAATTCTGATTAACATCCCCAGTCATATCAATAAAGTATTTGCATTGCCATGTTTTGGATTTCTGGGCTTGTTGATTTCTGGGGAGGTCCCAGCTGGAATAAATTCTGAACCCTCTCTTTCCTAGATGACCATTATCTGTCAAAATGTGCTTTTCAGCTAAGACCTGTTTTGGGAAAATGAAAAACCCAAAGTTGTTATTTTGTTGGCTCGCAATGATGTAAAAATCAAAATCGTCTTTTATATCAAACGGTTCCGTTTGTTTTTGGCAATTTCTTTTCCATAAGGTTACAAATTGTCCAGTCTTTTTTGGCGTAATCTTCGCTTTCCTAAATTTTATTTTAAGATTTTTACATTGAAAATTAAATCCATAATAGTCCTTACACTCGTCCTCCTGAACTACATCGATGATCTCTAAATTGTTGCGTTTGAACAACAGAGTTTCAAGTTTTCTTAATTCTTCAACCATTATTTCATAATTATTTCACTCTGTTTCTCGAAGGAACGGGGGAATTTATGGGGTTTGTAATTAAACAAAATTCACCGCGTTTCTATTCATTTTGATGAAGTTAATGAGATGAAACTGCTTTCAGGCCAACAATCGATCCTATTAATGTGATTAGAAATAGAATTCGTAGAAAAGTCACCGGTTCTTTAAAGACTATAATTCCAACTAAAACGGTGCCTACAGCTCCGATACCTGTCCAAACGGCGTAAGCTGTTCCAACAGGCAAACTTTGAGTCGCTTTGATTAAAAGACCCATACTGATTGCCAGCGTAAAAAGAAAACTTGCATACCAGAGGTACATCTCATTTCCGGTTGTTTCTTTTGCTTTACTTAAGCAGAATGCGAATGCCACTTCAAATAAGCCGGCAATTACTAAAATTATCCAATTCATTTCTTTTATTTTATATTGACGAAGGTCAGAAATGAGATTGAGTAAAAATTTTACAAATGATAAAAAATAAACTTATTCCTTGATTTTGGCTCTAATTCGGCTCAGACTGACTTGGGTTATGCCTAAATAAGAAGCAATGTGTCCTAATTGCACACGCTGGATTAAATCAGGGTTGCTTTTAATGAGCTCATTATATCGTTCTTTTGCCGTCCGGAATTGTTGGGAGATAAGTCTTTCTTCAGTCTTTACCAATTCCTTTTCAGCAAATTTTCTTCCCCAATTTGCAATCTGGATATCTTGATCAAAAAGCTGTTGAAGGTTTTGGCTCTTTAATTCATAGAGTAAACAGTTTTCTAGTAATTCTATATCTTCATATCCTTTTTGGTTTGCCACATAGCTTTTCATCGAAATAATGGTGTCTCCTTCTTTGCCAATCCAGAAAGTCATTTCATTGTTGATCGTCTGGGCATAGGCGCGAACAATCCCTTGTTTGATGAAGTAAATGTTTTTCTCTATTCGGTCTGCCCGAAGCAAAATATGTCCCTTGGGAAAATGAATCTCTGTAATGCACTCTTTGAGTACTTGCTTAGATCGTTCGGCAAGTGGATATATCTTGTCAAGGATGTTGTCTATGTCCATGAATCTATTTCCAGTTTCAGAAGCAAAATTGCTAAATAAATACGGAAGTCGTTCCTAAAACTTTATATTGCTCAGACACGCTCAAAATCGTGCAATAATATTTTTAGATGTGCTTTTGAGAGATGTGAAAGGAGCGATGCAGGAAATAATAATTTTCGGAAAGGCCAGAAATGCCCTCAGCTCTGAGGTCTGTTATAAGATCAATATTTTAAAAAAATGTAGCACACATGTCTTATTAAGCGTTTCTAAGATAATTTTAAACACAAATCAATTAGTATGAGCAGAAAAAACCTTTATTTTTTATTTTTTATTTCGATTTCACTACTGTTCTCTTGCAAAAAAGAGGACCAAATATCTATTGATAATCTGACTGGTACATGGACTGAGGTGAACGAAAACCCGAACGATGTTGTCGAGAGCGTTATAAGATATACTTTTAATCCGGATAACACTTGTACAAAGGTCATCTATTCTGCGTTCTCAAACAGTGAGATTTTTAATAAATGGACCTATGTCATCAGTCATGACAAATCGTTGATTACGATGTACGCGGAAGATAAAATATATACTGAACAGTATACAATCACTAGACTAACCAACAAGGAGATGCAATGGAAAAATGCTTCGCCGGGTGATGGGAACAGCGATAAGAAATTGGTTCGAAATTAAGGTAGGGAAAACTGCTTAACAATTATCCCTACCAATAATGCTTCTTGGCGCTAGAGGGTCCAGAGCTTCTGAGGTATATCTAGATCTTAGGTTTACCTTTTTTTGTATCAAGAAAGGTTATTTCAATCATTGGGGTTAATTTTTGTGAGTTCCAGCTCCACCTGAATTTCTGTTCCTTTATCTGAGGAATAAATTTCTAACCTACCTTGAAAGGCTTCCACGCGTTGCTGGATGTTTTGTAGCCCCATGCCCTTAGGAACAGTATTGGGATCAAAACCTTTGCCATTATCTTGAACGGTGAAGGAAATTCGATCTTCCTCTTGGATTAACTGTACATTGATTTGAGTAGCCTGCGCGTGTTTTAAAGCGTTATTTACCATCTCATGAATACATCGATAAATCATAATCTCCAGTTTTTCTGCCAATCGACCCTCTATTCCAAAATAATGGAATTGAACCGTTGGAATAGCTTCACAGAAATCGGCAAGAGAGACTTTTAACCCGTATCGTAGTAAGGAGTCTGGCATCATGTGATGTGCCACGCGACGGAGTTCCTGTATAGAGTCATCTAGCATACTTAATGCTTTTTGGAATCGGGAGGCGTCCTTTGCTTCCAGCACGACATTTCCTTCCACCTGTGGCCAGTTCATTTTTACAGCAGAAAGCATGCTCCCTAGACCATCATGTAAGTCTCTGGCTAAACGCGATCGTTCGGCTGTTTCACCATCCAAAGTGGCTTGCACAGCAACAAGCTGTTTTTCTTGTTCAAGCCGGATATTTTGCTCCTCAACGAGCTTTCGTTTACTCACCACTAATCTGTAGCGAATTATTCCGATGACAGCGGCAAGAACCAAAAGACTAATTCCTGTAATCGCTAACCAGGTATAATGTTGTCGCTGCTTTTCCAGTGCTGATATTCTAAGAGCCTTTTTCTCTGTCTCGTATTTAACTTCCATTTCTGAAATAGACGTTCGGAAGTTTTTGTTATATTGCTTTTGTAGCGCAGAAAAGAATTGGTTGACATAATGTTCCATAGAATCCATTTGTCCTAATCGACCATGCGCCAATGAAAGATGTATATAGGCATGCTTGGACAGATTAACATCATTGGAATCAGCCTGAATGGCCATTTGAGCGTGAATAATGCTTTCCTGGTACTGTCCCAGATAATATTGTGTAGCTGATAGAATCGTGGCGCAGGTAGCGATCATGTCTGGAAATTTTCCTTTCTGTGCTAACTCTAAAGCTTGTTTTGCAACTGATAGAGCTGACTGTTCATCATCATAATAACTATAGGTATTGGCTAAAGTGGCAAGAGCCTGTATTTCGCCGAAGGTATTGGAGAGTTCATGATAAATCTTAACTGCCTTTTTAATGGGGGTTACAGCTTCATCCAAACTCTTACCTAGGTTTCTGTAAGTGGAACCCAATGAAGAATATATATCAGCCAGCCGCTCTCGATTACCGCTCTTTATGGCTAAATCTTCAGCCTTTTTATAGTATTCGAGACCCGCTTCATCGTTGTCTAACATGGTATACACACCACCAATACCCGCGTACGTTTGACATAATTCGTAATGGTCCTTCAATTTTTCAAGTGTAGCCGCTGATTTTTTATAATATTCCATGGCCTGATCATATTTGTTTTGGTAAGAATACAGGCTTCCATAGACTCTGTTCAGACTACCCTCTAATTTTTGGTTTTTGAGTTTCTGTGCAATAGGCATTGCTATCGCTAGATAATGTGAGGATGAATCATAAGATGCTCCTTTGAGAAAGGTGAGACTCATGCTTTTATAAAATAATATCTGTGCTTGCTCATCCTCTGCTAAGGTGGCCAACTTTAACCCAGATCTCGCATAATCTAAGGACTTTTGGGTATTGATGTTTGAATATTTTTCGGAAAGCTCCTGGTATACTTTTATTTTTTCATTGCCGGTAAGGCTTTTTGAGGTCAATTTCTTCTCCAAGGCTTCAAAGGTCTGTCCATTTCCTATCCTTGGCAGGCATAAGAATATCAAGATCAGAGAAAATACGAGCGACCAAGGGCTGTTCTTAAGGCGATGTCCTTTCATAATTAAGGTTTGATTATAGAGTTTTATTTCAAGGTAAAGATAGTTGTATGCTTTTCCATAAGTATCCCCCTTTAGGGGGTTTTTTGAGCAGTTTTATTTTGACTGCCATTGTGTATTAATTGAAAGAATATAGGTGTAATGTCTTGATTATCATATTGTATATATAGTTAATGAAAATAATTGAAAGATGGAAGCAATTGCAGGATATTTTTAGTTTTAAAGTATTTACCATTACTAATTAACATAGATCAATGAATGCTCGGTTCAGATTGGCTAAATTTGACTATGAAGAAGATAGGATTTTTATCGTTTGGACATTGGGGCAAGCACCCCTCGTATCAAACCCGCTCGGCAGGCGATACTTTACTTCAGTCCATTGATTTGGCTGTTGCAGCCGAAGAGATTGGAATGGATGGAGCATATTTTCGAGTACATCACTTTGCAGCTCAATTAGGGTCTCCCTTTCCGTTACTCTCGGCAATAGGTGCTAAAACGAGTAAAATAGAGATTGGAACCGGTGTTATTGATATGCGTTATGAAAACCCATTATACATGATAGAAGATGCCGGTGCTGCGGATTTAATTTCAGGAGGACGTTTGCAATTGGGCATCAGTAGAGGGTCCCCCGAACAGGTAATTGATGGCTGGCGTTACTTCGGCTATGAGCCGACAGAAGGGGAAACTGATGCGGATATGGGCCGTCGAAAGGCCTTAGAGTTTTTACAGAAATTGAAAGGCGAAGGTTTTGCCCAACCTAACCCTTACCCGATGTTTCCGAATCCACCGGGCTTATTGGCTCTGGAGCCACACTCAGATGGCCTTCGAGAGCGTATATGGTGGGGTGCCGGATCGAACGCTACAGCCGTCTGGGCTGCTGAAAATGGGCTGAACCTCCAAAGCTCCACCTTGAAAGAGGATGAAAGTGGCCAACCATTTCATGTACAACAGGCTGAACAAATTAGACTGTATAAAGAAGCTTGGAAAAAAGCAGGCCATCAGCGTGAACCCCGGGTATCGGTAAGCCGATCCATCTTTGCATTGGTAAATGAACAAGATCATTACTATTTTGGACAAGAATCCAATCGCCAGGATAAAATAGGTTTTATAGAAGAGAACAAACGAGCAATCTTTGGAAGAAGTTATGCCGCGGAGCCAGATGAACTAATCAAAGAGTTGGCTCAGGACGAAGCAATCAAGGAAGCAGATACATTACTTTTAACTGTACCCAACACCCTTGGGGTCGATTACAATGTGCACGTGTTATCTGCTATTTTAAAGTATGTTGCCCCTGAATTAGGCTGGCGTTAAGAATTGAAGAACATGGAATCAAACCATTTGCCGGGCTTGTTTCATGAATGCTGAACTTTGAAGGAAGCAGACAGTAGATGAGGCCTTCAAAATCTATTAAAAATACTGTATAGGTACAATAAAGGTCAAAGATAAACAATCCAAGAAATGGTAATGAAACTTCCGCAATAACAAGGCAATCCTTTTGTTGCGGAAGTGATTCCAAATAGTTTTAGATCTTCTCTAATATAATTTTCTTTTGGTTTTCATATTCTTCCGAAGTAATTAGTTTATCTTCAAACAATTTTTTTAACTCTTTAAGACTCTCAGCCTTAGATTTTCCAGTAGATAATTCTGAAAGACTTTTAGAAGATGTTAAACCATTAGTTGAAGTCGGTATCATTTCATAATTATGATTTGCCTTATACTTCATTGTCCATAAAAAAGGAAAGAGAAAAAATACTCCGCCTATAATTGCCCCAACGTCAGCTTTCTCATTTCTGGAAAAAGAAGTATTTAATTCTTCGTAACCTTCTTTTTGTAACCTAACGGTGGTTGTACTGCCAAGGATTTTTGTATCTCTGTGTTTATACGGAGTTGTACCGACATTTTCTCCATCAAGGTACACTTTTGCTCCAACAGGGGTAGAATGAATCATGGTTGTGCTGGCGCAACCTGTGAACAGAATAGAGGCCGCTAACATTAGCGAAACAGACTTAGTCATTGTAGAATTTTTTTTCATACGATTTGGTATAGTTGGTTTGTAAAGTAACTTTTTTATATGTTAGCTTACATAATTTCCCCATAAGCAATACAATTTAAGGCACAAAAGTATTATAAATAACTGATTAAACGAATTGAAATTGAACTTCTGGTTAAAAAGCCCTATTCCTTAGAGAGGACTCTCATAGCTTAATGATGTTAATCATTTGATGGACAGCGTATTTATAGGTATTCTGTAGACTGATAATTGGTTAAAGCCAATTAAAGTTCTTTTTTAATATTCCATGATATTCCAGTTTATGAGCAGTGGCGTTTTCTCGGGGTTCGTTTTAGAATGAGAAAAAAACTTTCAAAACCAAATTATCATATGATTTACATGTTATTACACTTTATTTTCTTATTTTCGCTGATGTAATCATATACTAATCTAGTATCGATTAGCGAGATGATTGAAACCAGAAGAAACGAGCCTGATTTAACCCGGCCCAATCTTGCCAATTATGCCTAGTGACTACGAATATCATTGATAAGTTAGTGTGCGTGGAGGTGAACATTCCAGAGCGATATAGGAAAAGATCGCTCATATTAGGCAATGGAAATCAACGTTTCGTTCAATAACCTGAATGTTGCATACGATAAGAAGAACGAGTGTATATGGGAGCTGTTAAATGTACCGTGTCAAAATAATTTATCATCGAATCTTCTCCTTGAAATCCGGTTTTATACGAAAAAGATAAGCAGTTTTAAATCAGTGAAAAAAATAATAAAATGAAAAAAAAAGAAATAGTTGATTGGTCACTCAACATAATAGGTATCCTTTTATTTTTATACAGTCTTGGTTCTATCAAAGAAATTATACTATATAATTTAGCTTCTGGCATGGAAGGGCCTAACCAAGATTTAGTTAAACTAGTTTTTTTTATATTTTTAATTCTGCAATGGTCTATTGCAGCTATATTAATTTTCAGAACACGGTTCTTGACTAATTTATTGTTTAAAAATGAGAATGACACAGAAGAAATAGCTATCTCTTCCTTCGGTTCAATTCATTTATTTAAATTAGGATTTGTTTTATTGGGAGTGTCAATTTTAGTCTTTTCTTTACCAGACTTTATTGTAGAATTTTCCAAATATATATTCTCAGTTCAAATGGGACATTTAAGTAGAAAATTTGAGCTAACCAATATTCTCATATTAGGTTTAAAACTATTTTTCTCTTTAATCCTTATCATGAATTCGACAAGACTAAGTCATTACTTTTCAAAATTAGAAATTGTAGATTAGAATATATCCAAAATAGCAAGCGTATAATTATTGACTAAATAATTCATAAAGATCTTCAAAACACAAACTTTTGTCCAAGCTCAAAGCGTAATTTAACCACCGGAAAGCCTCGAAACTTTTGGATAAAGGTTGGAATAGCCTGTATTTCAATTATCGATATCGCCTATTATGGTAGCGATATTTGGTTCAGTATCTCCAAAGGCAGCTAAAGGAATTTCAGATCGATTCTCATTAATCTTACCCTTAACCTTCTTGGTCTGTAGCCCAAGTTGCATTTTGAACTCTTTTTCGTCAGATTTAATGTTTTTGGCAAACATTGGAGATGATTTGTCAATCAAACTGTAGGTCTAGTACTGGTTAGATGCCTTAAAACTCGCCAACGCTTCAGTCGGTGTAAGGACGGCAAGTTTGCTCTTTTTAAAGTCTTTGGTATTTCGGGTAACGATAAAATCCAAATCGAGGATACTTAACGCGCTATAGTATTGAATGGCATCTTCATATTCTTTAAAATCCGATTTAAGAGACTGGCGAATAATTGCAGCTGTTACGTCCGTTATTTCCGTTATATCTGCCAGTTCTTCCAGTAGTTTCAAAGTAGCATCTCCGGAGATAGACTGACGAAGAATATAATAAATATTATTATAAGAGACGGCGGCAATAAAAATCCGTATTTTACCTTTTACAGCCAACTCAAAAAGCTTCGCAGCATCCATCGCAAAAGGTTGTCTATTCGCTAGAAAATCAATAACGATGTTGGTGTCCATGAATATCTGTTTCATGCTACCTGTGTTTCTCTTTTAAAATCTTACCTAGATCTTTTTTGTAATCAAAATCCTCAGGTAGTTTTACTGATCCCATCAATTTGGCTACCCGGGGTGATAATGTTTGCTCAGATTCCTCCGAAGAGCTGATAGATTTTAGGTAATTTTCTACGATATCTGATAAACTTTTTCCTTTTTGACGAGCATATTTTTTAGCGGAATCAATTACCGTATCATCTATTGTTAATGTGAGTTTAGTAGTCATAACACGTGTGATTGATAAA
>NZ_JCAXEC010000019.1:0-74562 GCF_059758715.1 Sphingobacterium sp. GQ94
ATTTTTCTGAATTTCTTTCTGGGTCCCTATCTGAATTCCTTTCTCAGTCCCTATTTGAATTCCTTTCTCAGTCCCTATCTGAATTCCTTTCATTTCACCCTCTTGATGAGCAAAATCCATTGCTGCTTTATTATCCCATCTGCGTTTTAAACTTACATCATACATGGCTTTTTCCTCTTTGGTTAATTTACTGTATTGGGCAATATTGAACAACTTCTCAAATATTGGCTTACGTAGATATACAGGAATTTTATCTAATTTGCTCATGTTTTTTAAGACATAGAGCCAACTTTCCAAATTAGACTGTAAATCAGACGCTTGCTTAACAAAGTTAACCAATTCTATGTAAAAAAACTCCAAGTCGTCAAAGAAAACTTTACCTGTACTTCTGTCACATAAACAGATTTTATGCAGATACTGTGTTGTACGCTCCTCGCCTGGCATAGAAAATCCGTCCATTAGCACAATCACATAGACTTCACTGATATTGTAACTCCAGTCCGCTCGCTTGCCTTTTGGAGCTTGGTCTGAAATCAGCTTACTTCCATAATAGAGCATGCGCCGTTTGAAGTTGACATGAGTAGTTCTCTGCATCTCGATAACAAAACGCTCTCCATTTTTAGCCGTACAGGTAAGATCAAGAATCACCGAACCAAGCTCTTCTGTGTCACCGACAAATTCATTTTTATCAAAAGTAAGATCAATTACTTCCTTTCGTCCATTAAAAAGTTCATTGATAAAAGAAATCAGTAAATCCTTATTAAGTTCTGAAGAAAACACCCTTTTAAACCCAAAATCACTTGTTAAGTCAATATATTTAGCCTTTTCCATTACTAATTGTATACTATCAAATTATTAGAATACTCTCCTTTGCAATAAATACAAGGCCAATCAACACATATTGGCCTTGCTAGCAAAAACACCCTAGCGTTTTACATATTGAAATCTCAAAAACAATACAGGTTTTTTTTCCATTTCTATTGTGGGTTGACAATATAAATAGCCTAACTCTCTTAAATCTTTTATACAGTTCCAAAAAGTTTCTTTAGAAACCATAGCTCCGACTGAAAAATCTTCTTCTTTAATTTGTATAGCGCCAAGGAGCCCGGTCAAATAGCTGTTCCGCAGACAGACAAAAAATACAGCCAAATGAGCATTAGTTAATCTACTATCTGCAGATAAATCTGAAAAAAAACTAGGGAATAGGGCAAAAAGGGAACGATAAGTTTCTGGACCAATCATAGCGAGTTCCTCCTTTTTCTTTTTTTTTGATTCTCAGGTGAATCTTGCGGAGTGTCTTCTGGTAAACTTCTTTCTATATTTTGTTGATCTCCGGAGAACTGCTCTTGAATTTGATCCGTATGCGTTTGAGTACTTGAATCATCGAATTCACGTCTGATATTTTGCTGATCAAAAATGAGGATGTTTTTAAATTGGGGAGATACCTCTACGAACATCTTTGATTGTCCCTCCTGGCAATTAAATGTCACCATTTGGCGATTTCCTCGGGCTAAAGACTCCAATAAAAAGGTCCGGCTATCCTCATAATCAAGCTCAATAATGGGATATTTCTGAAGTTCTTTCAATAGGTCAAACCCATAATTTTCATAGAATTTTTTAAATTTATAATTCCCATTAATTTGGATCTCTTTCAAATCCAACTGGACCCATGCACAATAAGATTCCCCCTCTTTGCTAGTCAGATTTTTAAGGACAGCCCTTCCTTGCAGTAAGTTATAAGCCTCTTTTAAAGTGAATCGATCCATGCCGTTGATGTAGAACCGATGCGAGGACTTCTCTTGAGAAGCTTTCTCCTTGATCTCAAGCGTATATGAATTAAAAAAGTACATGTCGTTTTGCTTGGACTTAGAGAAGTTCAAAATAGCCAGTAATTCTTCATATTGATCACCGCTACGGTATTCTAAATTAAAACTAGCCTCTGCTTGGACCATCCCTTCTTTTAATGGATTCTCAAGGGAATCACCAAATCCACAATAAAAAACCTGGTTTTTTAAGTATTCAAAGTTTTTAATATTCATGTTTAATCTTTTTAAGAATTGTTAATACAGAGTTGCTGCCTTTAAAATATGTCTATTTTGGACCCGTTTTTCCAAATGCCTTCCACCGGAGAATTCCATAATTTGGATGGTGAGATGTTTGGAATCGGGTATGGTGAATTTGGGAACCGCAATAACCATAGTTTCATCCGAGTTCTGAGAGACTTTTCGAAATTTTCTATGGACAAGAATTGGTTCAATTTCAATTTCCTGCACGGCTGTTCGTTTTGGTTGTGTTTTGTCCTGGATAAAAAACCGCAGTTGATCGATTTCGTAGACCAGCGGGCTTTTATTTATTAACCGCAGGCGGAAAAACATCAAATCATCCTTGACAAAAACACCGTCTATAATCAATTGAATATTAAAATCACGCTTTTTTAAAAAGGGTTTATGATGATCAGAAAGCGTAACAAAATGCGCGATTTTTTCCAACTCTGCCTGATTGTAAATTCCTTTGGCAAAGTGGATAATCCCGTTTTGATCTACAGGGTCAACGAAGGACAAATTCAGTTCATCGGGATTCGCATGGTAGTCTACAAGGAAACTATGGAAGTTACCATCTGCTGTTACGATGCTTAAATTAGTCTGTTGAAAACCCTCCTTTACAGCCCTAATTTGAAGGATATTTTGCGCCCCGGATACTTTTTGAAAAAGAATATCTGCACTCCCACAATCCACGCTCATAATAGGTAGAGCAAAAATAAGATTAGTCGTTTTTCTGGTACAGAGTTGAATCTTCCAAGCGGGTATGGAGTACATCGCATCTTGCGTGCTTTGAGCAAAGGACTCTAGCGTATGTGTACATAATATCGGGATCAGAAGAACTAGTTGATAAATTATTTTCATACTTTTTTTTATGAGATTTAAAAATGTTGTTGATTTTGCTTTTGGTCTACAAGCAGTACTTTATAGCCAGCCTTAAGGCTTACCTGAATCAATTGGACCTTTCGGTTTATGAGGTTTTTTGCCGTTTCCAATGCGCTCAAGGTTGCCTGGGTGGCTAGTGTTGGATCTAAGCTCGTAAGACTGATTCCTTGAATGCTCCTACTGACGGACTCCTTGGCCATTTCCCGAGTAATTGCTCCTGGAATATGAATCCCCGCAATGCCGTCAAGGTCATAGACTTTGAGTGCAACAGGAATCAATGAATGTCCATGGCGGATACTTTTGATGTGTATTTCAAGACGTTCTTGCTGCAAATTGACCACCCCGTACACGAAGCTATCCTTTGGAATCGGTATACCGTTTACCTGAGCAGCTTGCAAAAGCCTTATTTTCACCAATGAACCGCTCCGAAGATTCTGATCCTGATGAATGACCGCAGCAATCGCGGTGGGTAAAGATGAACGATTCGCATGCTGATTTAAAGAAAAAAAACCATTTTCTCCCTTGAAGGGAACATCGCTAGAATCCGATAATAAAGAAGCAGATTCCGGGAATAATCCAGGGGACATCTGATAGACTGAATCCATCAATAATCCAGATGAAAAACCAAGTCTTTCTGAGGCCAAATGTTCAGGAGCTTGAATTTCCCTTATGGTCTCCAGCATATCCTTTAATACAAAAAGTTCATTATCGGCCCTCTCAGGGTCGTTTGCCTTATCCATTAATTCCTCCAGGCGATCAACATCCGATTTGGCTAAAGTTTTTTGTGAAATCAAGGAGGCTGCAGAATCAGCAGCAAGGGATGGCATGGGTACCTCGGGTGAATCCTTAGAGTTGACATAAAAGTGCGATTCTGCTTTGAGGACCTGATTCAACTTACCCAATTTATCGAAAATTTCTTGCTCATTCAGCTCCATGACTTCTGAAATCTCTTCCAAAGGAAGGGCTTGCTTGGATTCCGGAAATCCATTACTTTGCTTATTCACTCGCGCGAATCCGGAATCTCTTAAAATATCGTGTGGTCTCTCAGAAAGGAATTCTTTACGATAAACCTCCATAAAATAAGGATCTCTTTCTTTAAACTCCTGTTTCCTTTCAAGCTTCTGCTGAGCAAGCTCATAATGTTCTAACTTGCTGTTTCCGATCTGCTTTTCATCATTGATAACGGGCAAGTCCAGCAGGACGTCAACTCCTATTTCGGAATGCTCTGAGTCCTCTTCTATTCCTTTAAATGCCCAAAAAATCAGGCAAAGGAAGGGTATAAATATCAGGGGCACAATCAACATAAACCGGCGTTCCTGTTTCGTTCTAAATTTCAATAAGCTTGTATCCATTTTATTCTTTTTTAAAGGTTAATCAATAATTCTCAATTCAGAATTGGCGGAATCCACAGCATGACTTTCATCTGTCATAGCCTCTTTGTTTTCCGAAAAATTCGAATGTTTTGGGGGTACTATACACTCTATAGTCAATCCTATTTTTGACGGCTCTAAGTCTCGGGGAAAGGCCTTCGAATCCTGTTCATTCAGCAGCAGGGGTACAGTTTCGATCTTACCCATCGGATTACGAGTTATGGAAGGAGGGTCTGAGGAAAAAACACTGGCCCACACGACGCCCAGACTATAACAAACTCCGCAAAGAATAAAAAATGAAAGAATCCAATGCCATTGTTTTTTATTCACTGTTTCAGTCCGTCGGTTTAAATACTCAGCGAATGTTGTTCTAAAATAAAACCACCTGTTTTTACTTTCGGATTTTTGTTTCATGCTGTTCAATATCTATTTTGAGTTTCCAAATCCTCGTTTTTTATGGTAGTCCAGCGTTCAATCAAAAATCCATGTGGATTATTCTCTCCCCGAGAAACATGGCGGAGTGATCCCTTGGTAACCAAAAGACGAATAGTCATTGTTGCAGGGCGAATGATACGCTGGGTGGCATAGCATACAAATTCATAGGGATACACTTTTTCGTTCAACTGAATACTATCGATTTGAATAGTTTGATTGATATTCCCAGCAATTAAAGAGGAATAGTACCCACGTTCTATCTGGGCATCATACATCACTTTAGCACTTCCATCGGCTAGGTAAAATGCTCTCTCCATATTCCGTTTAATTACCTTATCATCTGGATCTAGAGTGAAAAAATAATGATGAAAATTTGCAATGTGATCCTTACCTTCTATACCTATATTGTCCTTCTTTAAGGCAGAATAAGCCTCCATGGCCTTACCATCGGCAAGCACATAAATCTTATCCTGCATGCCCTTAACAAGGTTATAACTTTTATAGAGAGCAAGACAACTACTTGCAATGCTTCCCACAACAACCAGCAGGGTAAAGCCCCGTACATAGCGAAATGCACTTTCGATGTTCCTAATTTTCTTAAACATTCTTCTTGTTTTTAAAGGTTTAAATTTGATAAGTCTACAGCTGAATCATCCCTTGAGTTTATCCTGCATATACCCTGAGGATTCACCAGGTTTATTTTCAGGAAAATAAGCTTGATGATGAGCTGACGAACCCATGCCACCAGACATTTTCGTTGCCGCATGTCCCATCGCATCAACGGCCATCCCTGCACCGCTCGAAGTCTTACCAATCACCAGACTACCCGCACTGCTAAACACGTTGGTCACTTTTTGATTCCAGGGGCTAGCTCCACTGGATGCATGGACAATGTAATTTGCAATAGAGGGAACCGTAAAATATCCCACAATTCCAATAACCATGAATATCAAATAAGAACTATCCGTCCGGCTGAAAAATGTATCTCCTGTCTGATCAATCTGGGAGAGGTCTATTTTTAACATATTTTCCTGAATCTTTACCAGAATTCCTCCGAAGATATTGGCAATTGGTAGCCATAAAAAAACATTAATATATCGAGCAATCCATACTGTCAGGGTATGTTGAAATCCATCAAAGACCGATATCCCAAACACCAAAGGACCTAAGATAGAAAGGACAATAAGTTGGAAGGTTCGCAGCGTATTGATGCATAAGGCAGCGGCCTCAAACAACAGGCTAAGGACCTCACTCATCCACTCTTTCACTGAATTCCGAAATCCATAAGATGCCTTGGCCATGGCGAACTTGATATCATTTCCAATTCCATCTAGCAAACCCTCTGAAGAACTGGTCGATTCATCATAGGTATATTTCAACCATTGTTCACGATCACCCTGACCTGTTTGGCCTACATACATTTGCCAGGCTCCGGATTTCTTAATGGCCTCTTGTTTGCGCTTAAGCAAGACCTGAATTGCTTGATCCGACCCACGAACCATTTGCGAACTAGCCTGGACAACAGGTTCAAGTATTCCATTCATCAGATCCAAAACCAAAGGAAAAATCATGATGCAAAACCCTAAAACAAAAGGTCTGAATAAGGGATAAAAATCCACCGATTGAGCTTGAGCAATTTGTCGCCACACTCGGTGGGCAATAAACCAAGTTGCAGCAAATCCAGCTATCCCTTGACCAACTCCCATTAACTCGCGGCATAAAGGCATCAGTTCCTGATAGAGTTGTTCGAGCACCTGATGCATACTACTGAGTTCATTTAAATACCCTTGAGCCACAGCCTTAACCTCCAGAGTTCCAACGGTAAGGACAAGGACCAAAAAACTAATTATTCTCTTTTCCATTTTCAATTCTTTTAAAAGGTTGTTGTCTAAACAATTCGATAGTGGTGTTCAAATCCTTCTTTTCCTTTGCTCGTCCTAGCATTAACATCTCTGTCTGGGCATTAAAATAATCCAGGAATGATAAGCGATCCTGGATATCATAGAATATTCGGTCAATAAACTTCAGTCGCTGATCATCGCTCATGCGAAGTGCCCCAGAGGTAATCACCAAGGTCAATTCATCCAGAGCAAGTAGGCTTTGTTTGAACAAGTTCTTATAAACCAGCAGGATATAGGTCAACTCCCTTCGTTCAAAATACCCGAGATGCAGAAACCGCTTATAGGCTTTTTTATATCTATGAACCAATTGAATTTGATCATTCAAGATTTCTAAAATCCGTTGATAACCGCTAACCGCCGGACTCACCTTGAGCAAACCATCTAGAAACACCTTGTGAATTCTAAAATTTCCTTCAGCTACATTTTCCACTGTTTTATATCCCCCATATAGAATTTGATACCCCTGTTTCATCTGCCTTAGAATATCTTTATATTGGGCAAGTTTTTCCACATTGAGTAAGAGCTGGCTTATTTGCGAGCTCTGGGAATAGGATTCTCTGGGCAGAAAAAAGACCAGCAAAATCAGCAACCACCATCTCGTTCTTCTCATGTTATGTTAATTAATTCCAAAAATTCTATGCTGATTTTTGAGCTCTTCGAGTTGAACAGAACGAACTTTGCCAAGCCGCCAAAAATCTTCAAAAAAGACTTGGCTAAAAACATGGTTATTCAACATGCCAAGGTATATTTGGCGGATACGCATTAATCTATTCCCAGGTTCCATCTTTAGCTGTTTATCTTTACTTAATTCATGAAGCTTGCTTAAGAGCTGTGAACAATCATCAAGCAACCGGTAGCGAACTCGAAGAAAATAGGCTAGTTCAGTGGATGAAAATTGATTGTCCGATTTAAAAAGCTGATTCTTATGCTTGTGAAAATCTTCGATAATCCGGATTTGTAAATCGATAATTTCTCCAAAATGGACATCCCGTTTTACCCAAGATGCTGTATTTTGAATAGTGTTAAAAAAAGCACGGTGCAGACCCTGTTCTTCTTGGTATATATCACCCATACCTTGTAATCCTTCCTTGCAAATGAGGTAACCCTTGGTGACCAATCCCAGGTACATCTCACTAGCAGCTATTTGTTGAACCAAATACTTCTTTTGCGTCTTTTTTTGACTGAACCATTCCTGAAAATTTTGTGCACTGCAGCCTAAGGGATAGAGCAGACTAAAAAAGATCATACAGGCAAAATATCGATACATCAGAGCTGGAATTACAAGTGAAACCCATACAAACGCTCCACCCGGAGGCGCTCCTGTCCATCGCGTACTCTGGAAAGCCTGAGCAATATATTCTGACGATTAAATGTTTTAAGCGCCCGATAATTATCATCCACACCTGAAGACACCTGATGAATAATTTCAAGCCGTTGTGCATCGCTCATTTGAAGAGAAGATGGTCGGATGGAAAGATCAAGTTGGTCCAGATTTTTCAGACTCTGTTGCAAAATCCCAGAATATACCCTACCCATATACTCAAGCTCCTGCGTGCTAAACTGACGGTCCTGGCGTATAAGTCTCCAGATCCTTCCGTATTCTTTGACCAGAGCGACTTGCTTCTCAACAATCTTGGAAATACGGCCGTATAGACGAATGATGGATTTTACCTGTTTGAGTTCATCATAATAAAGCGCATACTGTTCTTTGTGCTTCTTCGACCAATTCGCGATTTCTTCCAATTTGAATTTAGAGAGCGTATTCTCTAATGTCTTTTGGACATTTTGCAGCCAAATGGTTCTGTTTTGAAGACGTTGAATTCTTAAATCAACGGCCTTAATTGCCCGGCTCACCCCTGCCTTAATAACCTGGGTAATGATCCCCTGCGCCTGAAGCATCTTTATTTGAGGCCCTATAAAGAGCGAACAAATAACTAAAATCCCGATTTTATACATGTTCTTTTTCATCACATTAAATTTTCAATTTGCCATCTTTCTCATCCTGAGCAAGCATAGCAAGGGCCCGTTGCAGATTACCGTCATACTTTTTGAGATAGGCTTCAATAATGACCTTCTCGGTTTGTTCGGTTGTATAACAATAGTACTCCTGCGCGGAAACCTCCACCCGATATACTTTACTTAGGCGGGACCCAAGACTAATAAACACTTCCTTATACTTACCATCAGGGTCATTCGCCCGATTAATTGAGAACAATAAATCCTTTTCTTTATCGGTCAGACCAAGCAGGTCCTGGATTTGATCAAATTTGTTTTGAAACTTCCTTTGATCCAATAAAATTTTACAATCGCTATTATTGATAATGGTATCCTTGACTATATTTGAGCCCAGGATATCGTCAATTTCCTGAGTGACGACAATCGCCTCTCCATAATACCTGCGAATGGTTTTAAAGAGATATTTTAAGTACTGGGCAAAACCGTCTTTCATCAATGCTTTCCAGGCCTCCTCAATTAAAATCATTTTTCGGACACCGTCCAATTTGAATAACTTATTCACAAAAACTTCCATGATAATGATCGTTACTACAGGAAACAGAATGGGATTATCCTTTATGTTTTCAAGTTCGAATACAATGAAATCTGTTTGCAACAGATCTAGATTTTCCGTTGCGTTGAGCAGGTAATCGTATTCACCCCCTTGGTAATAAGGCCGCAATACAAACAAGAAATTATGCATATCAAAGTCACTCCTTTTCACCCCCTGACTTTTAAAAACCAAGACAAATTCATCCTGCAAGAATTCGTAAAAGCTATTAAAACAAGGGAATACAGGTTCCTGAACATGCTGAACATGCGCATAGTATGCACTTATAATGTTCGAAAGCGCTACATATTCCAGGCGGCTGGCGGACTCTCCCTCTTTTTTCCATAAGGCAAACAGTAAGGTCTTAATGCTTTCCTTCTTACCTGCATCGGGCTGTTGACCTATTTCCGTGAAAAAGGGGTTAAAGCGGATAGGTTCTTTCTCGGTAAAAGTGAAATAATAGCCTCCAATTAATTCACAAAGCCTTTTGTAAGAGTGACCAATATCGACTAGAACAATATGGGCACCTTGCAAATGATAAGAACGAATCATGTGATTGGTAAAAAATGATTTCCCGCTGCCGGATGGACCTAGAATAAATTTATTTCTATTGGTACAGATTCCCTGTTTAATGGGTTCATCTGAGATATCCACATGGACTGGCTTACCGGTTAACCTGTCGCCCAGACGGATACCTACTGGACTGATTGAGGATCGGTACCCAGTCTCCATATTCAAGAAACAGACGGCCTGTTCCAAAAAGGTATCAAAGGTATCGTTCACCGGAAAATCTGATGCGTTCCCGGGAATACCAGCCCAAAATATTTGTGGAGCGGCAATGGTTTCTTCTTTACAAACCGCATCCATGGTAGAGATTCCCGATGAAACCAAGGTTTTTATTTTTTTTAATTCATCCTTATCAGTGCCCCATACCAAAATATTGTAATGTGCTTTAACGGCAAGTCGGCTTTGAACAATAGCCTCATTCAAAAATTCATTTACCGCATCTCTGGCAATTGCGTTTTCTCGAGAATAGGCCGACAACGATTGCAAGCGTAGCCGTTTTCGTTCCAAACTCTTCACTGTTTTCTGAGCGTCTTGAATAAAGATATACTGGTTATAAATATGATTGCAAGGTAGAAGTTGGCCTAGGCTTGAGGCAAAACCCAGACTAAATTTTGAATGATCCGTAGAATATTTATCGTAATTAATCCGACTTCCACAAAGCTCTGGCAAGTCTTCTACATCCCCTAGCGTAAATAAGTTACACTGCTTATTACCAAGTTGAATGCCATCGGAAAAAGTGTAGTCCGAGAGACCAACTTCATCAAATTTATGCCCAAGTGTGCAATATTTTTCGATCAAGCCAGAATACCCCCGACCACTTGCCAACTCTTTTTGTGTTAATCTTTGAATTTTGATGAACCCGCTTTCGGTCAATATCTGAATAAATTGAGCGCACTGTTGCAAGAATTTTTCCTGAAAATCCGGATGTAAAATTTCCTTGGGAACCAAAGAACCTCGAATTAAAGAAGAAAACAAGGAATTGGACAATTTCCGCTTTGCGGGCATCTTGGTTAGCATTAGATAACATTGGTGATCTAAAAATGGACGTTCATTAAAGAAGCGTTCACTTGATCTGGCTAAAAAAGATTCCTCAGTACGTAAAAAATCCGACTGGTAATTTTCTTTTAAAAACCAATCTTGTTTATGAAGAATGGTCTGCTTGGAGAACACCTTAATCGCGCGAATCCAAGCATGATGTAAGGTTTCATATTCCTGAGAAGAGAGTGTAAAAATTTCAGGAAGTTCAATTTTTAAACTCACCGTGAGATCCCCTTGTTTACCGATAATGCAATCATTTTCTATATCCATAATTGGAAAGATATCTTCAAAGCGCTTTTCCATCAGTTCTTAGTTAAGAGATCCGAGCCGCCTAGTTTTCTAAAGACCATCCGTGTTCTACAAGTAATGTTTTTAGGAATTCTGCCTTGAGCAATCCTTTTAAGTAATCCATCCGGACCGTACCGATTACTCATTCGGTAAACCCAAAGGCTCAGGCTTGTCCCTAAAACTCCTAGTGCAATCAGGCAGATTAAAATGGGCACACCAAGCAGATACAGGAAGCTAAAAAGTAGCAACAATGCAACTAAACCAATTCCAAAATAACCGATATATTGGGCCTTTAACCCTTTAAAGCAAATCGGTCTATTGATGCCCTTATTGATACGATACACTGAATTTGCCATAATTAGATTTGAATTAAACCCCAAAAAAGGTCTTAAGAATCAAGGTCACCATAACCAAAAACACACAACTCCCAAACCATGCAGCAGCAACCTTAGAGGTATCTGGGTCTCCATTATTCCACTTCTGAAAAACCTTTACGGCCCCAATCAAGCCCAGCACAGCGCCGACGGCATACATCAATTGAGCGCCAGTATCAAAATAACTTCTAATCTGCTGATTGGCCTGATTAATTCCCGCGAGCCCGTCCTGAGCAAAAGAACACTCAGGTAATGTGCAATACAGCAATACGGCGAAGCTATACCTCCACATCTTCCAGGAACTCCTAAATCTGCTTTTCTTACTTTCTCTGTTATGTCTATCCATGATCATTTATGCTAATTGTAAACCTTCCAAACTGCTCAAAAAAACGGAACGAAGAGATCATCTGATTTGAATCGTACAGCATCCTAGCTACGCTATTGCAGATGCCTCTTGTTCCGCCCAAAAACTCAAAAAAATTGCTTGTTATTCAATCAACTCCCAGATACTCTCCATGTCCAGATAGCCCGCTACATTCAATTCATTTTCCAGACATTCTTTGAGAATGATTTCATTAATTTCCTGGCGAATGCTAAGGTCATGCAACCTGCGATTCTGTTGTATTAAACCACACAATACATCCATCAGGTCCTGAGCCTTAACCGAGGAGTTTCTATAGGGTTCCAAATAGTACCCGAGCTGTTTGATAAAATCCTGGTGATCATTTTCTTTTACAAGAGTTCCGGGGTCCTGCGCTGGCTCATAGTCATTTCCATCTTCTTTTGCCAGTTGGTTTTTATCATAAAACAAAGACTCAGAAGGGACTCCTATTTGAGTGATGTTTTGGATCCATCGAATTTTTTTTATTTGCTTGCCATAAAATGATATTAAAATCCACAGATAATAAAACAAGACTAATACGGTAGTATACAACAGGAATTCCACCCAAGTAATTTCACTAAACATTTTTTCCTCCTTTTGTTAAGATGACCGCTAAACATACTTTCAGTAAACGATGCGATGTTTAGCCTTTGTTTCACCAAAGTAAACCCAAGCCGGAACCTTGCACAAGTACAAGTTATTAGTGTACCTCATGTTGTACCTCGTAAAAATGGAGTATAGCGATAGACTGGGTGGAATTTTTAGCCCTCAGGAAATGAAAAATAATGTAGGCACAAAAAATCTGTGCTGGTCTGAAATAAAAAAATAGCTATAGAAAAATACAGAATAGTGAATTTTCTGAAATTATTTCCGACTTCGAAAAATTATTAGCTAAGCAAGTCCACCAAAAATAAAATTGATTTGGGTGTTAAAACCTAGTTAATTTGTTCTAAAAACCTCTAGAAACGAGGAAATATCTTGTTTTTGAAAATATCGTTCTTACCTGAAATGGTTGTTATGGATGACTCTTTATTTCTTTCTTTTAAATTCAGCTTCATACTGGTCGAATTTTTCAACCACTTTTTGAAACTTCTCGTTGGTATTTCTAAGCCAGATTGCACAACTACGAACCGCGTATATGGGGGTTACGATCTTGAATTCCGCAAAATTATTCAGCTTATTGTCGCTCGAGACAACCGTTTGCCAACAGATCTCAAACTCTTCAGGCGTATAAAAGTCACCCTTTTTAATGTGAAATATCCAACAAGAATTCGTCCTGGCCGTTTTGATCAGGGTCAACACTTCTGAAGGTGTTTCTTTTCTTTGTTTTAACCAGGCGGGGACTGTCATGCTGTAAAACTACTAAAAATATTAGTAAATAAAGTATTTGATTTTTTATGTTGAAAGCCATTTTTATCCTTTGCGGCTTGAAATATCTCCTTAGTTCCAATTCAATTCGACAGCATTCCAGAAATATAAAGGGATTTATATTCATTTGGGGCGAGATAGCATGGTTTTACGATATTTTTAAGCTAAAAAATGAAGTAAATTTGCTTATTAGTTTAATTATACGTATATTTGCACCGTAATAATTAAAAACAGACAGAATCCTAACCTACATTCTGTCCAAAAATCCACGAAAAATTGAAGGAAATTAGTGTTGTTGGTGGTGGAAGTTGGGCTACTGCTATCGTTAAGATATTGACAGAAAATAAGACCCATGTAAAATGGTACTTACGTAAAATCCACCAAGTAGAGAGTATCAAAAAAACTGGAATTAACCCGAGATATTTGAGTTTTCTCAGACTGGATAATAACTTAATTCAGCCGAGTACAGACTTAGAGTTTATCATTAGGAATTCAACGATCATTTTCATTTTAATTCCCAGTGCTCAATTAGCGCATTTTATAGAGCAAATAAACCCAGAATGGCTTGAAAATAAATTCCTGGTCACCTCCATTAAAGGGACAATAGGTTCAAAAAATGAATTGCCCAGTTATTTTTTGAGCAGGAAGTTAAACGTTCCTGAATCCAATATTGCCATTTTAGGGGGGCCCTGTCATGCTGAAGAAATTGGGAACAGTCAAAGAACCTATATGACTGTTTGTAGCAAGAATTCCAATCTTTTACAGCAGCTCACAAAGAATCTTTGCAGGCCTTATCTCAGCGTGCAGCATAGTGAGGACTTAATCGGTGTTGAATATGCCTCAATCTATAAAAATGTCATCGGTATAATGAGTGGAATAGCCAAAGGGCTTCACTATGGAGATAATTTCTTAGCCGTACTGATGAGCAATGCAATCCATGAATTACAGGTACTCCTGAAAGCGATTGGAATTGGGGAGAATCAAATAGCTAGCTCAAGTTATTTAGGGGATTTATTAGTAACAGGATACTCCAGTCACAGTAGAAACCGGAGTTTTGGCGAACTCATTGGAACCGGTATGGGAATCGAAGAGGTGATGGATAAAATGAAAATGGTTGCCGAGGGATACCCCGCCACCAAAGGATTATACCAGTTGAGCATGGAATTCAAAATACACACCCCCATATTGTTTACCGCCTACCGTATTCTGTATAAACATATGTCGGTAGCAACAGAATTTAAATTATTAGAAAGGAACTTAGCATGATGTTATTAGCAACAGATTTAGATGGAACATTTTTAGGTGGAAAAATGGAGGATAGACTCCAACTTTATCGTCTAATAAAGGAGAATAAAGATATATTGTTGGTCTTTGTGACCGGCAGAGGTATTGAATCAGTCATTCCATTGTTGAATGATCCAATCATCCCCACCCCACATTATATTATAGCCGATGTAGGTGCCACGATCAGTAACGGACACTCACTTGAGGCAATTGAACCCATCCAAGGAGAAATTGAAAGTAAATGGCCTTCGGTCTACGAAATACAACATTCCTTATCCAAAATTCCTGACTTACATTATCAGGATGTACCTCAACAGCGCCGCTGCTCTTATTACTATGATCAACAAACCGACTTGGATAAGGTAAGGGAAATCGCCCAAGAATATCAATGTGATATCATCACCTCGGTGGACAAATATATTGATCTACTTCCACAGGGTGTAAACAAAGGAAGTACCTTAAATAAACTCGTTGATTGGCTGAAGGTGCCTAGAGAAAAAGTTTTAGTTGCCGGAGACACTTTAAATGATTTATCTCTGTTCGAAATAGGCTTACAGGGCGTGGCCGTGGGTAAGTCGGAACACGGATTAATTCTGGCAACCAAGGAGAATAAAAATACATTCCAGGCCACCCGGCCAGGGGCTGGCGGCATCCTTGAATGCATGGAAAACACCCGAATATTCTCCACTTATTTTAAAAAGCCAAAACACAAAAAAATAGCGGCTTCCTCATCTGGTAAAGATCAGTTAGTTATGGTATACCATAGACTTCCTTTTGAACAAAAAGAAGTGAATGGCAAGCTCATGGTAACACCACCCAAAAGCCCGAATGGCATCATTCCCTCTCTACTAGGTTTGTTTGAAAAGGGACGATCGGGAATTTGGATTGGTGAGGAAATTCAGCAAAAAAGTGGAGCAGAATTCAAAAATCAATTCATTGATACAGAGAAATATCCAAACTTGATTGCGGCAACAATTTCACTGACAAAAAAAGACATCGATCAGTTCTACCGTGTTTTCTCAAAAGAGGCCTTTTGGCCCATGATATTTTCATTTGTTGATAAGGCAAAGTTCAATCACGATGACTGGCTTCATTATCTAAAAATTAATAGAATTTTTGCAGAGCGTATTGCTGCCGAAGCAGATCAAGGAGCATTGGTTTGGATTCACGAGTACAATCTATGGATGGTACCCGCTTATTTAAAATCACTCAGACCTGATTTAAAAATTGGATTTTTCCACCATACGGCTTTCCCGGCTGCTGATATTTTCAACATAATACCTTGGCGAAAAGAAATTATCGGTAGTTTATTACTTTGTGATTTTATCAGTTTTCATATTCCCAGATATGTGGAGAATTTTATCGATGTGGTAAGAAGTCATACACCATTCAAAGTTTTAAAGAAGATCAATGTAGCCAAACAGTTTCTTACCTATTCAAGCGCATTGGGAGTTGAACAGATGACCAAAATCATCGAGGTAGATGGTCGCAAAATACGATTTGGTGCTCAGCCCGTGGGTGTCAACTTTGAACACATCAAAAACACGTTAAAGAGCGCTCCAATCAAAGAAAAAATTCAAAAATACCGATTAGAAAAAGAGTTAAAATCGATCAAACGAATTGTTTCCGTTGAACGCCTGGACTATGTAAAAGGACCGTTAGAAAAAATACAAGCTTTTGGAGAATTTTTAGAGACCTACCCTGAATTTTTAGGGAAAGTAGAACTGATTAACGTCTGTACTCCACCTTCCCAGGGAATGAAAATATACGATCAGATACGAGATCAGGTAAATCAGGCTGTAGGTGAAATTAATGGGAAGTATGCCACGCTAGACTGGACGCCTATTCAATATTTTTTCCAAAGTTTACCCTTTGAAGAGGTTCTCATTCAATACGCCTTAGCGGACGTTGCCTGGATTACACCGCTCAGAGATGGATTGAACTTAGTAGCCAAAGAATATTTAGCTACCCAGGGACTCTTAAACCAAAGTGGGGTACTGGTCTTATCTGAATTCGCCGGCGCTTCAGTGGAACTCCCCTATTCTGTTTCCACTAATCCATATGATCGTAAAAGCATGATTGAATCCTTGTTGAAGGCATTGATTATGAACGAAGAAGAGGCAACCATACGCATCAACAGATCTTTGGAGCAAATTCAGCATTATGACATCCATTTCTGGGGAGCCGATTTCGTACGAGAGCTAGAGAAAAGCACCTCCTAAAAGCAAATCCACCCTTCAAAAAAATCAATTGATTGATGAGGGGTGGATTAAAAAAATAAGAAAACTATTCAATCGCTAGCCGATCATTTCTTTCCAGTATTTAAGAATTTATACACCATTCCAAACATAAAATATTGTCTAAGACTTAATTGATTCGAGTAAACGGTTGTGTTATCGCGGGAATAAAAATGGTTTGAAATATTTTGATTAAGCAGGTCAAATACAGAGAGTTTCAATTCTCCTTTACCAAAAACAGGGTAATAGATGGAAGCATTGACAAGATGTAAATTCTGCCTATTGTTGCCTAAACCAATGACCTGATTTTTCAAGGTATAGGAAGTCTCTAATTTGAACTTTTTAATGTTATGAAAATGCAAGTTTGCCCCTACGCTATGTTCATTGGTATTGAGATCCCTAAAATTAACAGATTCCTTTTCAAAGTTGGTTTGTCTTAGGGAAATTCCATAAGTTGGGCTAAAGCTCCACAAATCCTTATAACTTAAATTGACCGTATTACCAATATTGCCATAATAGCTACTGGATAAATTCTCTTCTTGATTCACTCTACTATAATCCTGATTGGAATTTATATACGTTCGAAATGAGTAGGATAGCTTCCAGGTTTTATTCTGAATAAATGTTTTTGAAAAATTTGCAGAAAGATAGGAACTCTGAGTCGGACCTGTTTGAAAGTTTCTGGAAGTAGAATAACTATTCTGCAGGTCATATGATCGTTCATATCCAATAGACTTATCCATTTTAGAAAAATTCCCATAAACAGAGAAGCTAATCTTAGATTTATTAAAATATTT
The DNA here is from genome assembly GCF_059758715.1 of Sphingobacterium sp. GQ94. Taxonomy (NCBI): domain Bacteria; kingdom Pseudomonadati; phylum Bacteroidota; class Sphingobacteriia; order Sphingobacteriales; family Sphingobacteriaceae; genus Sphingobacterium; species Sphingobacterium sp. GQ94. Next base: position 17,511 of record NZ_JCAXEC010000019.1, read on the forward strand.
GTTGAATTGAAGGCTATAATTATTTGTGGTAACGTTTTCGAAATAAGGACTCGCATAATTTAGTTGATTGGGGTAAAGATCTGAATCCACGACTTGAATTTGATAAAACGAAGGAGCAGAAACATTCTTGGAATAACCCAAACTTCCTCCTTTGTACCCTATTCTAAAATCAGGTAGCCAGTAATCCTGCCTGTTATGTATATCCTCCAACTTTTGGTAATACTCAAAATGATTACCCAAACTCAACCATCTCACTGCTGCTGTCAAGGAGAGGTCTTTAATGGGATTGAACTTCCAGCGTGTTCCAAAAGAAGTCTGCTGACTTGCCAGTCCCTTATTGTTGGCAACATCTTCCCGGTTCACAAATTCATCTGAGTTTAATCTATTTAGAATCCCTTCGGTGTCTTTTACGTGATCTAATTTATGTTCAGAAAAAAGATCAAAATTAAGCTTTTTATTAATGGGGATTTGCAAATTAAGCAGATGTACCATGTTGAAATTTACCGAATTGGAATTCCTGAGGTTCTCCTGATCGAACAGGCTATCGGTATTTAAATAGAATTTCCTTAATGAGAAACTTTGACTCTCACTCTCATTATCATTATTACTCAATGTATGCCTTAAAGATAAAAGCCATTTATTCTGGAACTTTTTTTCCCCATAAACCGTTTGTCTATAATTTAATCCATTATTGGATGAATTTGAGCTATAGATGTTATCCGATACTGGAATATTTCCATTTCGCCAACTTTGTGCATTTCCTTGATTTGATCCTGATCCATTGCGCGTGCCTAAACGCCCATCAAAGGAAATCTGCGAAGTCGTGTCAATATGGTAGCGGGCAAAGGCTCTTATTTCATGCTGATAATTGGAATTGTCGCCAAGATTTTCCCCCTTTGACTCCTCTTGTATCTCATTGTAAACCGAATTTGAATTATTACTGCCCTCGCTGTAATAATTAAACTGTTTAAAGTTATACAATAAATTGGTTTTTAACTTCTTAGCTATATCGTAATTGATGTTCACACCAGTCGATATTTGGTTCATTAACCCGTTTGATCCATACATCGTATAATTGTTATTTTCTCCCCTACCGTAACCTCCATACTGACTAAGTTCGGAATAATCAAAACCTGAGCGACCTATGTTATTTCCATAACCAATAAAACTCACCTGAAGTGTATCCCGAAAAGCGTTAAGCAGTGCTCCGGACTCATACCGGTCACGTGTGGCAGCTCCCCCATAAAGCTTCCCAAAATCAGCTTTCAGGAACTCTTTTTTCATCTTCAAATTAAGGACTATCGGTAAGTCCCTGTCATCCAAGACTTCTCTTTTGGATTCACCTTTATCTTTAATCACCTGAACCACGTCGATCAACGAGGCATCCAAGTTGCGAGTGGCAATTGTTAAGTCCTGTGTGAAAAAATCCTTATTATTTACTCGGACCCCAGAGACTTCCCTTCCCTGATAAAAAATACTCCCATCCATATTCACCTGCAAACCAGGAAGCAATTTCAACAATTCTTCGACTGATGCATTTGGTCTTGTTTTGAAGTAGTCTGCTTTATATTCCAAGGTATCCCCGTTTAATCGAATCGGAGCGACCGCAGTTATCAAGACCTCTTCAATTGAATTCTCGCGCATAATAATTGAATCCAAAGTCAATTTTTCACCAGGTTTTAATTGGAACTTCTTCCCATAAGGAGAACTATTTACATGGGAGACATATAAAATCAAAGGTTTTTGAGTGGGAACGCGCACCAAATCAAAACCTCCTTTCACATCGGTCAAGGCGTAACTAATTACCAACGAATCCTCTTGGGAGACTAGGGATACTGTTGCCTTTTCCAAAGGATTTAATTTGGAATCAAAAACCCTCCCTTTAAGTTCGGCATTGTTTTGCGCATGGAGTTGACTCATGAAAATCATGAATAAAAAGAATAAAGAAATGTTCTTCATTATTTTTCACTTTTAGGTTAATAGTATATTGGATATCTTAAAGATAAGGATCTAAAAGCGAAATCCTTTAAAGGAAATTGCCTTTAACATTAATTAACCAATTAAACGCTACAAAAAGTCGCGCAAAATGAAAGGCATTAACAATAAATTAACTTCAAATTTAACCTCCCTAATATTTACCGATTCTTTTAACAATATCCTCAAGAACAGCCAACACAAAAGCTTTATCTCCATTTTCAGGATGATAGGATTTTGAACGCATGGAGGAAGGAGATAAAGATTTTTTATGTTTAGTCGAAAGGTGCGGAACGATGACTTTAAAACATTCACTTAGCGATCTAAATTCAACAATTCGAAGCTCATCGACAGCTCGAAAGAAAATCGCCAATTGATCAACGGTTAAATCACAAACTATTTTTTTAAACACTTTTTCTTTAGGCGGCGGAAGGGCCTGATGATCCGGATAATGCTGATCTATATGACACTGATTGTAGAAGGTAATTTCCTGTTCAAACCAATTTTTAACAAAGGAGTCCACAGAAATATACTGAGGATTTAAAACAACTTTTGGTTTGCGATGCAGCTGATTAAAAGCCTTAAATATTTCCCTGGTTTTCATCAATTTAACATCACTCGATTTGTACCGACGAATAAACATGGCAATTCTCTTAATCAAAACATCCATAAATTCTTTGCTGTTAAAATTCATATAAATCAAGGTCATCTCAACTGGAGTAAAAAAGGATTCATTTACCGGTTTACTCAAATCTGTTAATCGACTTGTCAACTCCAATTTATATGAAATAGATCTTTTCGTTAATTCGAACGATAATTTTTGAGAATCAACAAAAGTATTCAGTCTAGTAATTAATAAAGCGGTTGTTTTGGATTTGGGAAGAATGGTTTTCAGCTTGATCACCCGAGAACGAAGCGTATCCAAGGCAATTTCCATACTTTTTATTGGAATTTTTATCGCATCTAAAATAAATTTCTCATAATTCTCTTCAAAAAAGACACAGATGTAACGCAGAGAAAACCTTAATTTATCAACAATCACCATTCTGGATTCAGATGTTTCAAATTCTTGAGACTGCTCCTTGCTCAGCACATCCAATATTCGAATTAACTGTTGATAATTATACTGTATATAAGCACGAAGTTCCGAAGAGGAGCCGATAGAAAGTACATTATTTTTCAATCTCAGCAAGACAAACTTGGCTTCTGATTCGATCTGGACACCTATTGTTTCCACATGTTCAGCTTCATTTTCATGTAGGGTTAACCAATTCATGATGTTTAGATTGCCAACTAGTTTATCGAAATAAACTAACTCATAATTTATACTATTTGACATTTCAATTTTCAGTTTAGTTCGATCGCCAAATTTAGCCCATAAATAGGTCTCTGATAGAGATAGGCGTAGCTTGCCAACCAAAGTAAAGGGTTAGAAATTGCCTATGTAATAAAGTAAAGCTGATCGAAGGTTAGTGGATAATTTATATTACGTTGCTGCGAATAAAGTCACTAAAATCGGTATAGATCTTTAAATCTCCTACATTTATTTTTTTTCGTACATATTTTAATGTTATCTCATTTTTTGAATAAGATTGATAGAAATTAATGTTGAAAACAAAGCCTTGGTGACATTGTTTAAACCATTTTTTTGGAAGTATATCTAAAACCTTCTGAAAGGTTGTATTCGAAATTAATGGATCTTTTCCGTCAATTTGGTGGATGAGCACTTTTCCTTGAAAAGTTTCTATAAAAATGATATTTTTAAACCAAAGAGCCTGTCTCTCATAGCGGTAAGGACCTTTGATTTGAAAAAAATCATAACTGTGATCGAGCGAGTCATCATTATTTACTTCTGGAAAGGCCAAGCGAAATGAATCGTCCAATCTCCTAAGAGCGACCTGGAGCCTAGTAAAACTTACCGGTTTTAAAATGACATCAATTACGTTAAAATCATATCCAGGGTCCTCATACTTCATAAATGCTGTATTAAGCACAATTTTTGCATTGCAGCGAGGCAGTGACTTTATGAATTCAAATCCGTTCATCTCATGCATTTCAATATCTAATATCACCAGATCTACCGGATTAACACGTAAATACTGTAAGGCTTTCAGCGGATCTTGAAAGTCAGCTTCAATTTGAACATACTCTATTTTCTTAAACAAATTCACCAAATGATCGACACTTCCTTTCTGATCATCTACAACGATTGCATTCCATTTTCTCATGATTAAATTAGATTAGTAGTCTTTACAATTAATTTGACTTCAAAAACGTCTGCATGAGAAGATATATCCAAATTAAAGTCATCACCAAATATCATTAACATCCTTTTTCTAAGATTCTCCAGACCAACCCCGTGACATTTCAATGAATTTTTATGTTTTGGGATTTTATTCTTGACCTGAATGCCATAGTGGTCTGGTTGTATCCAAATTCTAACTTGCGCTGGAAAATTAGGATCTGTTAAATCCCCATGTTTGAATAAATTCATAATTAAAGTTAATAGGCTAGTTGAGGGGATCACTGCGTTTCTAAGATTACCTGTAATATCCCAATGAATAAACAATGCTTTATAATACATCCGTTCTTGTATAGCAATGTATCGCTTACTCTCAAGCACCTCCTCTTGAAGCAAAATAGTCGTAGAACTTTCTGGATTTAAGCTATTCATAAAAAACCTCATCAGCTCATACGTATCACCTATCTCTTGGCTAAGGGCCAGATTCGTATCATTCAATTTATGTTGCCAATCTTGAAAAACGTTTACAATAAAATGCGGAGAAGCTTGAGCAGCAAGAATCTTAAATTCAAAATCCTTTCGTCTAAGGGCCTCCTGAAGTTGATGGGAAACAGCATCGTATTTCTCTTGAATAGCCTGATTTTTAACCCGATATTGAAAGCCAAAAACAGCCAAAAAGGTGAAGTGACCTAAAAGAATTAAAGATATCTGAATAAACTCTCTTTGATTAAATGCACGTCCTTCTATAAGGTAACTTCCATACAAAACTCCAATATTATTCCAACCATAGGTAAATAAATACATCAAAGCAGTGGCTGCCAGGTAAAACAAAAGGAGTGCACCCAAACCAACTATATATCTTTTCTTACTAAAATATTTATCCAGTAAATAAGAAACTACATAAAAGATCATCGCAAAAAATGGGATGGATAAGAGAACCACTCCAAAAGTGGCGTATTCACTGCCTACCTTATTCATTAAATAAAAATAAATAGCATAACTGAGCCAAAACCATATGTGGTGTTTTATCTTTTCGTAAACTATTAGGCTCATAAAGAAATAGGTTTAATATATTGAAATTTTGTTAATCTTCAAGAAATTAAACTACCAAGTTAACTTTGAATTACAAAATATATTTTAGTAAATCATGATATTGTGAAGGGCTAAGTGAGTGAATCCGGTAACTAAACAGGTCTATCATCGCTTGATTTTCACCCTGAAAAAAAGGAAAAAGACGATCATTCATAGTCCACCCCGAAACATTCGAAATCGGGATAGAGTGCATGTGAAGGTAAAACCACACCTCCCAAAGAAAGGGATTTTCTAGAAGCTTTCTACCGAAAGTATGATAGATATTTTCAATTGTGTCTTGAACAAATTCTTTACGTGCTTGATTAGGTTGTCTATTGTAACAAGCGACTTGTAAAACATCAGACTGTTTATCAATATTTTTCGTTACATCCAACAAAAGATGAACTTGTAAGTCCAGTAAATAAGCAATATCTAAAAAACCTGCACGAACTTTCAACTTGGCATTTAGAAGTTGAACCGGGAACAACTTGAGGTTTCCAAAATCCTGCTGAAGCCCCGCTCCTCCATCAACATACACCAATACATGAATACCCCTACTTTTCATTTTCTTAATTTCAAGAAACAGATTTGGATCCTGTGCGCGCAAAAGATATAGTTCTCCAGAGGGTGTGTCTATGCTTTTAAAGGGTGTTTCCTTACCATCATCTCCTAATATAGCCGAATAATAATCTTTATAGCTCTGGTAAACATCATCAGAGAGGATAACAGAAATGGACATTCCTTGAGCCAAAAGCCTCAATGGAAGCGCTCGGTATGATCCGTAATGAAACGTCACCATCATTTTTGAACCTCCATGCAAGGATTTTACTAATTTTTGATCGCTGGTTTCAGGATTTAGACCAAAACGAAGATCTAATTCAGCTTGCTGTTGCACATAGCGTTTGAGTTCATCAAAACCAGAGATTATTTGGTTAAAATTTATAGAAGGAAGAATGTGCCGAACGTTTGAAGAAAAATATGCGAATTCATTCCATTCTCTGGTGTTTAAGGTTTGGTACATTGACTTTAATTTGCAATTCATAATAAGTGTTCTTATTGAATTCTAGGAACATCAAAATAACCATTCTTTCAGGGAGCCTAATAATTTCATCCGTGGATGTAAAACGTGCAGAAGCTGATCCTGCACGTTATAGATACTTAAAAAGGAAAGACAATTACGCATTTCCTGCCTGGAGATTTATCTGCGAGGCTGTTCATCATTTCATCCATTGATATTGGAGAATCTGAAATCATTTCGTAGAGATCCATGAATAGGGTTAATTCCATTGTTCAAATTTTTGAATTTTTTAATACCTTTTCCGATCTCGCATCGGACCTGCGGCTTCTGGCCTAGAAGACTTTAGATCGATCAATTCAAATTTGAAACTTCTAAATTTAGAATCAAAACAAGTACTCTCCTTCTGCTTATAAGTAGCATCAATAACTCTGTCAACAAACAATTCATGGGCAAATACAGATTTATCCTTAGCAAACGACCTTTTGACCTAAAAAAAGGTTTAAACTGCTAATGATCAAATAATTAATTAACATTCAAGAAAATATTTTCGAGCAATTTGAGTCAACTGACAAAAGATCATTCAATCCTATCCTGGCACTAAAAGGATTAAAACACAAAAAGCTCATTTGCCCCGCGATCGCGGGGCTTTTGAGTTATTAACTGATTATTAAACAAACTGAAACGCTCTTTAACAAAAACAAATATGTTTCTGTTCTATCTTAAAAAACAACGGTACACATTATCTGCCTCCCACATTACTGTGCACCGACTGTCATGGAATCAAATTGAATGTATGAATGGTTTGAAACCTCATGGGTACATTCCTTTTAAAGCAAATACAGTCATCTAATACCCCAAATTATCTATTGGTGTTTTCACATGTTCCTCTTGTCAATTAAAAAAAAATAGCATAGATTTAAAATGGAAAAGATTAAAAATAGCTATTCACGTAAATACGACAGTTATTGGTATGCGAAGTGAATAAAAGGGTTAGAAAAGATACAGGACGAATTGAGTCATTAAGTTCAAGGACCGAACACTTAACTACCTGTGGCTTAACTATTTTAATCCTTCAACATTTCTGCATTTTTGATTAGCTCTAAAACGGGGGACATTTTATGTTCTTGAAAAAAATATCAACAAATAGACATGGCCTAGAAACTAAAATAGTTTTCTGTAAGGCTAAGAATTCTGTCAATAGGATGTTCATAATCATTTCGTTTATATGGCAATTGTTTCATTGATCAATAAGGATTATTACCGTCTGGAATTCATTCCTCTAGAGATAATATTCACCTAAGCCGCAAGTCGTTATCTTCATAAAACTACTTAACGGCTCAAAGATAAAAAAATAATAATAGAAAAATAGAAAATTTTTCGATTAAAAAATATATATGCCTAACCTAAGATCGAAAACTTCAAAAGTGTATCGGGATATTCTGTTAAAATACATGACCCGATTCCACTTGGAAGCCGTTGATATAGCTTTTTTAGCTAAAACAACTAAAAATAATATTCAATCTGTTTTAGACTTAACAGGAAGTCTAGGATTAGAAACTATGGAGGCCATTGCCAATATATTCAACTTGGCATATTATGAATTTGGCAATCCGAATCACCCGGTACCAAGTCAAAAAAAACTGCCCATAAAAACATTAGAGAGAATCGCATACCGAAAAAAAAATGGAGCTCATGTGGAACAGACTTACAACTCTTTAGATATAAATGATAAAATCACTATCGTATTATCAACGTTTAAGAAGGACAAAGAATTTTTAACTCAAGAAATTGCCAACCAAATTATTGATGCCTTTCCACAGGATCCAGTGAATACTTCAGTAATTGGAGATCGGCTTAAAAAAACCTTTGGCCAATACGTTAGAAAAACAGAAAAACAGGAACGTCATCAAAATAGCAGAGGGCCAAAACCCTACTTCTATGTAATCATAAAAGAAATACCGCAAGACATTATTGCCGTAGCCAAAGAATCTATTGGAACCCATTGGATCTCCGAAGAGCCAACCTAAAAATTCAATTAGAGATCGGATCAATCATCCAAGAATAGCTTTTCAATTTATAGGTTCACTTGGTAAAACAATTTCAAGTTCCCGATCAAAAGACACCATTCCGTTTCAAAAGCTCAGGTACTGAAAAATAATTAAAACTTGTACCTAGCGAACATACCTTCACACTTTACCCCGTATACTAGAGTTATCTGCTTCTAAAAAACGTGCGTGCGGCTTTTGAACTTCATATCAAGAATTCTCAAGCTGTAAAAACATGTATACCGTCCTAAACAAATCTCGCTGATACCTGTACCCCACGTCCATGTGATTATTTTATTTCATTTCCAGAAGATATATTTAAAGTCAATCGAATTTTATTTACCAACAACATGTCATCATGAAAAAGGAAAAAATAAAAAAAACAATAGACGAGCAGAAGTTGAAAACACTGACGACCCATATCAGTCAACAAGAGTATACAGAAATAAAAACTAAACAGGAGTCAACAACATGTCCGAATTTAAGTCAATATGTTCGTAAAACGCTCTTCCCAGAAACATATACCATTACCACCCGTGATTTATTGGAGGAAGGGATCCTTAATTTAATGACCTTGCTAGGTACAAAAGTAAATCATATGGTCTCGGAGGTCGCCACCATTCATACCATTATACAAAAGGAAGATCTCCTCGACCCGCGTGAAATTACGCAAGAATTAAAAAAAAATGCGCAAATCTACCTCAACGCTTCATCTGAAATAATCGACTTGTTGAAACAACTATTAAAACTATGGTCGCAAAAATATTCCTAACTCAAGACATCCAGAAAATCTTGATGTACAATGAAAAAAAAGTAAACATTGGACTGGCCGATTGCATCTATTCAGGGAATATGATCCTGAAGGCAGAACATCTAGATCTGACTATGAAACGAAATCTATTGCATTTAAGATCCACCTTAAATGAGAACGTAAAAACGAACAGTGTGCATATGAGTATAAGTTTCCATCCAAAAGATAATGAAATACTCCACACCCAATTGTCATCAATTGCAAAGAGATACATGGAGTTAATCGGATTTCATAAGCAACCCTATCTGGTTTACAGGCATAAAGATACCAGCATTCCTCATGCGCATATTGTCACGACGAATGTTCTTGAAAACGCAAAGCGTATAGATACTTCATGGATAGGGTATAAAAAGCTATTGCCCTCTTGCAATATCATAGAATCTGAATTTGGCTTAACACCTCATTCTCACGGCAAAAATAAAAAGCCGGTTCAACTCGAACCACCTACACAAAGAGTCATCTATGGGGGGCAGCCCACCAAGGAGTCTATCGAAAGGGTCGTTGATTTTCTGATAAATAAGTACTCTTTCACAAACCTATTCGAATGGAATGCACTTTTAGGCCTCTACCACTTGAAAGCGGTTTTATTAGATCGAAATCAAACTAGGAAAAAACCAGGATTGTTATACTCCATTTTAACCCCGGCTAGAAAACGAATTGGTGTTCCATTATTAGCCGGGAAACTCGACACAAAACCCACTGTTGAAAAATTGGAGAAAATATATCAAATCAATAGAATAAGACATCTTGGATTAGCTGCTAGCATAAAATTAGAATTACAACTTTTCTCCCTCAGTCAAGACTTTCGTAAAGAATCTTTGGAGTTAAAACTTAATCTAGCTGGAATTCAAGCTGTCGAAACAACAATTTCAAAAAATGAGGCTCCTGTTATCGTTTACATAGACCATAAAAATCGAATTGCCCTGGATGAACGCATTCTGCCAGAAAAATATCAACTAAAAAATTTAATCAGCAAAAAAAACAACAACCAAATTCAAGAGACGACGACCCCAGAAAACGTCAAAAAAATCAAAACTAGGCTTCAATTTTAAATTTCAAATGAATACAGGAGAGAACCTACAAGCCTTAAGGAAAATCACCGACATGTCGCGTTTAATTTCTGTCTGCTTCTTATTCGTTCATTTTTACTGGACAGGTTACTCGATTTTTCTTTCCTGGGGTGTATCCCACATATTGGTTGATTGGATATTAGTCAAAATTGAACAAACCGGCCTATTTGATCAATACCATAGCTCAAAATTATTTTCTTTAGGGTTTCTCGCTTTATCCCAGCTAGGAAGTACCGGAAAAAAGGAGAAAAAAATTAGCTATCTGCTAGCCGCTAAAAATTTACTCATAGGTGGTAGTTTATTTTTTGCAAGTGAATTCATTTGGGAAATCCATTGGGATCGTGAATCTCAATTCATCTCATACTCTCTCATATGCTCTGCAGGTTTTTTAATGACTCTCAGAGGGCTCTCGCTCATTGGGAGAATTATTCATGAAAAATTAATGCAACAGGACATTTTTAATTCTTTAAACCAGACTTTCCCTCAACAAGAAGAATATCTAGAAAATGAATATTCTATCAATCTACCTACACGGTATTATTTGAAGGATCAACTTAGGAAGGGATGGATCAATATAAATAACCCCTTCCGCGGAATTTTAGTGCTCGGAAATCCAGGTTCAGGGAAATCCTATTTTGTCATTCGGAACATCATTTCCCAACACATAAAAAAGGGATTCACCATGTTCGTCTATGATTTTAAATACGATGATCTAACAAGGATTACTCATCATCATTGGAAAAAACATATTAAAAGTTCTGCTAAACCTAGTAAATTCTTTAGTATTAATTTTGATGATCTGAATCGAAGTCATCGTTGTAATCCCCTAGAACCAAACGGGATGAAAGACATTAGTGATGCCGCAGAGTCTGCTCGTACAATCTTAATGGGCCTTAACCGGGAATGGATCAGAAGGCAGGGTGATTTCTTTGTCGAATCGGCGATAAACTTTCTAACGGCTGTTATCTGGTATCTTCGGCTTTATCAGCACGGCAAATTCTGTACACTTCCGCATGTAATAGAGCTGATGCAATTGAACTATGAACAACTCTTTCCCTTGCTAAGGAGCCAGAAAGAAATAGAAGTATTAATTAATCCCTTCATCAATGCCTACATGAACAATGCTATAGACCAACTAGAGGGGCAAATCGCCTCTGCAAAAATAGCCTTGGCACGACTTTCTTCTCCGCAACTCTATTATGTACTCTCTGGAAATGACTTCACCTTGGACATCAACAATCCGCAGGCACCAAAGATCGTTTGCATGGGGAATAATCCCCAAAAAATCCAAATATATGGCGCAGTAATATCCTTATATGTCAACCGCCTGATAAAACAAGTCAACAAAAAAGGAATGGAAAAATGTAGTTTAATATTTGATGAATTTCCTACAATATATATCAATAATATGGATAGTTTGATTGCCACAGCCAGAGCGAATAAAGTATCTAGCTGCCTAGGGGTTCAGGATTTTAGTCAGTTACGAAAAGATTATGGGAGAGACCAAGCAGACGTGATTGTGAACATTGTCGGAAACATTATTAGTGGTCAGGTATCAGGCGAGAGTGCCCGACAACTCTCTGAACGCTTTGGTCGAATCATGCAGGAGAAGGAAAGTTTCTCCATTAACAGCAATGGAACGACCATTAATCAATCCAATCAACTTGATCTGGCCATTCCTAGTTCAACCGTTTCCAGTTTATCTTCAGGAGAATTTGTGGGAATAGTAGCCGATGATCCGCAAAACCCCGTCGCGTTAAAAAAATTCCATTCTAAAATCCGCAATGACCATAAAAAGCTAGAAAACGAAGACTTAAGTCTTCAAGAAATTCCGCTCACGCACCAGTTAAGCAAAGACGCTGTTTACTTAAATTACCTAGAAATTAAGAATCAGATTATAGATATATCGGTGCGAGAATTAAAAAGAATAGCTTGTGATCCCACCCAGGATCCCCCCATCCTACAGAGAAAAAAATAATAATAAAACAGAGTCCTTTCTAACATTAGAACTCTCGAAGAGCCAAGTACTTATTTTCTGTTTGGGTCATCAACTCCTTATCCTGTTTTTTCTTATCGTAATATCCACACAAGTGCAGAACCCCATGGATGATAACACGGTGCAATTCATCCCGCTCAGGCACACCAAATTTTTCTGCATTCTCAGCAACTCTATCAACTGAAATAAAGATATCGCCGGCAATAACATCATCCTGTTCTGAAGAATCAAAAGTTACAATATCCGTAAAAGTATCATGATCCAAATATTGCTTATTGATATCTAATAGATAGGTGTCTGAGCAAAAAATAAAGTTTAATTCGCCAACGCGATGAAACCCCTCTGCTTTAATAGTGCTCAGGATCCATAAGCGAACTTTTTGCTTTTCCTTCAAGGTGAAACTAATGTCCTCACTGAAGAATTGAATATCTTTTAATGCCATTTTAAATTCCTCTACTTTCCATGTATGATTGCAAAATAATTGTTGCAGAGACTGTATCGATCAGCTTCTTGTCTTGTCTTTTATGTTTTTTCATTCCAGATTCAGCGATCACCCTAGAGGCCATTTTTGACGTAAAACGCTCATCAATTTCTATGACGGGAACCCCTGGATAACTCGTTTTTAATTTTCGAATAAAACCCAATACATGTTGAAAAGATTCAGAACGACTCCCATCCATTTGCAGGGGTTTACCGACCACAAAAGTTTCTACCTGTTCCTTTGCTAAATAATCATTTAAGAAAGTCCAGATCTCTTCTGGGTGTATAGTAGCGAGGGATGTAGCAATGATTTGCAGATTATCGGTCACCGCAATACCAATCCTTTTCGTGCCATAATCAAAGGCCATCAATCTCATGTTTTTGTGTTTTTACTACAGGATAAAAAAAATAACGCCCCCAAACTTCACAAATTTAATTGAAATACTATTCGATTAACATATTGACAATCAAAATATTAAATTGTTAAATCATTAGAAACTCAAGAAAGAAGACCAGTTTCGAGGACAAAGATACATAACTCTTGACAGCTTTTAAAGTAACGATCTAAATCGGACTTGGAATAGAGAAAACTAATCTCCTTATACACTTTTATGCAAACGCCATATAAAAACCTCTCTCATGGTCGTGTATTGGTGGTGCACAGGACCTGCTACGAGGTCATTTCAGAAAATGGTATATTTCAATGTGAATTGACCGGTAATCTAATGTTCGGCAAATCTGACTTTGGGCTGCCTTGCACGGGCGACTGGGTAATTTTTCAACCCACTGACCAAGACAAAGGAGTTATCGTTGATATGCTGCCCAGTGAACGAAGGTTGTACCGTAAGAAAATTGGAACAATTGCTGATAAACAAACCATTGCATCGCATGTCGATAAAGCCTTTATCGTGCAAAGTCTTGACGGTAACTTCAATGTTCGCAGGATAGAACGTTTTATGTCTCAATTATTGGAAGAAAACATTCTTCCTGTATTGGTCCTCAACAAGGGTGATTTAGCGTATGATAGACAAAAGATCGAGGATTCTATTAAACATATCGCTCATCGCATGTCCGTGTTCGTAACAAGCATTCATCAACCCCAAACAGTACAACAATTACGGGAGTATATTTCGGAAGGAGAAACCGTTGTATTCGTAGGCTCATCGGGAGTTGGTAAAAGTTCATTAATCAATGCCCTTTGTGAAAAACCGATACTTCTCACCTCTGATATCAGTTTATTCATTGGCAAAGGAAGACATACCTCTACCCGTAGAGAAATGGTATTAATGAATAATTCAGGTGTTCTAATTGACACTCCGGGTGTACGGGAATTTGGGTTAGCACTTAATAATCCTGATTCATTAACAATGATATTTGAAATTTCTGACTATTCCGAATCATGTCGTTTTAAGGATTGCTCGCATACAAACGAACCCGGTTGTGCTGTGATCCAGGCGGTGCAAAGAGGTAAATTAGCGCCTAAAGTGTATGAAAGTTATCTGAAACTTCACCGGGAAGCGTGGCATTTTTCCACTTCAGAACATGAAAAACGAAAACGGGCCAAGTCGTTTTCAAAAATTGGTGATGAAATCAAAAAACGAAAGATGAATCGCTAAACTGTATTCGTTTGTGCAGGTCTTACCGCCAGGGGAACACCTGCACAAATCTTTTGTACAATACTCTCCTAGTCTTCTTATTTAGTAAAAATCTCAAGTTAAGTTTCGTTTAACTCGGCTTCTAATCTTCACAAAATATCTATACATTTGATAGAGAATTACAAACATGAGAACTATAAGTTACTTGATTTTAACAATGCTGCCTCTGATGGGTCTGGGACAAGAACATACCAAGCAAATAGAAGCGCACAGGGAAAATTTGATAGAAGAGTTTAAAAAAAGTGAATTTGGTCCCATTGAAAAGGACCAAGTCCAACACCTATCCTACTATCCAGTTGATATAAACTACTTGGTTCAGGCTCAGGTGGAACCCTTACTGAACGAGCCTACTTTTCGCATGCCAACCTATGACGGAACCTCCAATGAATACAAACGTTATGCAATTCTACACTTTGTTTTACATGGAAAACAGGTAAGCTTAACGGCCTACCAAAGTGTTGCGCTATTTCAAAATCCTATGTATAAAGATCATCTGTTCGTCCCTTTCACTGATTTAACAAATTCGACAGAAAGCTATGATGGGGGCCGCTATTTGGACCTAGATATAAAAGACATCAAGCAGGGAAAAATAGCGATAGACTTCAATAAGGCCTACAATCCGTATTGTGCCTATAGCAATGGCTACCGGTGTCCACAGCCACCCAGAGAAAACGACATAACCCTGGCAATTCAAGCAGGAGAGAAAAACTATAAAGGATCAAAAAACGAAAGACCTGTCAATAAAAATATGGCCAAGAACTTTAGCGAAACTGAAAAAAAAATAATAGATGCTGCAGACCAAAACACCGTGATGCACATTTATCAAATTACCAACGAGGAAGAATTGAAAGTATTACGCACCCCTTCCCTGGACATCAAACATGACGATCCCTTGATGGAAAAGTTAGCAGCAAGAATGCTTTTAACGGTTCAAGATACCGCCCATGCAGGCGTTGGTATTGCAGGACCTCAAGTTGGTATAAATAAAAATGTAATTTGGGTACAAAGGCTCGACAAGAAAGAGGTTCCTTTTGAATTTTATATCAATCCAAAAATCATTTGGAGATCTAAACTAATCCGTCAAGGTGCAGAAGGATGTTTATCAATTCCTGATTTAAAACAAGATGTTAACCGCAGCTATGCCATAAAATTACAGTACCTCAGTAAATCAGGAGAGACAGTTCAGGAAATAATCGAAGGATTCACGGCCGTCATCTTTCAACACGAAGTTGATCATCTATACGGCATCCTCTTCCCCGACAGAATTCAAGAACAACAAGAAAAAGAATTAATGCCATTAAAGGAAAAAATTAATTTCTTCATTGAAAAAGAAAGCACCACGCCTTAGAAGAATCTATACCCCTAAAAGATAATTTAGGGATTGCTCTTTCTAATCTCAAAATACGAAAATAAATTTGCTTGAGGAATAATTTGGTTACGAATTTCCCAACCACCAATTGACACGATTACAGGAGCTGGGTTATTTTTTTCTAAACTCCAACCTGCACTAATTGTCAAATTATGCTCATCCGTCAATCTCCTATCTTTAATACGATAACGAAGGTTATTTAACAAATCACCTGAAGGACTACTTGATTGAATCGTTAAAAATTTTTGCCCAAAAATTTCTGAAATTTGAAATGAATTCATTAGGTTTTCTTCTTGCTCACTGGTAACTACGATTGAATCCAAAAAATGTTCATCATGGATGCCAGCCAGTATATTATCCCCATCCGAATCTGAAAATTTAAAATTGATCTGATGTATTTGGGGAGGTATATCCGGTTCACTACAGTTCGTAAGTGCAAACACGCTTATAAAAATGACTTGCCATAAATAACCCCTCATTTTCATAGAATTCTTGAATTAGATTAAAACAAATAAAGAAATTCATACAGAAGGCCTTCGTCCCCCTTCATGGAAATCTACAATATACCGCCTCCTAAGATTAACCTAAATAAACCAAAAAATATTGCAACAACGCATATGATTATGCCTCCTTTAGATTTCCCTATAATAGAGAAGACCAAGCCTAAAATAGCGAATGGAATATTAAACCAATTGAGCCAACCCAGTAAAGGGATCATACCTAACAACATTCCTATAATAGCTAGGATTCCGAATAAACGACCTAATGTTTTCATAAAAAAGATTAATAAAAGAATAATACACTTAAATTTTTAACACAGACACCTAACATAATTAAGTATATCGAAAAAAATTTCCTCGCAAAAGATAAACAATCCTACTGAATTCTAAAAATAGAAATTAAAAAAACCGGATGAGTCGGTCTTTTTCTTAACGGGAAGATATGGATAAACCTTAACATGGTCAAAATCTATGAAACACCTTCTTATATTTTCCCGTTGGTCCAAACTGTACTAAAAATAGCCATGTTGCTTCACATATCCATATTACAAGGCATCCGTGCCGTCGTTATTGTGTATAATTCGAAACTTTGGATGTGCACTATCTGAATGATCTGTGCAAGAACTGATAAGTGTCCCAAAAAGGATCGTAGAAAAAATCACATAGATCAATTTGTTGAGGGACGTATTTTAAAGCATGGCATTTCATTCCTTATCGGTGGAACAAAATTGATTCTTATTATCAAAAAATGCTATCCATTGATTAATCACACTCTTTAGATTTCATTCTTTTTTAGCCATTTTGTGACATCAGGTGCTTGATACGCTTCCATCTTCTCGAGCAATTCTTCAATATTATCCGCCACAAGGAGCATATCGCGATTCTCTTCCCTTAACAGTCCTTGCTCAGTCATGTGATTGATGAAACGAATCAAATGATCATAATATCCTTCCGTATTTAGCAATCCTATTGGTTTTTGATGTAACCCTAACTGACCCCAGGTCGCCATTTCAAATAATTCCTCTAAGGTTCCAAACCCTCCGGGTAGAGCAACCACGCCGTCAGCGTATTCATTCATAATTCGCTTGCGATCATGCATGGTGTCCGCGGTAATGAGCTTGGTGACCCCAGTATGTTCACGCTCCTTGGTGTTCAAAAAACCAGGAATCACACCGACCACTTCTCCACCAAGAGACAATGCTCCATCGGCTACTGCTCCCATTAATCCAACACGTCCACCACCATAAACTAAACGGATTTTTCGACTTGCAAAGACTTTTCCAACATGTGCAGCAGTTTTCTCATATGCAGGAGAATTCCCAAAACTAGATGCACAAAAAACAACAATACTTTCAATTTTCATTCTCAAAATTAATCAAAAAAACATCTCATTCAATTATTTCAGCACGAACAATGTTGCAGTTTGAGAACAAATCCTGTAGTTGAAAAAGAAGTGAAATTTGGATTTCACTTCTTGAATTCTTTTCCAACCCAGCTCCCGTATGTATAGGAAGTTTACACGCTAGGCTATCTTTGCTTGTAAAAAACTTAATTTAACGTTCAACTAATTCCTTCACCTGTTCACCATACGAATCGACTTTGGTCTCTTTAATTTTAAATAGCTCAGCCCAGCGCAAGAAGGTGCCTATGAAAACGATACTCATCAACAGCATAGCAATAGCTGCTAAGGTGGCCAATAAATATTGCTGATTAGGAAGGTATATGCTTTTGATTTGAACATACCCTGCCCAAAAAGTGATAATGGCCATAAAGATTCCCGGAATTGCCGCACAAAGAGCATAACGCTTTCTATTGATCCGAATTAACATCGTTGTACAGACAATCAAACCACATGCAGCCAGCAACTGATTACTAATCCCAAATAGAGGCCATATACTACTCACATTGCCCGTATATACGAGGTAACCCCACAGAAAAGTGAAGATCAAACTACAAAAAATAACGCCTGGCCACCAGTTTTTATTCTTGAAAGCAGGAATATAGGCACCCAGCATTTCCTGTAAAAAAAACCGTCCTACACGAGTCCCGGCATCTATTGCGGTCAAAATGAAAACAGCCTCAAACATGATCGCAAAATTGTACCAATAGGCCATAATATTTCCCATAAACGGAACCTTATCAAAAATATGCGCCATACCTACAGCTAAAGAAACAGCACCTCCGGTTCGTCCATGCAAATCAACGCCAATCTTATCAATGAAATAGTGAAGGTCTACGGCATGAAGCTCAGGGTACATCGCTAAAAACTGATCATAGGAAGCAACCGGTGTATTGATTGCAAAGTAATCTCCAGGCATCAAAGTACATGCAGCAATCAAAGCCATCATAGCCACAAAACCCTCTACCAACATGGCACCATAACCTACAAAAAGGATCTCCCGCTCATTTCCAATCATTTTTGGTGTAGTTCCGGTGGCGATAATGGCATGAAAGCCTGAAATAGCTCCACAGGCAATAACAATAAAAATGAAAGGCAATACTGGACCACCAATGATCGGTCCTCCACCATGTACAAAACTGGTGAGTGCTGGCATTTGAATGGTGGGTGCAACAAAAATAATTCCAACCGTTAGCATCAGGATAGTTCCTATTTTAAGGTAAGTTGACAAATAATCCCGAGGGACCAAAAGCAGCCAAATAGGTAATACAGAAGCTAAAAAGCCATACACCGCAATGGCGATAGAGATCGTACCAATGCTCCAATTGAACAGGTTCCCAATCTCTGGAATTTCCATCAGGTAATGACCGGCAATAATTCCGACAATAAGCAGTATGCCTCCTAATATGCTGGCAAAGGTGACCGATCCCTCCTTATAGCGCATAATAAGTCCCATAATGATGGCAATAGGCATGGTTAAAATGATCGTAAATAATGACCAGGGAGCCTCGTGCATGGCAGAAATACAAGCCAAAGACAACCCCGCTAGAGTCAATATTAAGATAAACAATACCGCAAATCCTGTAATAACCCCAATTGTCTTAGAAATTTCTTTCGAGGCGATCGAGGCGAGACTTTCTCCTTTATGCCGAATGGACGCAAAAAGCACGACCATATCGTGAACCCCTCCTCCTAAGACGCAACCAATTAAAATCCATAAAGCACCGGGCAAATAGCCAAACTGAGCAGCCAATACAGGACCTACCAAAGGTCCAGCTGCCGCAATGGCTGCAAAGTGATGCCCAAACAAAACTTTACGATCAGTTTTCACGTAATCCTGACCATCCGCAAACTCAACGGCAGGAGTAACATTCTTCGCATTTAAGCGCAGTACTTTATTGGCTAGGAAAACACCATACAAGCGATAGGCAATGGCAAATAACAACAAGGAAGCAAAAATCAATGTTAGTGCATTGATTCCATTTAAATCAATCATAATCACAGTTTAGGTTAACTTCTGCAAAGGCAACCCTTTGCAGAAGACATAAATTTATAGAAAATTTATTTTATGCGTAACATCTGATTTCAAAAACTCGAACATTTTCATCTCGATGCGCTTGTTTAGCCACTAACCGAACTTTGTCAGCCAAAACCCCCTCAAATTGATGAACCACCTTTCGTAAGATGTTATCTTGAACATCCTGTTTAGAAACCAAGGTATCACCGCGATACAATTCTACTGTATATTCTTTTAAAATTTCAGGTTGAGGTCCCCTTTCCTGCTTCTTCATCACTGAATTTTCCCCTGAGAGACGCAGAAATCTATTCAAACCGGAATCAAACGTAAATTCAACACTAGAGATTGCTTGCGCTTTAGCCCAGGAAAGATCAATGCTTTGGGGGGATGAGCCTAAAGGGGCACGCCACTGATGCGAATCTCCATCCTGAACATCACGATTATAGCCATCAATTACTTTTTTCGCCTCATATCCGGGTATTTCTGAGGAAGCGCTCACCTGAGCTTGCAGGGCCAAATCTAATTTATCCTCATTCTTTATTTTTAAGATAGACTGATCTTGGCGCAATAAAAGTTGTTGAAAGTCTTTGAGCTTTGCCTTATTCTCAACAATTTTTCTAGGAGTAAGACCTTCTTTTAAACAAAATGCAACAGCTGTTCCCGCGGCTTGACCTAAAGTGGCACAGGTTGCCATAACACGGGTGGTTGATAGCGCTACGTGAGTGACAGAAATATTTCTTCCGGCCATTACCAAATTGTCAAAGGATTTACTGTACAAACTCCTCAATGGAATGGAGTATGGCCCTTTTAGTGGAATAGAACGGAAGGGGCTTAACGAAGTATCGTCCATTCCCGCAGGAAGATGATCATCCAACGGCCATCCGCCATAAGCAACCCTATCGTCAAAATTCTCCATTTTCAAGATGTCGTTTTGCGTCAAAACATAGTCCCCGGTAATCCTTCTGCTTTCGCGTTTCCCTGGAATGGACCCAAACCAAGACAACGCCCAATTCTCAGATTCAGGATGGTTTCCCGAATTTTTGATGTAATCCCAAACACCAAACACAACCCCCATTAGATCATGACGGATTTTCTGACCGTCATGAACAATATTTTCCAAACCGCCAAGCTCAATCCACCAATAGCCAAATTCCCACGAATTTATCCTACGGTATTTAAAATCGGAAAACTTGTACTTCCTTGCCCAATCAGGCGCTTTAAAAGGCATGGGCTTGTCGTGCTTGGTGGACTGAAAGAGTAAACTATTTCCCATGGTGATATCATCACGTGTCTCTAAACCCAGAGGCTCATTAAACTCAGACTTAGCCTCTCTTCCCCGCATGAACTCTGCTCCAGCTAAAGCCGCCAAGGTGCCGTCCCCGGTACAATCTGCAAAAAACTTTGCTTTCACCTGATAAATTTCCTCCGTTTGGGAACAATACGCCTGAACCTCTACAATCTTTTTGGCGCTCGTTTTCACATCATACAACATGGTATCAAAAAGCAAGGTAATATTTGGTTCAGATAATACCTTATCATACATGACATAATCAAAAATCTCCCAGGATCTTTGCGGATTGGTGTGAGACTCGGTGAGCATAACCTCCTCTAAAATTCCAGTTTCACGCCACACCTGAGCGAGTGCGGTCGCCCCGCAAATATGCATTCGAATCTCAGAACTAGCATTTCCGCCCAGCCTAGATCTGTTTTGAATTAGAACAACCTTTGAGCCATTTCGAGCGGCAGCAAGGGCGCAGCATAAGCCAGACATTCCACCTCCGGCAACAACAAAATCTGTTTCTAATTTACGAACGGCAAAAACAGATTCAGGATTCTTCAATTGGTAATCCTGAGTACCTATATCTTGTTTTTGTATTGTACTTGCCAATACTGGATCCACCAGTAAAGCACCTGAGCCAATCCCTATGGCTTTTAAAAAATCTCTTCTATTATTCTTCATAATTTAAAATTTTATTGATGATAACTTTTTGTTCTGCAGAAGCATTTTTTCCATCTCGAAAATCCATCAAAATCATTTTAGTTTGTGGATTCACATTAGAAATGGAATTTAATAATTCAGTGACTACATGAGCTTTTAGTTCACCAAGCTGTTTAAGAACAGTATTGTATTGATCGGCATTTTTAAAAAAATCACCCTGCAACGCCTCTAAAGCGTAATGCGGTACATAATCATCTTTTGCAAAAAGCAAATTAACCACCTTGTCCTGATACCTCTTAAGCATCCCTGAATCTAGGTGTTTAATAAAATATTCCTGATAAGCTGGATTGGATGAATCAGCAAAATAAGCAATCCAGTTTCGCTCTTGATAATGGGTATTTACAAATTCTCTCAAGCGTTGTTTGATGGGACCGTTGACAATATGCCAAAGGGTATAAACGGTATACAAGGCCCCTGATACAGTAACATTTGAGAATATTGCTGAAGTTGGCCGGGTGACCGCATCCACCTCTAAAGAATACTTCTCTGCCTTTTTATCAAGCAAATCTTCAACCTGATAATCTCGTAAAGGAGATAAACTATCGATTAATATGCTTTGTAACCTGGTGTAATCGTGCTCTTCAAAATATTGGTGATCAAATTTGGTAAAATGAACCTGTTTCTCTTTACTGAAATGATGAAAATTTCCTAATAAGTCCCAAAATAAATTAACTTGAATCGGTAAACAGACCTGATCATTACATACATTGGTCTCTAGCTGCGTTCCATAATATAGCATGCTATCTGCCGGAGTTTCTACAACAAAAACTGGGAAATTAAGAGTATCGTTAACCGTGAACACAAAAATTGGGTTCTTCTCAACCTTAAGATCTTCCCAGGATTGTCCCCATACCAGTAGCGGCCCAAGGCCTAGGAGCAGTAGTATGCCGATTCGTAGTTTATTCATAGGTTAAAATTGCACTTGCTTTACACGGTTTATTAACAGAAAATCTAATCCATCTTGCTTGCAGTCCCTGTGGAAATTCAAATGAAACTCCATCAGTTGGCATGACATTAATTTTTTTGTAGGTAATCCATTCCCCATTACCTGAAGGATCTAGCTCTAAGGTAAACTGAATTTCTGATTTTCCATCATGTTTCAACTGTACTTTTTTACGTTCATAAAACCCGAAAAGATAGGGGTCACTATATTGATTTGCAACCACTTTAGTCTCTAACCAAGGTCCTCCATGACCTTTGGGTTTCCCTAACTTCCATAGATCGTCAATGGCGCCAACCCAAAGTGCTGCTTTGCCGTCACCAGAGCGAATAACATGCTCCTGATTTCCGAGCTTAGCGATTCCAGAGAGGACCAGCAAGCCCCGATAAGATGCAAAGTCATGAATGGCCATATTGTGACTTGATATAGGTCTTACCTTTGCAAAACCGTCCGCATTCTCTGCTGGAAGCTCATAAAAGGTGCCATGTAGGTTCAATAAATCTCGCTCCGTTACCACCTCGCGCGCTAATCTGGTTAAGCCATTGTTGGTAAGTTTATCAAATTTTGGATCCCCTTTTGGAAATCGCCATCTGCGGCCCAAATCATCCACAACAAGAACGGAACTCTTTTCAATCTGTACTACATCTTTTGGAATATAAAATGACTCCTTAATTATTTTTTGATTTTCAGGATGTTCTGTCTTGATGAGTTCCATGTTCTCTTGAAGTTCATAATACGCTGACACCTTAAATTCGTCTTTATCCACCTCTCCCGCAAGCACACCCATCTTCCGCTGATTATCTCCCAAGGCATATAAATACCCTCCTAAGTACGCCTCTTCATTCACTCTGGAAACATGTTCGAATAAGGACGATTCGAGTTTTGCCTGCTGCTCGCCTTCAAAAGAGAAAAGAGCCGAATACGTGCCCGCAGCAGACACCTTTACCCGGATCCATTCCGCCTGCAAATCTGCAGGAATAGCATCCTGTAGAGAGCCTCCAGCAGCTAGGCTGATTTTTTTTAACAACCGCCAATCCTGTGTTCCTTGCGCATCAATCTGCAATTCAAATTCCACGGGAAAATTATTGTGGTTCTTTAACCAGGCATTTCGGTGTTTCCAGCCGGCAATTAAAAAAGGTTCGGAGATCAACTTATCGCTTAGTTCATCTTCAACCCACACAGCGCCCTCGGCGGTCGTGGATCCCAGGTGATCTAACTGCTGATCTTTAAGAAACCATAAGTTAGAATGCGATTGACCAGCCCCTTGAAGGTCTCCTTTAATTTTTCGTTTATTTAAGAATTCCTTTTGGGCTGAATCGTCAGTTCCAAAGACCAACATGTCCCTCCAGCGGGTAAAATCCCCAATCACTTTTAGATACGAAGATCTGGGTCTAATTCCTTTGGTGTTGTTTGCCGAGAATGTTTTAGGAAACTTCCAAAACATTCCATGCATGGTCATTAAATAATCAGAGGAACCATCCTGAATGTCCCGAATTCTTGGCCATTCAGTGTTCCAGCCGTGCGCCCCGTCATAACTCCGGCTCGCTCGAGGTAGCCTAAAAAATTGCCATCCTTTGTCCTGATCTCTTAGACCCACAATAACGGATTTATGATCCCATCCTGTGGCCCAAATCGGGTCCTTAGAATTCGTATTCCCGTAGATTCCTCCAGGTCCGGTAATTTCAACAAACTGGTTACGGCGAATCAATTTCCAATCCTTACCATTCCACTCAGATAAAGAACCAGCAGGGATATCGTATTGCTTTAAGGCCAACTCACCTGGCTCACCATTATTCGAATAAACCAGTACCCCTTGTCCGCTATACAGGCCCTTACCATGAACACCAAATAAATCTGCAAAGTGTTGTTTTTGTGCTTTTCGCTCCGCTGGTAATTTAGAACGGTAAGTCTCTGATTTTAGGTTCACATCCGTATAGAGTTCGGTAACCTTCTTGGTTGTTAAATCATATTCATAAAACCCCTCCTCCATGGTGGCATAATACACCTTATGCTCAGGATCATGCAAATGTCTGGCCATGCCCGTTAGGCGTCCGGGCATCACCTTTGGATCAATAACAGTGATCTTATTGTTAGCATCAACGATGTACGGACCAATAAATAATTGTTTTGATTCCTTATGAATCATTCTATTGGCGGGGGTTCCGCCAACCGAATGATCATAAACCTGAACGTCCTTGTTTTTGCCGATGATGTATAATTTATCCGAGGAACCTAAGGGAAGATGTGGTCCATAAGTCACCACATATAATTTATCGTTCCAGCTCACCAGCGCGCCTGTTCCACATTCTCCCTCCAAGTTATACATCGCTAGGTTTGGGTAAATCCCACTATAGCTTTTGTGCTGAGCGTATAGACTCATTTGACTCAACAATAGACCTACAAGCCATGTCCAGTGATAATAATTTCTATTTCGCATTTTTAATAATTTGGATTTTGTGTTAAACCACTCGTTAGCACCTCTGTTGAGGGAATTGGCCAGATGTATTGTTTATCGGCATCAAATTTTCTAATGGCAATTTGCTTAATTAGGCCTTGGGCGAAAAAAGGACTGAAATCAGCAACGCCATCTTGGTCTATCTCGGGGGCAGAGGGTAAAAACCATTTTCCTGGGTTAACCACTTTTGCCACTAGGTCCGCAGGATCCAAAAGACCATAATTGGGTTTATTTAAAACCTTCTCGGCAAGCTTCCATCGAATTATATCCATATACCTTAACCCCTCAAGGGCGAATTCCATTCTTCGCTCGGCCCGGAGTACTTTACGCATCTGCGCCTGGGTGCCTAGGAGAACCTTCGGGTAGAGCGCCGAGGAAGCATCTACCTTGTAGGCCCGAGCACGAACTTGGTTGATGGCGTCTACAACAGTGGCATCAAGCTCATTTAATTCGATTTTAGCCTCAGCGTAAATCAACAAAACATCTGCATATCGGATAATAATATTATCCGGCTCGGTACGGAATGAATTTAACATCCAATCCCCATCAACCCCCTTATTCCAAACCAAACCGTTGAAGGAGGCATATTGCGCATTTGCTCTATTGTCATTGTTTTTCACCTGAGCACCAGTGGATATCCTTTTTGTTGTCAGGGCAAGCGGATGCGGATTGTAGATGTAATCTAAGTGGGGTTCACCAAAGGCAGCAATGGTGGCCTTGCAGCGAGGATCCCGATCTTGAAAAGGATTTTTAGGATCAAAAAAGGGTGATTCATCAACAGGTAACCCATCTTTGCAATAAAAGGAAAATAATAAATCCCAAGATGGATCCTTGGCGGCCCATCCTCCATTATTTCTGGGAACAAAGTTTTGACGATCTCCAAGAGCCACACCCAAGGTGATGGATCGTGGTAAAAGAAAAATCGATTCGGCAGACTGTTTTGTTTTTGACAAAAATAAATTCGAAAAATCAGGATGTAAGCTATATAAACCCAAATCTATACAAGCTTTAGAGGCAGTTTTTGCCGTCTGAAAATCCCCCATGTAAAGTGCAATCCTTGCCTTCATCGCTAAGGCAGCTCCTTTTGTTGCCCGTTTTAATTCAGAGGAACTATACGATTCCTTCAAGTTCGAGCTGGCGAAATCAAAATCTTCATAAATTTTCATTAAAAGCTCTTGGGGGTCCATTTGGCCAACTTCATACGCCTCCTCTATGCTCATTGTTTTATCGGAATACACCACATTTCTATAGTGACTGAGCAAATACGAATACATACATGCTCGCACAAAACGAGCTTCTGCCGTATAGGCATTAATTTGATTTTCCGAGAGCACACCCTCTACCCTATGCATATCCTGTAGGACCGTGTTTGCTCTAGAGATTGCCTTGTAGGTGTTCTGCCAATTGGTAATGACAAAGGAAGATTGGCCGTTAATGGTGGCATTTGTTATGTCCGTTAATCCGTCCCGATAAATCCAATCATCCGTCCAATCATCAGCATCTTTTAACCAAAGTGCTTCCCGGTAAAGGTCGTTTAAGGACATAACCAATTCATCTGCATTGGAATTCCAAGTTTCACTTGAACCTTGGGACAGCGGGTTCATGTCTAATTTCTGACAGGAGAACATGCTGATTGAAAGGCCTATATATATTAATTTTAGTTTCATGAGGATGCTTTTAAAATTTCACATTAATACCAAATAAAAAGGAAGCGGTTATCGGATAGGTGAAGGAGGTCATCTCAGGATCCCAACCCTTAGGGAATTTATTCACCGTCAATATATCATTTGCAGTGAAAGAAACGCCCATACCTTTTACATGGTACTTGTTTAAAAATGTTTCAGGAATTTGGTAAGAAAGATTCACAGACTTTAAACGGAAATAACCTCCATTAATCATCCAGAAATCGGACATTGCATAATTATTCCCGGCCGATGTATTGGAATATCGGGGATATTTGGCTTGCTGATTTTGCTGTTCAGAATTGTAATGGCTCCAGGTGTTCCCATCTAAAATAGAAAGGAAATTTCCCCAATTTTGTTGGTATGGTCGAATCATATCCGTGGTTTGACGTGTGTTTTGCTTTCCTACACCTTGCACGACAACATTTAAATTCAATCCGGCGTAACCCATATTAATTTGTCCTCCATAGAGATATTGAGGTAAGGAACCACCAAGTAACACCCGGTCATACTCTGGAGAAATTAGTCCATCTGGGGTTCCATCGGGCCCGCTAATATCCTTATAGCGAATATCACCAGGTTTTACATTTGCATTTAAAACCGCAGAATTGCTAACCTCCTGTTCATTTTGATAAATTCCATCAGAAACATAGCCATACCATTCATTAAACTCACTGCCCTGCATTTTCACCTGGCTACCTAAGAATTCTGTACCCCCAAGGTCGCCCATCACTGACTTGAAATTAGAGATATTAAAGGAAACTCCATAATTAAATTTACCCAACTTTTCTTTCCAGCCTAAAGCCAATTCCCAACCCTTTGTACTCATCTTTCCGGTATTCTGATTGGGGTTTTCAAAGCCAATATAAATTGGAATCTGTAGGGCGAGCAACATATCGCTTGTTATTTTGTTGTATACATCGAATGTGGCATTCAACCTGTTATCTAAGCCCGCAAAATCCAATCCCACATCATAAGATTCTGTTTTCTCCCACGTAATATCCCGAATGGCATATTGCCATTGGGAGGCTGACTGAGCCGATACCGGTTCATTTCCATTGTAAAAAAGTGCTCCATTGGAGAACTCGATGAGTGATTGATAAGGATAATTCCCAATCCGCTCATTGCCTAAGGTTCCATAAGAAGCCCGAAGTTTTAAAAAGTTCAACCATGGTATATTTTTCATGAAGTTTTCCTGAGAGATGGCCCAACCAGCGGAAACCGAAGGGAATACTCCCCAACGGTATTCTTTGGCAAAACGAGATGATCCATCGTAACGGATGTTTGCTTGAAGAAAATATTTATTCGCATAATTATACATCGCCCGACCAAAATACGAACGATAGGCATTTTCGTACGCTGAACCACCATTGTCTCGAAACTCCAACGGCCCTATATTCAAATACGGATAGCCATCAAGCAAGTACTGATCCCTGGAAGCACTTAAGTTTTCATTGTAATAGTAAAAGAACTCATAACCAGCCAATAAATTAAGATTATGTTGACCAAATCCCTTTAAATAATTGGCCAGAAATTGGGTTGTATACTGGTAACTTTCAACTCTTACCTCATTTAACTTGGTTGCATCATGACCATTGATATACCCTAAAGTTTGTTCCGCATCATCCCAGGCAGTATAAGGAACCTTTGTTTTAAACTCTTTGGTGCGATCGAAGTTAAAAATGGGTGCAATTACGCCAGTCAGAGTCAACCCATCAAGGGGTTTAAGATCAAGGCCAATTTTTCCCCCGAGTTGATTGTATTGGTATTTGTTATTCCCCCCAAAATTCAACATGCCATAAATGTTATCCCCGTCTTTACCCGAGGCTAGTCTTCCATCATCCCAGGTTGCAGCATAGATTGG
Organism: Sphingobacterium sp. GQ94; assembly: GCF_059758715.1. NCBI lineage: Bacteria > Pseudomonadati > Bacteroidota > Sphingobacteriia > Sphingobacteriales > Sphingobacteriaceae > Sphingobacterium > Sphingobacterium sp. GQ94. Next base: position 46,098 of record NZ_JCAXEC010000019.1, read on the forward strand.
TGCTGTTATTCCCATTCGATACATCGGTTCACCATCGGCAGAAACCCGGTTTACATAAGGGCGGTTGTCGGTGGTCCGTTTAAAATTAACATCCACAACTGCAGATAGAAAATCATTGACGATGATGTTGTTGTTTAATCTTGAGGTTAACCGCTCATAATTACGATGCACGTATAATGCATCCGTATTATCAAACCCTAATGAGAACCGGGTCTGAAGGTGTTTTCCAGCTCCGGCAACCGAGAGCTGATGACTCTCTCTACTGGCTCGATCTTTTAAAATTAGATCTTGCCAATCAGTAATGGGATGAAGATTTGGATTTTCTTTGTTTAAAGAAAGGTAATTATCGACAAGGTCTTTGGCATAAATGGGGTATTCATTCTCATTGTTGTTGTTATCATTCCACCGCAATTCGTTCACTAATTGTAAATAACGTTGAGCGCCAACGTATTCAGGAAGTTCGGTTGGGGTTTCAAAGCCAAAATCGGTGTTGTAATCCAGCGATAACTGACCTTCCTTTCCCCTTTTGGTCGTAATTAGAATAACCCCAGCGGCCGCTCTTGAACCATAAATAGAGGCTGATGCGGCGTCTTTTAAAACCGTTACATTCTCAATATCATTGGGATTTACCTGATCTATGCTTCCGATAGGCACCCCATCGAGAATCACCAATGGATTCAGCCCACCATCGGTAATGGTAGTAATACCCCGAACGCGTACCGTTGTGGATGCACCTGGAGCACTGTTTGAACGTGTCGCCATCACTCCAGGAATTGCACCTTGAAGAGCTTGAGATAATTGGGTTGTTTTTCTAATCGCAATATCTTTCCCCTCTACCGAAGATATTGCACCCGTTACGTCTTTTTTTAAGGCTGTACCATACCCAATCACAACGACCTCATCGAGCTGAGTATCATCCGGTTTTAAACGAACTAAGATGCTGTTGGTTTGATTTATTTTCGCCACGAAATTCAATATTGAATCCCGCTCAAAGCCCACATGATGTACATAAATATGATAAACACCATCAACGGTAAGGTCATTCAGATTGAATATACCCTGTTCATCGGATCCAAAAGTTTTTTTCTGCTGACTTTTTACATCAAGTACTTCTATCGTCGCATCCGGGATAGCAACGCCATCGCTTGAGATCACCTTACCTGTTGCACGCGTATGGGTTTGCGCAAAAGATTGATGAAAAAGTGTGAATAGCCCATAAATTAGCAATGGGTAAATTACTTTACTCTTCATAGTTATTAAGTTTAATTTATAAATGGTTATTGGTTATTAAAAAACACTTACTTAATCACAACTATCTCACCTTCAATAGAAAATTCACATCCATTGATCTGACAAAAATTACGAAGCAGCACCTCTAAATTGTCCTGGTGATAGATTTCTCCGGTAAAATTCCCGTTCAGAATTTCCTTATTTTCGATATCAATGGTAACCGCATACAAACGTTCCATAATGCTAAAGAGGTCTGGATTTGAAACCCCCTTGAAGACAACAATTTTATTAGACCAGGCAATCGAGCTTTTTGGATAATTCACAATGCTTTTCTTTTTTTCAAGATCCCAGGACTCCTTGTAATTAGTGCTTGATTTCTCAACAAGGGAATAACTCATATCCTCCTTATTTAAGATAATCGCCTGATGGTCTTTTAGAAAAATCTTGTTCTTCAATTCTTTTTTGTGATCCTCAAGAAGAATTTTACCCTCCAGCAACTCAATGAGCAGTTTATCTGAGGTATGATTGCGAATAGAAAATATAGTACCTAAGGCTTGCGTCTGCACCCCTTGATATACGACCCGAAATGGGCGCGTGGTATCCGGATAGACATAATAGGTTACCTGCCCCTGAATTTGGGTTAGCTCCCTATCCACCAAAAAATCTGCAGGGTAGCTCAATTGCGCATTAGGTTCTAACTTAACCCGGCTACTATCGGGAAGAAAATACCATTTGCTGTTCTCAGTGGTATTGGAAATGGTAAAAGAAAGCTGATCTGATCCCAGCTTTCGAAAATCCTCAAGGCCAATTTTGTAGAAAGAGAAAATGCCCACAATTAACACGGCTGCGGCAACAAGAAACTGTTTAATACCCAGCGTAAAAATCTGGCGCCTGAGGACTTGGGCCAAAACTTCTTGTTTCTCAAAGTCTAGGACGTGAATCATTTCATCCGGGCTGATATCTTCGAAAAGATCAATCTCGTCCAAGGCTTGCTGATTATTCTCAAGGAATTCAGCAACAGCTTCACACTCCTTGTAGGAGCATTCATTGGATAAGAATTTTTTTAAAATATCCGGATTCACAATGTATTAATTAGGTTCTTTTGTCAGTATATACGTTCCTAACTCAAAAACTACGTACCAGCCAAAAAAAATATTTTTAAAGATGCGCCAGAATGAAAATAAGCGCCAGAACCTTCCTTAATTGTTTAACAGACTTATAGACATGGGTTTCTACCGTACGCACGGAAACATTGAGTCTTTCAGCAATTTCTTTATGACTAAAACCTTCAATGTAAGCTAGATTAAAAACTTGTTTGCGAATAGGTGACAGCCCATCAATAGCATGGTGTAATGAATCCCTTATTTCAAGCGAGAGCTCATTGAGAGGAATTTTTTCCTGTTTAAGGTTATTGATCATTTGCCTGTCTTTTGACTCCTTGCGTAACCAATCAATAAAAATTAATTTCCCCTTTCGAAACAACTGAATTTCAACCGAGAGCTCCGGAGTATAGGAATCCCGATACCTCCAAAATTTAATAAACGTTTGTTGGGTTAAATCTTGAGCAATTTCATGGGATTCCGTTTTTTTATAAAATCCGGAATATAGTCTATCATAGTATGTATAAAACACCTCTTTAAAGTTTTCAGCATTTATTTTTGAATACATAGTCAAAGAAATAGTAAATAGTAAACAGAGATAGCTATAGAAATATATGATTGATATGGTTTATTCCCCCAATTTACAGATTAATTGTAAAGAATGCGATGGAATAAGACATAAAATTATTCAGGCTAATTACAGGCGTATTTTAAGGAATAAATTCACCCAATAGCACTCCTCTATTGTAACATACTTATGACCGGTTAAGCGAATAATACCGCGATAATTCGTGATAGCAGGTCCTGGCGTAAAGGGCTTGGGAGCAGGATGAATTGAGCTTATCCCACTGAAAGTATACAACAACTCTCCTATATGGAGTATAAGCTCAGCTACAATTCTTTGAGGATCAGCGCATGCAGAAATCCGTGCCGATTTACTTGACTATTAGTTATGTCCTAATAATTCTCCGCTCTGTTCATCGATAAACAAGATAGCATCCTGGTGATTTCTAAGCACAGTGGATGGAAAATTAGGGCTTATTTCTTCGTGTAAAGTTTGGTAAATAGCTTTTGCTTTATTGGTCCCGGGAACCATCGAAAAAAGATAACGCCCGGAGAATAACGCCGGAATGGTTAAGGTTACAGCGTGAGTTGGAACCTGTTCGATACGCTCAAAACAGGCGTCATTGACCTGCTGCTGACGACTCTTGATGTCTAGGTCAATTATTTTGACAAGTTGCTTGTCGCCAAAATCAGCCACATGCGGATCATTAAAGGCAATGTGCGTATTCTCACCTATGCCCATACAAACCAAATCAATAGGATGACTTTTTAACAACGCTTCATAGCGCCTACATTCCTGCTGGATATCCTGAGCATCTCCCTGAATGTAATGTACCTTTTTAATAGGCACCAAATCGAAAAGCTTTTTTCTTAAAAAATCACCAAAACTCTGTTCATGATGTGTCGATAATCCGATATACTCATCCATATGAAAGGCAACAATTCGCGTCCAATCAATTGTCTTATTTTCTAGTAAAGCAACTAGAAACTCATTCTGTGAAGGAGCAGAAGCAAAAATCATATGTATTTGGTCTTGATGAGCCTGCAACTCAACTATTTTTTCACCAACCAGTCTGGCTGCATCCTGACCCAGGTCCCTGCGGCTAACATATTTTCGTATATATAAATTATCAATCTTTCTTTCTTCTACTATCATTTCCTAAATAAATTAAAGCTAAAACGCTGCCATATTCCCTCTATAAATAATGGGTAGGTACCCGTTACTTAAACATAGTATCCATTACAGGTTGGGAACTTTTTTAATTTCTGTAATATCCTTGGTTTTCTTTGTGGATGATATCAATAGGCATATAATAGGTTTGCTCACTCTTCTCATCAAACATCAATTTTCGGTAAAGGGCTTTAATTCCTCTGTACGCCTGTTCCTGGGGTTTTTCGCAAATTAAGAAGTCAATAATTCCTTTGTTCAGAAATTCAATATTTCTACTTAAAAAATCATAACCAATTAAAATAACATCCTGTTTACCGATAGATTCTAAATATTGTGCAACTAATGAAACACGGGAGTTGGTAATAAATATTAAACGGATATCCTGGGCTTCAGCAAATAATTCTGTCAAATTCTTCTGCACCGACTTGTAATCGGTTTTGCGAATGTTTCTTTTTAAAATAGTTCTGTTTTTCTTTGCAAAGTAATCCAAAAAACCCTCTTCTTTTCGAAGAATGTGGTGATCCGATTCAATATCTTTGGCAATGTTCATCAATACAATTTTATCCTTTTTTGCTAAAAGGTAATGAACCAAATGAGCCGCTGAATATCCACTGTAAAATAAATCAGGTCCAAAATAACACAGGCGCTTCTGATCAGGAATATCGGAGTTTATAAAAACAAGCGGTATATTTCTTTTTTGACAGCTTTGAGAGAAATCAATAGCCTGAGGGATAAAAGCCGGTGCTATTAATACACCATCCACAGACTTTTGGTTTAATATAAGCTCAGTTTGCTTTATAAAAGACTCCTTATTGTTCATGTCGTAGAAGAGTTTTGTGACTTCTACATCATACAATTTAATTTCATTTTCAGCTTGAATAATGCCATTTAGAGGTACTTCCCAATAATCTGTTTCCTCAGATACCGAAGGAATTAAGGTGAAAAGGTGCATCGTTTTAGCAGAAGCCAACCGACGAGCAAGAATATTGGGTTTGTAATCCAATTCCTTAATAATGTCCTTAATTTTTTGTTTAGTCTTCTCAGAAACACCCGTTCTTTCATGTAAAACACGATCCACGGTTGCAATGGAAACATTCGCTCTACGGGCTATTTCTTTGACACCTACTAATTTTTTCTCCTCTTTCTCCATAAATATTGCTTATTCAGAATCACCAAAAATAACGAATATATTGAACTTCCAATCAAGGCTTTAAAAATCAAGTAGATTGATAGACAATCCGACCCCCGACTATGGTCCATAAAACCTCGAAATCTTGATCAAAAATAACCACATCAGCATCTTTTCCTACCGTAAGTGATCCTTTGGTATCCTGTACCCCCATGATCCTTGCAGGTGTTAATGTTTGCATCCTGATCGCCTGGACTAGTGGAACTTCAGCCAACTGAACCATGTTCTTAACCAATCTGTTGGTCGTTGCCACACTTCCGGCAAAAGCACTACGATCTGGAAGCTTCGCTACACCATCCTCAACAATAACCCTTAGACCTGTATCTTTATTCCCCAACACACTCTCCCCTGGGGGCATTCCTGCTCCACGCATGGCATCGGTAATCAGGGCAATTCGGTCCGCTCCTTTAATCTTGTAAATCAGTTTCAATAAAGGTGCAGGAAGATGTACGCCATCAGCAATAATCTCCACATCCATTTCATCGATTAAAAAAGCGCTCTCGATCACTCCAGCATAACGGAAGGCATTTCTGCGCGTAACCCCGGACATCCCTGAATACAAATGTGTTGCCAAAGAATACCCATTGTCTGTAGCCTCAATGACCTGTTCATAGATTGCATCGGTGTGCGCTAAAGCAGCAAGAATTCCATGTTTAATAAGGTAACGTCCAAAAGTTAACGCCCCGGGCAGTTCTGGCGCAGCACTCCATCTGCTGATGAGTCCACCATAACGCGAAATGACCTCTTTGTATTCCTCAGGATTTGGGTTTCTAATGTATTTAGGATCTTGAGCTCCGGCCTGAGATTTTGCAAAATAAGGTCCCTCGAGGTGCATTCCCATAAAAGAAGCACCTTTGGTATTTAACTCCAGAGCTTTCTGATAATTCTCCAGCGTGTCAAAGAGTCCTGATTTTTCACTGGTCAGTGTCGTTGGATTCATCAAGGTGGTCCCATAACGCGCATGAGACTGTGCCACAGTCAAAAAATCCGCTACAGAACCATCCATAAAATCCGCTCCGCCGCCTCCATGAACATGGATGTCAATAAATCCAGCAGAAACATACTGTCCCCGCGCGTCAATCTCTATGCTACCTTGGGGTACATCGATCTGCTCACCTCCGATGTAATCAATCTTGCCATCCTTTAACAGGACAGTCCCTTGATCAATCACCTGATGAGCGGTAATCAGTTGTGCATTGTATATTTTAATGAGTGGCGTCATATCTGTATCATAAGGGAATTAGACTTTTACTTCCCATCCTTTTTGATAATCTCTAGACCAAAAATCCGTCATCGCTTGTTTATCGTTCAAGATGCGTCCGTTATTTGGATCAATTTTCAGGCTCCTTCCTGTTCGCTGAGCAATATTTCCCAATTGAACCAAAAGCGTACTTTGATGTCCTCCAAGAATATCAGAGTTCAATGGTTTACCGTCTTTTATAGCAGAAAAGAAGTTCTGAATATGAATTGCGTCTAAGGTTTGAGATGGATTAGTAAGACTGGTAGCGTCCACTTTGACATCATTTTTAACTTCCTTGATTAACTTGTTTTTAAGATCATAAATCTTGTAAGCATTTCCAGAATCAATTTGCAGTGATCCATTCTCACCGTAAAAAATAACGCCGACTGTTGCACCCTCACTCGCTAACCCATTGCAGCTTCTGCCTTCCCAGGTAATGGTGGCTTTATTTCCAAACTCTATCCCGATACTTTGGGTGTCAGGTGTTTGCCAATCATCTTGGTATCGGTATCTTCCACCTGTGGAGCTCACCCTTGTTGGGTAATCCACCTGAAGACCCCAGCGTGCTATGTCCACAAAATGAGTTCCATTGTTTAAGGCCTCTCCTGTTCCCCAATCCCAAAACCAATGCCAGTTGTAATGCAGAATATTATCTCTATAAGCCTGTCTTGGCGCTGGTCCTTGCCATAAATCAAAGTTCAACCATTCAGGTACGGCGACTTCTTTACCTATACCAATCGATGGTCTGTTGTTCGCGTACCAGGTTTTGGCATAATATGCACGTCCGATAACCCCCTGATGTAATTCACTAATTGCAGCCTTTACATTTGGCCAAGAACGTCTCTGGTTACCCATTTGAATAACGTTCTTATATTTTTCTACAGCCTGAACCAATAGTTCACCTTCACGTGGATTGTGACTACACGGTTTTTCCAGGTACACATGCTTGCCTGCTTGTGAGGCCAGAATTGCTGCAGGAGCATGCCAATGATCCGGAGCTGCTACAACCAGCGCATCTACGGATGGGTCCTCTAACGCACGGCGAAAATCGCCTTCCGCTTTTGGTTGACTTTTTTGTCGCTCCATCACCGATACCATACACTTCTCTATCGCTCTGGAATCCACATCACATAAATGGGTAATCACTGAATTGGGTTGCATTGCAAAATTACTTGCTAACGCCTTTCCGCGCGCATTTACCCCCATCATGGCGATATTGATACGCTCATTGGCACCTATAATATTGCCATAACTCTTCGCACTAAAGCCTGGCAGTATACCACCAAAGGAAAGAGCTGATGCTCCGATGACTGTTTTCTTTATAAAATCACGTCTTGAGTTTTTCATAAGATTTGATTTATTATTGGTTTAAAAATTGACTCAAAGACACTCTTTGTCCTTGATTTTGCTTGCTGATATCCGCCCCTTCAATAAAGGCACAAATCTCTAAGGTTTCATTTTGATCAACGGGAGGAATACCTGTTTCAAAAAACTCTACAATTCGCTCAAGAAGAGGATCATAGCCTTTGAAGTTACCAAGAGTCACATTTCCTTTTTCACCAAACACAGTGCCCCCGTAGTCCGATTTTCCCTTGCGCGTTCCGCGAAAGGTACCAATTCGGTTGTCTTTCCACTGTCCCACAATGAGATCAGCATCAGCCGTATGAAAACGCGTTACAGACTCACACCCTGTTCCCATAATTGCAAAAAGCATTTCCACACCATGTATTCCATACCAGAACATATCAGGATGGGTAGCCTCTAAATGAGCCGGACTAAACGTATTTGCACCTAAAACACCGCCAATGTTACCTGACTTGAGCGTTTGTATCGCTTCCATATAACGAAGAGAGGAAGATGAAAAAATAGGTGTGTTGTTTTTTGCAGCAAGATCGAATATCGCTTTTGCATCTTTAAAGGAGGCGGCAATAGGTTTATCGACAAAGACTGGTTTCTTCGCCTTTAAAACCGGCGTTATCTGTTCCAAATGAACCCTTCCATCATTACTTTCCAACAGGACTACATCGACCTGTTTCAATAGATCCTCAATAGAAGAAACGATCTTAACGCCGTATTCCTTAATGGTTTCAATGTATTTTGGCACCCGCTCTACAGAAGACTTTATATCCTTGCTGCCTTGGGGATAAGCGGCTACCACTTTAAATCCTTTGAAACGATCGCCAGCTTCCTTTGAATTAAGTGATTTGGCAAAAGCAAGACTATGAGAAGTATCCAGTCCAATAATTCCAACCCTTTTCCCATTCATGGATCCTAGATTCCTTGGGAATGACTGACTTAATAACGGCATACTTAGTCCAGCTCCAACTCCACTCAAAGCAGCTAAGCGCAGAAAATCTCTTCTATTAACGTTTTTCATGATTTCTATTTTGGTTATTTTTGTTTTTTTATTTTTTTAAACTAGCCCATCTAATGTCTAAAATTTTCCTTCCCTAATCCTTATCAAGAGAATCTAGCAACGCGTTGACTTGGGGAGAAACCTTCTTTCGACTAAGTAAACCATACCCTATATAAATGATTAATGAGACCATTAGTGGAGCTGATAACTCCAGGGCCAAGCCCACTTGAATTTCAAACAACTTAATCGCCATAAAGGTGAATAGGCCACTGATGATCGAGAGTAAAGCGGCCGTACTTCCGCTTCGTCTGAAGACAGGGAGTAAACCCAAAATCATCGGAATAGATATTGGTCCCAAGAGTGCCGCAAACCAGGTGATAATCAAACCCACTACCCCGCCAAATCTATCCGCATTAAAGGAAATAAAGATGGTACAAAGAATAAAACTAAATGTAGTTATTCTTGCCAGAATGAGCATTTTCTTTTTATCAAATTGCCGTATCTTTTTGTAAAAGACAGGAAGAATGTCCCTTGTGATGACCGCTGAGATGGTATTGGAATCTGATCCTGTCATCGTCAGAGTCGTTGAAAACAAGGAAGCCACTAAAAGTCCCAAGAGTCCAGGAGGAAGAAACTTCATCGCCATGATTGTATAGGATTGCTCAGGGTTACTCAAATCTGGAAAAAAGATAGGAGCCGCAAACATCGGGTAAAACAAAATCAATGGCCAAATCAAGTACAATACCGAAGAAAGTATAGCTGCTTTTCTTGCTTGTTTACCTGTAGAGGAGGAAATAAAGCGTGTCGCTAAGTTCCAGGTTCCTCCACTATAACTAAAGAAATTAATCACCAAAAAAGCCATTGCAAATCCAGCTGTGTATGGGGAATTAAATAATTGGGAATTCTCTGGTGGCAGTCGGTCCCACATACTAAATACGCCTGAGGGGCCATCTCCGAGTTCAATGAGTATCATCACAAACATCACCAAACCGGAAGCCACCTGAATAACAAAGGATGCAAAATCATTCAGTACATCAGCCCATAAACCGCCTAAAGTCACATAAGCCATCGAAATTACTCCGGCTAACAGAATACCATAGGAAACTGGAATTCCGGTAAAACCATTCAATAAGATTCCAATAGCGGCCCATTTCGCTCCCACATCAAAAAGCTTGACCAATACACCACTCCAGGCCATGAGTTGCTGGGTAGGGATGTTATAGCGAGTTGCTAAATATTCGGTCGGGGATTGAATACCTGTTTGAGTTCTTAAGCGCGCCCACCGAGGAGCAATAAAAAAGATTGTCCCAATCATCGCAACAGCGATGGTCAAGGCCCACCAGATATACATGGTCAGACCATGGGTGTAGGCAATGGAAGCATACGCCACAAATACAGCTCCACTGTATCCTGAGACATGATGAGAAATTCCCGATAACCACCAAGGTAATTTTCCTCCAGCGGTAAAAAAATCAGCAGAAGAGGATACCTTTTTAAAACTATACACCCCTATTCCCACGAGCGTAACAAAAAAAGCTATAATTACTATATAATCGATTACTTGCATATTAGATTTATAAGGCGTGGGGTTATTATCCACGAATAATTTAGTTCTATCACTTACACCTTTTGTGTACGTACCCGAAGTTGATGATTATTTTTGATAACAGCAAATTATTTTCAATAAAATATTTGAAAACTTGCTTTACGGCCAGTTATCGCCTATAACCAATGCCAAAACTAGTGAGCGCTTGGTTGATACAGACCATAAATTTCTAGCACGAATGAGCGTGGCAGCGCTAGGTTTTAAAAAGGAAAGAATTATTCTTAGAATTACTCAAAAAAAAAGCTTTTAATTGATACATTTATACTCATGGAAAATCAACTCCAAATAGACCCGGTAGACTTACAGGAATCCCTAAAGAAAGCCATTGAATGGCGCAGACACCTTCACCGTTATCCTGAACTGTCCTTTGATGAGGTTCAAACCACTGCCTTTATTAAGGAAAGGCTCGAGGAGTTAAATATTGAATACAAATCAGTGGCTAAAACGGGTGTTATTGGACTTATCAGGGGAAATGGAATAACCAATAAAACAATTGCTTTAAGAGCCGATATTGACGCGCTGCCAATAGTTGAAGAGAATGACCTTGACTATAAATCAACAAAGCCAGGCATCATGCACGCCTGTGGTCATGACTTTCACACGGCAAACTTATTAGGGACTGCCGCCATTCTTAAAAAAATGGAAAATCAATTAGACGGACAAGTCCTGCTCATCTTTCAAGCTGCAGAAGAAAAAATCCCAGGAGGAGCCATTGAAATTGTCAACTCAGGAGTTCTGGATGTAGAAAATCTCATTGGTGTTATAGGGCAGCACGTAGCACCAGGACTTCATGTTGGTGAGTTTGGATTCCGCTCAGGGTCATTCATGGCCTCTAGCGATGAGATATACATCGACATCCTAGGCAAAGGAGGTCATGCAGCTCAACCCCAACTAAACCAGGATCCAGTGATTGTTTCTGCTCAGATACTCGTCAGTTTGCAACAAATCTGCTCCCGCTACGCTGACCCCCGAATTCCAACAGTGTTATCCTTTGGAAAAGTGATTGCAGCTGGGGCTGCCAACGTCATTCCCGATAAAGTGAGTATTGCAGGTACTTTAAGAACTTTCGATGAATCCTGGAGAGAACAGGCTATAGAGAGGATCAAAGAAATGGTTACCATGATGGCAGAATCATTCTCAATGAAAGCTGAAATAGAGATTAGAAAAGGATATCCTTCCTTAGTTAATGATGAAAAGCTCTCTGAAAAACTAAAAGATAACGCAATCACTTTATTTGGGCAAGATCAAGTCCTGGATGTTCCACTTTGGACTGCAGCAGAGGATTTCGCCTATTATGCAAAAAAATATCCGGCAGCATTCTATTTGATCGGCACAAAAAATAGTGAGAAAAACATTCAATCTGAACTCCACACACCCACTTTTAAAATTGATGAGAGTATTTTAGAAAATGGAATTAAGATGATGGTGCAATCGACAGTGCGTTTACTCGCAGAAGCTTAAAAAAACACGCTAAAATTATTTTTACATTTATTCTACTCTCTTTTTGAGAGTTTATTTTAACTTTGTAGTATGAACATTTTGAATAAGTAGTTGAACTCGGCATGGTCAGAGTTGTTAAAATTTCTTCGATAACAAAATATATTTACTCAAATCCGAGAATTAAACTGGCTCTTGAAGCTTGGGTGGCTATCGTAAAATCACAAACTTGGTTCGCACCTCAAGATATTGTACAAAGTTTTGGCGCCAAGGCTGTTGATATAATAGGAAATGAGAGAGCAGTTATTGATATAAAGGGAAATCATTTGAGAATAATTGTTAAATATCAATTTCATCATAAACTGAAGCAATCAGTTATATATATTAAATGGATTGGTACACATGCAGAATATAGTAAGCTCTGTCGGCTTAATCAACAAAATTCGATTGAAATGTTTAAGTAGAAATTCAAAGAAAAGAAAAATGTTTAAAAATGAAAGTGAATACAATAAAGCAATAGATTTATTGGAAAAAATAGGAGATACTGAAGGATTTGAAGAAAATGATAAACTTGTTAAAAAGTTTCATTTATTGTCTGATATGATTGAAGCACATGAAAATCAGAGTTTTAAATTGGATAATGGTCATCCTATTGAAATTATCAAACTTAAAATGGAGTACCTTGGAATTAAACAAAAGGATCTTATTCCATATATAGGAAGCAGTGGAATTGTTTCTGAGGTACTTGCTTGCAAGAGAGCACTTTCCAAGAAAATGATCCGTGAATTATCGGAATATTTATTTCTTGATCAGAGTCTACTCAATTCCTCCTATGACATAATAAGAATTTCCAGAAATTTCAATAAATCGGTTGAATTAGCGAGTTCTAAAACTGAGATTTTTGGATACATAAGTTCTCAACAGGCTGTTTCAGAATTTAAATCTCGTGTTTCAACGCGAGGAATGTTACTTTCAATTGGATGTTAAAAATGAAAGCTATAACTTTTTATTCATATAAAGGCGGAGTTGGCAGGTCCCTCACACTTTCAAATATTGCAGATCGACTTTCTGAATTTGGGCTAAAGGTTTGTATGCTTGATTTTGACCTTGAAGCTCCAGGTCTTCACGTTAAGTTTTCTGACCGTATATTAAAAGATCATTTAACGAAAGGCCTAGTTGATTACATCTATGAATTTACTAATACTGGACTAGTTCCAGAAAACATTATTGATTATTCTGTTAAAGTAGATACTGTTGGAATTCAAGGTGGTTCCATATCTTTAATTAGTGCGGGTGATACCTCATCAAGTGATTACTGGAAAAAATTGTCAAATATTGGCTGGAAGGATCTTTTCTATAGAGAAGACAGTTTAGGTGTAGATTTTTTCTATAATCTAAAAATGCAAATCCAGGAACAAATGTGTCCAGATGTACTTCTCATAGATTCGAGAACAGGTATAACTGACATTGCTGGCGTAACAATGTCCATTATGGCTGATGAAGTTGTTCTTTTCGCCGCAAATAATATGGAGAATCTAGATGGAATAGGACAGGTATTATGTTCCTTGGCTGACCCTTCTAATTCCTTAGGTGGTAGGATGCCAAAGGTAAATGTGGTTCTTTCAAGAATTCCATATTTACCTTTGGCAAAGGATAAACCAAGAGAAACAAATGTTAAAAATTTTGCGATTAGAATTCTTAATGACAAACTTTCACAAAGATCCAAAAGTGATTTCAGGATAGAAAAATTATTCGTTATTCATTCTGAACCTGAACTTGAAATGAAGGAAGAGTTTAGGATTAATCATGTTGGTGAAGGAGATTTCCATACTAATATTTCAATAACTTCAGACTATTTAGAACTTTTTGGTGAATTGACATCCGAATTAATAGATAGTAATAACGCAAGCATCCTTGAAACCTTTAAAAAAGCAAATTTTTTAATGAATAAAGCTATCTCGACGTTGAATTCAGATGAAAGGATACGATTATTAAAAGAAGCTGTCTCAATTTATCCAAAATATCCTTATGCATATCTTTCAATGGGACTAGCCCAGATGGATATCGGAGAATTTCCTGAGGCAATTGAGAGTTTTGAAAAAGCATTGCAATTAAATCCACTATTCGAAGATTCAGTTGAATATTTCAAAGGTCATGCATTATACTCCATGGGAAAACTTGAACAAGCACAAAAAATGTTTAACAATCAGTACCAAAAGGAATCAAACCTTGTTTCGTCTCTTGCTATGCTTGCACTGATACGTTACAAGAAAAAGGATTATACAAGCGCTAAGGATTATTATAAAAAAGGAATACAATTGAATCCTGAGGATCCTAACCTCTGGAATGGGTATGCAAATAGCTTAAGAGCATGCAAATTATATGATGATGGTTTCGAAGCTGTTTACAAAGCTTTAGAGATAAATCCTCAACATATTTTGGCTACAACCACTTTAGCAGAACTGAATGCTTCAGTTAACAATGACAGAGAGTTCTATAAAAATCTAGATCTAGCTTTTTCACTTGGGCTATCGAGCTCTGAATTTCAGCGAATAATACTTGATGAGGACATTTACTTAAAATTTTTACAACAGGAGAAATTATCCATTTTGCTTGAAAAATATAATATAATCATCGATAAAGAAAAAGTTATGCAAGCTCATGCCCAATAATTAAAATGAGAATTAAGATTAGAAAAATAAAGTATTATCAGAATGATTAAATGACCATACCTAATAATTTGATCGGGATTCTCCTTATCCTATAAATAAAAATCAACCCAAACGAGCTCTAAAATTCAGTAAATCAAGTAACGCTCAAAAGGAATAGATTTGTAGCTCAATTATCCTTTAAAATGAGCTACAAAAAAGGACGTTTATGATCCACACCGTATTTGATTTATTTCTGATACAGGTCTAAAAACAACAGTCAAGCTTGAGAACTTAAAAAATCTTTTACAAACGCATCATCATTTAACTCAGGGTAATCCCGATATACACGATCAATTTCCTCTGACTGGCCGGCAGACAAAACTTCATTCGGATTCAAACACCAAATCCCTTCCATTAATCCCTGTCTTCTAAGAACTTCATGAATTCCCGGAATACAACCGTGAAATCCATTTGCAGGGTCAAACAAAGCCGCATTTACATCGGTAATCCACACCCCTTTTTTCAACAGTAAATCTGCAGCAGAGGAACTGGGACTTCTTTTATAGGCTTTTATCTCTTCCATTAACTCAACCGCTTTACGGGTCCATACTGCCCAGTGTCCCAATAAACCACCTTTAAAATCTACATTCACACTCTTTCCATCCACAGTAAACTCATAATTGGTCAATAAATCCGGCACAATATTATCGTCGTTCCCTGTATACATAACAATTTGTTCTCGCCTTTTTGAATGTGCAACAGCACGCATAACATCCAGGGTTTGATAGCGGTTAAAAGAAGCACATTTGATAGCCTCTACGTTTTCGATACTGACAAATTCTTCCCAAAAATTATACGAGAAAATGCGTCCTCCAACTGAGGGTTGCAGGTAAAAACCAAATACAGGGATTTGAGCAGCTACTGCCCTGACTCTATCCAAAATAGCGGACTCGCTCCAACCGGTTAATCCGCCCATACTAAGCAGGCCCATATCATATCCCAGATTGCTAGCGATTTTAGCCTCGGAAACAGCTTGATCTGTTGGTCCGCATATGCCAGCGATTTTAAGGAAAGGCCTATCTAGATTCGCCTGGTCAACTTCCTGGGCGGCAAGCCTAAGAACAGTTTCAAAAAGACCAATCTCCGGATCTCTAATTTCGAACTGAGTAGAATGTACCGCAACAGCGATACCTCCAGCTCCGCTTGCCATATAATACTTTGATAAGAGTCTTTGTTTTTGCTCATTTAGCGTACGGTCTTCATTCAAGGCCAATGGATGCGCGGGAATCACTGTCCCCTGTATTAATAAGTTCTTTAATTCTTGTGCTAATGGTCTCATTAGAATTGTCCTCCTCTTTCTTGAAAATGTGTAGGTTTATCGAGCTGTTCTCCCTGGGCGAGCAACCAAGTTGCCGTCACATCAATAATCTCACGAATTGTCATCTTTGGATAGCCAAATAATCGGTGAGATTCAGAAGCATTATTGAGAAGTGCTGTTCCCTCGGCTTGGTTTTCGAACAGCGGTTCTTTAGAAAATAATTTACCAAACTCTTTTGCAACCCAACGTGTTGAGAGCGTTTCCGGTCCGGTTATATTAAGGATTTTAGCAGGAGAATCACAATGTAGAAGCGAACGAATTGCCATTTCATTGGCGTCTTTTTGCCAAATAACATTCACATTCTCCGTTCTCAAATCTATAGGTTTATCGTTCAATACAGATTTCGCAATTTCCATAATGACCCCATACCTGAAGTCAACCGCATAATTCAACCGATAGATTAAAACCGGGGTGTTATTTTTCTTAGAAAAATATTGGAATATACGCTCTCTACCCAAACAGGATTGCGCATATTCTCCGATAGGTTCGGGAGTTGCCTGTTCATCCACCCCACCTTGATTTAAGGAGACAAATGGCAAGACATTTCCGGAGGAGAAAACAACAATTTTCGAGTCCTTGAACCGGTCGGCAACTCTACCCGGAAGGTAGGTATTCATGGCCCAGGTAAAATCTTCATTGCCCACAGTCCCAAATTTGTGTCCCGCTAAAAAAATAACATTCTCGGCCTGCGGTAATTGCTCCAGATCCTGTTCATTTAGTAGATCACAGACAATAGGAATCACTCCACTATTCTCCACCTCTTGTTTAGATTCAACCTTAGAAAACCGGGAAGCGCCATATACTTTCGCCTGCGAGCCAGCTGCCTTTAGCGCATCCACTAATAATTTTCCCATACTCACCCCCATCTTTCCTGCAATTCCTAACAACAGAAAATCTCCCTTCATTTCCTTCACATCCAGAATCAACTCGGACGAGGGAATGGTCAAATTTTCTTCAATTTTTTTTAAATCAATCATCTTATTTTCTTATAAAAACAACACTTTAAAATTTGTAACAGCTAAAAACACAACCAAGGCAACGCCTAAAATCCCCACCACATTCTGAAAAACAGTATTCTTATTTTTTCCCATAATCTCTTTAGAACTCCCTACCAAAACAATGGAAAGCCCAATAAAAGGAACCAAAAATATCGTAACACTTTGCGCCAAGACGATCAGCTCTAAAGGTAATTTTCCAAAACTAATGGCAATGATTGCCCCAAATAACATGACCGCCCCGATAAAAACTTTAACATATTTATTATCTAAACTACTGGAAAACCCCAATCCATCTCCTAACATCGACCCTCCTAAAACAGCATTTCCAATCAACGAAGAAAACGAGGCCCCAAACAGACCAATAAAAAACAAATAACTAGCCAAAGGGCCAAATAAGGGTTCCAAGGCTTGAGCCATTTCGGAGGCCGAGTTGACCTTGATACCCTGAGGCTGCAGGACAGCCGCTGCGCAAATCAGAACAACAGCGCTCATTACCCCAAGTAAAAGAATACCTACGGTACTACTCAACTGAGCACGTTCATTGGAATCTGCATTTTGTGAGGAAAGGCTTTTCCTTTTTTCTTGCACCAGATACGCTTGATAAAAAGCGCCTACAAGGGAAAAACAAGAAGCAATAAAAGCAACAATTAACCCCGTCGAACCTTCCGGAATAACGGGAGATAAACCCTTAATGATCGCTGAAAAAGGAGGTTGGATGACAAGCGCTGTGGTAATAAAACAGAATAACATCATGATGATCAATGCCAACATCACCTTCTCCATCATCCGGTAAAAAGAACGAAAAAACAACAAAAGGATTCCCAGAACGTTGAAGAGAATAATCCATATTTTAGCGTCCGTTCCGGAGGCCTCAGCGATCGCAATCCCGAGTCCGGTAGAGTTTCCCGCCTGAAAAGAAGTGGCTACCAAAAAAATTCCAAGGCCAATGGCAATGCCTGCCCATTTACCTGTTTTCTTTTTAATGAGCGTTAATAATGATTCTGAATTATACTGGCCGATACGCGCACTCATATTCGTAAAAATCAACATAAAGAAAATGGCAACAGCAATTACCCAAATTAACGAATAGGAAAACTCTGCACCCATTTTTGACGTAATTGTCATTTTGCTTGGCCCAAAAACCAGCGCCGCTGTGATGATCCCCGGTCCCAGTACAGATAACCAGTTTATAGATTTCTTTGTATTCATCAAATTCGATTTATCGTTCGTTTTTTATATCTGTTTGAGAAACTTTCTTCCCATCTGCAAATTTCTCATTCACATAGTTTACAATCTGGGATAACTGCTGATCATCCAAAAAGGAGAAACTAGCCATTCCTTGCTTGTACTGCACCCCATCTATGGGTTTATCACCTTTAGATCCTTTTAACAAGAGCTGGATAAAGGCTTTTGAATCTTGCACTCTCGCGGAACCCTTTAATGCGGGAAATGTACCTTTGAGTCCCATACCATTATTCTTATGACAGGAAGCACAATAGTTTTTGTACAACAGTTCGCCACTTAGCTTTTGAGACTGATCTACTTTATCCTGACTAATGAAACTATCCGGAAGGTGATCACTTTTCCTTATTCTTAAAATCCGATCATCCTTTGGAAGCGGAAAACCAGGCTGAGGGTTCCAATCTAAATTACTCGTTGAGACATAAACATCGCCATTAGGCGCTGCAAGAACCGAACGAAGCCGTCCATACCGGTTGGAGAAATAAACCTTCTCCTGGCTTATCACGGCATTGTTTTTCCCTAATTTTAAAACGCGTAGGCTTTGACTTTTAAGGGTAACTAAAAGTAATGAATTCTGCCAATCCTGAATTTGTTCATGTCCATAATACGCTAGTCCCGCTGGGGCAATTACCGGAGTCCAGGACTTAATGGGTTCAGACCTTTGAGCGCTATCTGCAATACTCTTCTCAGCCGGTGTATCGTGGATACCTTCAATCTGCGGCCATCCATAATTCGCTAAAGGATGAATCAAATTTACCTCATCCTCAACAGCATCACCGTGTTCAGAGCTGAAAATATTTCCCTTATCATCCATCGTTAATCCCTGAATATTTCGAAATCCCCAGGCATAAACATAACTACCTTTAATGGGATTATCCTTCGGAATAGAACCGTCCATATGCATGCGTAGGATCTTTCCGTTCAAGGTTGTAGAATCCTGGGCCTGGGTGTTATCTGCAGCGTCCCCTGTCGCCCAGTAAAGCATATTGTTTTCATCACAAATTACCCTGGACCCGTTATGTCCGTTTCCTCCCTTAATCGTTAGCAAATTAACCGGGTTGATCAACGTGTCCTGATCATAGGTATACCGTACCAGATTTGCCACAATGCGTGTTCCCTGTTTTTGGGTAAAAACGATAAATACAAAGGGATCTTTATTGTTATTTTTTTGAATGGCAAGCCCTAAAAGTCCAGGAGTGGTCCTGTGGAAAACGTCATCTAAGCTCAGCAGAGTACGCAGTTCACCCGTTTTTAAATCCACTTGTTTAACCTTTCCTTTAATCTGAGTGAAAATGATTTTATCATTCAGATACCCCATTCCCCAAGGAACTTCTAAACTATCCGCTACCGTGGAAACCTCTAAAAATCCATCCTCTACCTTCAAATAATCCACGGTCTCTTTCTGAAAATCAGCATCCCGGGCGCAGCCACTAAAGGCAAATAAAGCGATCAGATAACTATATATGTATTTCATTTCTATTTTTTAGCCTATAATACACCTGATTTCAATTGCTTCATGGCATAGTCTGCTGCCCTAGCGGTCAGCGCCATGAAGGTTAATGATGGATTTTGATTTCCTACACTATTCATGCAAGCCCCATCGGTTACAAAAACATTCTGGCAAAGGTGCAATTGGTTAAATCCATTAAGCATCGATGTTTTTGGGTCATTTCCCATGCGCACTCCTCCAACATCATGGACCTCTAACCCTGGTTGTCTTCCAGCGGTAAGATGGTGATCAGATATCTGGATATTCGTACAACCCGCTTTTTCCAACATATCCTTGGCCTCCACGAAGAAATCCTCCATCATCGCCACATCGTTCTCGGAATAGGCAATCGAGGTGATGAGTTGAGGAAGACCATATTTATCTTTTTTATCCGGGCTAAGTCTGACATGATTGTCGTATACCGGAATAACCTCACCCTGCATCATCATAGAGACTTTCCATCCCCCTGGTTCGCTAAGAGCATCTTTAAACGCTCCACCAACGGAAGGGCCATCTGGATTTCTACCCCAGGTTTCCCGGCTGGCCGAAAAAGCGATCAAATAGGACCCTTTAAATTTCTCAGCTGGCTGATGGATATTCTTAAATGCTGGCATAAAAACCTGAGTGGGTCTGCGTCCGTAATAATAAGAATCTTCATACCCTGGGAAATCAGCCGAAACTCTGCCTCGGTAATTATGAAAACAAATATGATGGCCTAGTTGACCATGGTCATTTCCTAAACCATTTGGAAATCTTTCAGAAGTGGAATTGAGTAGGATTAAGTTGGTATTTAAAGTGGCCGCATTCAAAAAGACAATCTTGGCCTTATAACTCTTCTTTTCCCCAGTTTTGGCATCAATTACCCGAACTCCTGTTGCTTTTTGGAGTGTCTGATCATAGTCAACCGCCTCAACTATGGAATCGGTCAAGATGGTTAGATTCCCTGTTTTCTCGGCATGGGGTATTGTTGAGGAATTCGAACTAAAATAAGCCCCAAAAGGACAGCCTCTCTCACAAAGAGAGCGGGCCATACATTTTCCTCTTCCCTGGGTACGTTGAAAGTCTGGAAGTTCGGCCAGATTCGCACAGCGTCCTATGATGGCCTTCCGATCTGAATAATGTGCATCAATTTTCTCGGCAATTGCTTTTTCAACCTGGTTCATTTCAAAGGCTCCTACCACCTCACTATCGGGCATATTCTCAATGCCGTCTCTGTTTCCGGCAATACCTACGAAATGCTCTACATGACTGTACCAGGGGGCAATATCCTTATATCGAATTGGCCAATCAACGCCATAATTATATTTCTGGGGAGCATTAAATTCAAAGTCGCTCCAACGCTGGGTTTGCCTTGCCCATAGCAGGGACTTACCGCCAAGTTGGAAACCCCGTATCCAATCAAACGGTTTCTCTTGAATATACTCCTGTTCCTGGTCTTGTATATAAAAATGTTTAGTTGCCTCACCATAAGCATAATGCTTAGAAATTAAAGGATTCTTCTTCTTATCTTCTATCGTTTTGCGGTTTCGGTGTTCAAATTCCCAATTATCGGTGTTTGCCGTTGGGTAATCCTTCACATGGCGAACCATTCGCCCTCTTTCAATTAATAAGGTTTTAAATCCATTTTCCGTAAATTCCTTAGCGGCCCATCCCCCACTTATACCGGAGCCCACGACAATAACATCAAATTCTATATTTAGGTCCATATCTTTAGTTATTATAAAGTAAATATATCATTTATTTTACGGTAACGTAACCGTAAAATAAATTTGTTACAATTTTTTTTATTAGTCTGCTAAATACGCGTTAAGGATGATCGGAAATTCGGGCATAAAAAAGAGCCTGAAAAAACTTCAGACTCTTTTCAAAACGCACACCACTAGGAGTTTGCTAATCACATCCTCCTTAAAAACTAGTTTTGTTATCAATCGGCCAATAGTGACCGATTTATGCTTATTTTACAACAAAACCGATTGCATTTGCGGTACCAGAAAAAATGGACACCCTATTTTTTTGAATCCAGGCCTGTTCAGGTTTTAAAACATCCAAAACGCTCAAAGAGGTTGAATTCCCGCTGTTGGTCTGCATTGCAGTATAACAGCCAAGTGCTTTCATCACATCCCGAAGGTCATCCAGGGCTATTCCTGCAGAATAATTTGCCAAGACCCCATCAACAGTGACTAAATAAATTTTAGAGGCATCCTGATTCATCCCCACTGCCGCCCTGGCGGCTAGACTTGAAGAATTTGAGACATCATCACCTTGGTAGAGCAGAAAAAAAGCTCCCCCAATTAAATGTTTTATACCGCTTAACTGTAAGGGAGTCGTTGGGTATAAGACCGTATCTGGACTGTTAAAAAACTCAATTTTTTCTTGTCCTTTTCGAACCCCGAAATAAGGCCGGGTTCTGGAGGTACTGCTTTTAATAACACGACCAGACTTCACATACGATCCGGTGGGAATATTGCTCGATGAGGCATCGCCATTTATGGCCGCCATAATATTTCCTTGGGCAGAATTCTGATTAAAAGAAATCATATCTGGTACTAATTGCGAAGCGTATAAATAATCGTTGTAAGGACTTAGCGCCTGCATGGTTACATTCGTTTTGCTTTGATCAATCTCCACAATATGCATGCTTATGGGCACATCTTCTCGATTAATGAAACGGGAATGTATGTACTCAATACCAGCACCTATTGTCTGCGTGGTATCCATTTGAAACGTTTTGATATACGTCGAATTATCCATAATTCGTTGAATCCAGACTGTTTTTTGCTGATCATCAGGAATTACGTCTTCAATTGGAATCTCTTCTTCTGGCTTATCAAAACTCGGATAATCATCTCTTTCCTTACAACCTTGGAGTGAAAAGAAGGCAATCAATGCTATAGATGTTCCTGTGCAAAGTCTATTTAATAATCTCTTTTCCATAATTACCGAACTAACATGAATGAAACATAAGGCTTTAATGCGGCTGAAGTTTCCCCAGCCAAGCCCATTGCATATACATTATACTGCCTTTGATTCAATGTAGAACCAGAGTTGGCATAATAGGCCAACACCGTCTCATTGGTCACCGCCGCTCCGGCGGGTCTTATTTTCCAGGTTCTGGTCACCGACCTGTTCAACACAAAGGTGGGTGATATCTCTCCAAACTTCATATTGCTCATCACCAAAGAATCCTGATCAGGTCTTTGTGATGCCGCTGAGGTTGAATAATGTCCATAATACAGGTCCACCGATTCCACATTCGGCATTAAGTTAATAAAACGGTAGGATGCATACGAGGAATCAGGAAGTGCAAAGGTTTCCTCGGTAGGAAAGATCTTTGTATTAGCTCCCGTATCTGCAATGTGCAGGGTGTACCGACTAGCCGATTTAAGCTCAATACTACTGGAATATAAAACCAATGAGTCCGTTCCATCGTCCTGAGATTTAGGAATACAAATCTTTACATCGATGCGTCCCGCATCAACCATCAGAAACTCCGAGCTGGATGGCCCCCTGGTGTTGTAACCACCTCCCGGATACGGCTCCCTGCCTCGAATATGCGGAGTTACCCTAACATCATTAAATTTCACATACATAAACCGGTCATCCGGGTAAGCCGATGCCATATTAATTTTTACGATTGCTTTATTATCATCTAGAAACTCTATGTCTCCAAAATCTTGGATTTTTTCCTTATTACAACTGCTTAGAAAAGTCAGTGATAACAAACAAAAAAGCAAACCAATAAATGAATATCTTTTCATAGTAAATCTCTTGTTTAATAATTCTCTAATACGAACCAGACTGGTTTGATCACATAATCTGCCTCCATTGCTCCCCATTTTTCTAACTCTTCCGCATTCCACATGTATTCCGAATTAAAGCGAGGGCGCACCCGGTAACAGTAATCATTGTGAAACAACTGTACCCCTGACAAGGTCTCAAATTGCCTAAAAACGGCCTTATCGTAACGATACTTACGAAGATCTGACCAGATATCATATCCACCCCATCCCCAGAGCGCTATATACTTTTGGCCCATCACGTCTGCCAGGGTCAATTCCTCTGGAGTTTGTGCGACCTCGACCGAATCCAGGTAAGCATCAATCTCCAGGTTGGTTATCGCCTGTGGATTATAGAGCTCGCTTTGATTATCATCCTTGATGGCCGTGTATTTATTCACGAAGGTCATATGCCCCCGAATACCATTTAGATAAGCTTCATGTGCAATAGCTTTTTCTCCTTTTTTAAGGGCCACCTCGGCGCGAATAAACTGCAATTGAGCATAGGTCATGATCGGAAAATCAGCCGTATTTTTAAACATATAGAAATTACCAACTGAGGGAACTGCCGTATTCGCGAGATTGCGACCATCGGGTTTTGCCGCAATGTACGAACTGTCCGTTGGGCTTCTGAACTTCAACATTCTGGATAACCGGGGATCACTAGAAGATTTGGCTTCATCCTGGGCATCCCCTCGTACACCGCCTGTCAAATAACGCAGAATGGGCATCCCAGGCCTATTGTAACTGGTACTGTTCAGCAAAGCTTGGTCTTGACCATATACGTTCGAATTATCCGTATTGGTTCCTGTAAATTTAACGGTTGCATTATCGTTTTCAGAGGCAAAAGATAATGTCGTATATTTCAGAACTGAGTCCGCATAATGCGTGAGAAAATCAGGCTTATTAATATATCTGGCATAATTTAAGGCCTTAATACCATAAACAAATTTGCGCCAGCGTTCCATATTTCCATTGTATAGGAAATCGTATTTGTTTAATAAGGCGGTATTATCTGCAAAACTTTCCTGTGATATAAAATACAAAGCTGAATCGCACCAAACCTGAACTTTTTTATACACATCTGGCTGATCTTTGTATTCAAACTGCAAACGATCCTCAAAGGCACCATCCAAAACAACCGGTCCATGATAATCCGTTAACAACTGGTAATCAAATGCTTTAATGGCATATCCGATGGCCGTGAACTCGTATTTTTTATTCAACCTGGATTCTTTAATTAGGTTTTCGAGATTCACCCCATGATTCCAGTAAACCATACGCCACATCACACCGCCTACATCACTTACTCCTCCGGGATAACTATGTTGCTCCCAAATATAAGAAGATTGAGCATCGCTTGAACCCAGCATCGCCTGGGTGAATTTATTGATAATCCGCTGATCCTGTCCATACCCGTTGGCAATCTGATAGATAATTGGAGACAAATAGAGTTCTGCAGCTACCTCCTGCGGAAAAGATGGACTAAAATTGATATCTAAGTATTTCTTACAGCTTACCGTGAGCACTGCAATTGCTCCGATACAAATAGCTACTATTTTATTTTTTTTCATGATCTTACAATTAAAGTTTTAACCTAAATCCGAAATTCATTCCAAGAGGTCTTGTCATGTTTCCATAGTCAATACCATAACCACCAATACCCCCTAGACCAGGCGTATTGGAATTGGATTCAGGATCTAAACCTGAGTAGTTGGTCAATAGGACCAAATCAGTAAGGGTTGCAAAAACAGACAACTCAGTCCGCGAACCGATTCTTTTTACGATAGTTTTTGGTAAATTATAATTAAGGGTAATATCCCGTAGTCTAATCGTCCAAATATCCTTTTCAACGAATTTCTCTCCGGTAACCGAATTAAAGAAATAATTTGAGGTATAATAAGGGGTTACAGCAATGGTATTTGGTGTTGGGTTTGCCGTATTTTCTAATCCGTCCTTTAAGACTCCCGTTACAACCCTAGGCACTTCTCTGTTCAATAAATCATCGTTTAAACCATATACGTACATTCTATATCCGAGCAAGTTATACACATCCCCACCGAAACGGGTGTCCCATAGAAAGTTTAGTGTAAAATCCTTATAGCGGAACTTATTAACGATCCCTAAGGTAAAATCAGGAATACGATCTCCCACATACCCAAAACTTGATTCCGATGGTAAAAGTGGCAAGCCCGATTGTGGATTAATCAAGATATCTCCCTGTTCATTCCTGTCGTATCTGGTGGCCGATAGCGATCCAATACTCTCTCCAATAAAAACCGCAGATCGAACCCCGCCCGTTAACCAAGTATCTGAATCATAGGTCTCTGGCAGGTCCTTAGCTAAGGATTGAACAATGCTTTTTTGTTGGGTATAGTTTAAGGTTATATCCCAGCCAAAATTTTCTTTTCGAATCGGAGCAATATTGGTTTGAATTTCAGTACCGCTACTCTGAATTACCCCACCATTGATTGTACGAAGGACATATCCGGTTGCGTAACTCAGACGAGGTTGAAAAATTTGATCAATACTACGTCTACGATAATACGTAAAATCGAAAGTCAATCTTTTCTTAAACAAACCCAGCTCCAATCCACCCTCTACATCTTCTGTGGTTTCAATTTTTAAGTTGGGATTTCCACCAGTATTATGGTAGGCAAATCCCCCACCTGAGGTCATTTGGGTTTCTAGATTTGAACGCGTTGCATAGGAACGGAAAGGTTCTTTCCCCGTCCTTGAAATAGAGAAACGCAATTTTCCATCATCTAACCATGGAAATTTTTCTTCGATATACTCAAAGTCTGAAAAGTTAAAGGCGAAAGATCCAGAAGGATAGGCATAGACTGGATTATTCGGCATTAATCGGGAGGATGCATCAACCCTTCCGGTCAGGGTTAAATACAACAATGTTTTATACCCTAAAACGGCTTGTAATGACGCGCCCACATTTCTTTTGCGATCGATGTAATTTTTTGCCTGACGCTCCTCTGGATCCGTATTGTTGATGTTGTAAAAATTCGGATCATACATCTTACGGCCAAACTGCGAATCTGTATTGTAATGGTAATCGAAAATGTTCGCACTCAAACTGGTTTGTAGGCTAAACTTATTATCGAAAAAAGTATGTCGTGTACTTGCCCTATAGGTTCCCGTTAGAATCCTTGCAGTTCTTGAAAAGAGGTACATTTCTCCCAAATCAGGATCACTTGCTGAACCCGAACCATTATAGGACTGCCCATGGTAAATCTTAAATCCATTGGTGAAAGAATAATCCAGTCCAAGGGTAGCTTGCATACTCAACCATTTATAGGGTTTGTACACAAATTGTGTATTCCCGATGATGCGGTCTACATCATCATATGCTAAGTTTTTATAAGCATCCCAAAACGGATTATCCAGCTCGCCATAAATATCGGAGGTGTGTAAGACCCTATTTCCGCCTTCGTCAACCCAGTCTCTCACGTCCCATCTTGGATTGAACCTCAACAGGGTCATCATATACCCGGCGTCTCCTTTGTTAGCCTTATCGTTATGTGAATTCATGTAACTGAACGTGGTTGTAACGTCCATCTTATCGTTAATTTTGGAGGTCCCGGTTAACCGTGAAGTAAACCTTTTATAACTTGTGTTTGGTACAACTCCTTTGTTGTCAAAATATTCATTTGACCAACGATACGTTAATGCATCCGCCCCACCTTCAATCACTAAATTATGTTTGTGGTTGTAGCCGTTTCTAAAAAAATTCTTTGTGTTATCTGTAAAAAGCACCTCATCTGGATCATATTTAGGTCCCATGGCATAGGTAGAGGTCGCATTGTACACCCCATTAGTTCCTTGAGCATACACGTATTGTCTTTCAGGGTACCGGTACGGTTTTTCAAGTCTCCCTGAATACGAATAGGCTACAGAAGAGCGACCCGCTTTTCCTTTTTTAGTGGTAATCAAGATCGCACCACCAGCGCCCATACTACCAAACATAGCGGTTGCCTCGGCTCCTTTCATGATCACATAATTCTCGATATCTTCCGGATTAATATCAATTCCGCGATTGGAATAATCATTTTCACGGTTGGTACCATCGTACACCATGTCATGTTCATTGACCGTGGAATTGTCCACCGGCACCCCATCGATCACGATTAACGCGTTGTTGTCTCCTGAGATAGAAACAAACCCCCGTAAAACAATCTGAGCGGATGCTCCTGGTAATCCATTGGAAGAATTGACCGTTAAGCCTGGAACCCGACCTTGAAGCCCATTAAAAAAAGCTTCTCTTTGGGTTTCTGCAACCTCTTTACCTGAAACTTGAGGTGTGGAATAACCCAGCGATTTTCGGTCACGTTCGATACCGAAGGCCGTAACAACGACCTCATCAATTTCTGCTTGGCTTTCTTGCAAGACAACATTAATTACTCCTGTAGTCACTTTTCTTTCCACATTTTGTTTTCCCAATGAACGAAATACCAAGGTAGCTCCATCGGCTACAGTGATGGTGTAATTTCCAGTGGAATTGGTCCGCGTTTGATTCGAGGAACCTTTTTCCTGAACAGTAACACTTTCAATTGGCACTCCATTAGGATCACTAACCTTTCCTGAAATACTTCGCTGCGCAAAGAGACTCGAACTAATGAACATTAGCCCTAGGACGAATAATAATACTCGTTCTTTCATAATTTAAGAATTAGATATAATAATCAGTTAATAATATTCCCTTTTACTTTTAAAGGGTATCTTTTAATTAGTTTAAACAAGTATAGCGAAAACCTTGCAAACTTTTGCATACTTTGTGTAAAATAATTATTAATAATGCATAAATGCGCATAATGCAATGAACAATATTCGAAAAACAGAGGAAATCATCGAACTATAATCTAAAAAAACAGTATCATGCAAATTATACAACAATGAGATTCCATCAGCACGAGATTCTGCATAGTTCGCATGAACTATCTGGTATGACCACACCTAGAGAGATACGCTTAATTTACCAGGAAAAGGAAATTGCGAATAGATGTTTAACTAAAAAAGAACGCCAGTG